>JAGWVB010000077.1 GCA_018971105.1 Burkholderiales bacterium
GCGCCGGTCGCGCCGGCCCCTCTCGAGCATCCCGCGCCGTCGGCCGCAGCGATCGCCGCGACCGCACCGCCCGCCAGCACCGCAGCGGCCCCCTCGATCGCGTCGCCGGCGCTGCCGCCGCCGACGATCGATTGGCAGCGCTTCGCCGGCGCCACCACGGCCGCCGCCGCCGCCGCGGCCGAACGCCCCGCGGCGGCGACGGCCGTCGTGCGCGTGCGCGCCGGCCTGCTCGACCGCCTCGTCAACGAGGCGGGCGAGGTCAGCATCACGCGCGCGCGCATCGACAGCGACGTGCGCCAGATGCAGAGCGCGCTCGGCGACCTCACCGACAGCCTCGAGCGCATGCGGCGCCAGCTGCGCGACATCGAGGTCCAGGCCGAGACCCAGATCTCGACCCGCATCGAGGCCGCCAAGGCCGCGGCGCAGGCCTTCGACCCGCTCGAGATGGACCGCTTCACGCGCTTCCAGGAGCTGACGCGGTTCATGGCCGAATCGGTCAACGACGTCGCGACGCTGCAGCGCAGCCTGCAGCGCACGCTGCAGTCGACCGAGGACCAGCTGGCGGCGCAGAACCGGCTCACGCGCGAGCTCCAGGACGACCTGCTGCGCACGCGCATGGTCGAATTCGAGAGCCTCGCCGACCGCCTTTACCGCACCGCGCGCCAGGCGGCCAGGGACGCCGGCAAGCAGGTGCGGCTGGAGATCGTCGGCGGCGCGATCGAGATCGACCGCGGCGTGCTCGAGCGCATGGCCGGCTCGTTCGAACACCTGCTGCGCAACTGCGTCGCGCACGGCATCGAGGCGCCGGCGGCGCGCAGCGCCGCAGGCAAGGACCCGACCGGCCTGATCACGATCTCGGTGGCGCAGGCGGGCAACGAGGTCGGGGTCGACATCGCCGACGACGGCGCCGGCCTCGACCTGGCCCGCATCCGCCAGCGCGGCATCGAGCGCGGGCTCGTCGACGCCCAGGCCGGCGATGCCGAACTCGCGCAGCTGATCTTCACGCCCGGCTTCAGCACCGCCGAGTCGGTGACCGAACTCGCCGGCCGCGGCGTCGGCCTGGACGTCGTGCGCGCCGAGGTCAACGGCATGGGCGGCCGCGTCGAGACCGCGAGCGAGGCCGGGCGCGGCACGCGCTTCAAGCTGCTGCTGCCGCTGACCACCGCGGTGACCCAGGTCGTGATGCTGCGTTGCGGCGATCTCGTCGTCGCCGTGCCGTCGACGCTGGTCGAACTCGTGCGCCGCGTGCCCAGCGCCGAGATCGAGCGCGCCTACGACAGCGGCAGCTGTGAATTCCAGGGCGAGGCACTGCCCTTCTTCTGGCTGCCGGCGCTGCTGCAGGGCGGCGCGCGCGGCGAGATCGCCGGCCGCACCCAGGCCCTGGTGGTGATCCGCAGCGCCTCGCAGCGCGTCGCGCTGCACATCGACGAGGTCGTCGGCAACCAGGAAGTGGTGGTCAAGAACGTCGGTCCGCAGCTCTCGCGCATGCCGGGGCTGGCGGGCGTGACGCTGTTGCCCTCGGGCGCGGTGGCGCTGATCTACAACCCGGTGGCGCTGGCCGCGCTCTACGGCGACGCCGCGCGCGCGCGCATGCACCGCGGCGCCGAGCCGGCGCGCGCCGTCGAGCTGCAGCCGCAGCGCGCGGCGATGGTGCTGGTGGTTGACGATTCGCTCACCGTGCGCCGCGTCACGCAGCGCCTGCTCGTGCGCGAGGGCTACCGCGTCGTCACCGCCAAGGACGGCCTCGAGGCGCTCGAGCGGCTGGCCGAGGAACGCCCGGCGCTGCTGCTGTCGGACATCGAGATGCCGCGCATGGACGGCTTCGACCTGGTGCGCAATGTCAGGTCCGATTCGCGCCTGGCCGACCTGCCCGTGGTGATGATTACCTCACGGATCGCGCAAAAACACCGCGACTACGCCGCCGAATTGGGTGTCGACCATTATTTGGGCAAGCCATATGCCGAAGAGGAGTTGCTGGCGCTGGTGGCGCGATATGCCGGGGCCGACATCCTGGCCTGAATCGTGCGGCGGGCGCGCATCCCGGCCCGCCCGTCCGCGGCCGAACCTGAACGCCTGAAACTGGATCTGCCCTCATGTCCCGAGTCGTCGAACACCTCGCCGAGCTGACCGGATTCCGGGACCGGGACCTGCTCGACGCGACGATCGTCAGCGCGTTCCGCGAGCTGCTGCCGCCGGCGGTGATCGCGATCTACCGCAGCGTCGGCATGGCGCCGGAGCAGCATTGGCTGATGCGCGCGCGCATGGGTCCGGGCGATGTGGCGCCGGTCTCGGACCCGCTGTGGAGCGATCTCTCGACGCTGCCGCGGCTCGATTCCGACCATGACCGGCTGGCCTGCCTGAGCTGCGACGAGACGCTCATCGTCCCCGGACTGCCGTCGCGCGCGTATTTCGCGCTCAGCACCGAGAACGAGACCTACGGCGTGCTCGAGATCGAGACCGACGAGCCGCTCGCCGACGACATGCGGCGCCAGGTCGAGACGGTGCTCAAGGTCTACCGCAACTTCCATCGCCTGCTCGACTACAGCGAGCGCGACACGCTCACCGGCCTGCTCAACCGCAAGACCTTCGACGACAGCTTCATGCGCGTCGTCGCCTCGCCCTACCTCGACCGCGTTCCCGACCGGCGCCACGAGGACGGCAGCGGGACCTGGCTGGCGGTGATCGACATCGACCATTTCAAGCGCGTCAACGACGGCTTCGGGCATCTCATCGGCGACGAGGTGCTGCTGCTGATGTCGCGCCTGATGCGCAGCAGCTTCCGCTTCCAGGACCAGATCTACCGCTTCGGCGGCGAGGAATTCGTCGTGCTGATGCGCTGCGAGAACGCCGGCGCGGCGTTCGCCGCCTTCGAGCGCATGCGCGCGAACGTCGAGCGCACGACCTTCCCGCAGGTCGGCCGGCTGACGATCAGCATCGGCATCACCGAGGTGCGGCCGAGCGACACGCCGAGCTCGGCCTTCGAGCGCGCCGACAAGGCGGTCTATCACGCCAAGCAGTCGGGCCGCAACCAGGTCCACGACTACCAGGCGCTGATCGAGGCCGGCAAGCTCGTCGACGCGTCGCGCGACAGCGAGGTCGTGCTGTTCTAGCGGCGCCCAGGCGCGGCGAACGCCGTGCCGGTTCATTCGGCGCATCCGATCCTGGTCCGCGCTTTGCCTCGCGCCAGGACGGGTAGAGGCGCCAGTGCGGCAGGGGTGTACGCGCATCAATCAGGTGGGTCGCCTCCAGGAAATCTGTCTGCCAGCGCATTCCGGTCGAAGGTGTAACCTCGAGGATTGCCACACGTCGGGAGTCGCGGCACCCATCGTGACGCGCCCGGCGGGAAGTCCGCGCTGATCGCCACCCAGGATGCAGGAATGAACAAGCCGCTCGTGAATCTCGATGATGTGGAGTTCGATGACGTCGAGGACAACGGGTACTACACGTCCAGGCGCGCGCTGTTCAGCGCAAGCATCGGCGCCCGCAAGCTGGGATACAACCTCACCGAACTGCCGCCAGGGAAGGCTCAGTGCCCGTTCCACTCCCACCGGGAGGAGGAGGAAATGTTCCTCATCCTGGATGGCGAAGGTGAACTGCGCTTCGGTGATCGACGGTTCAAGCTCCGAAAGCACGACGTCATCGCATGCCCGACCGGAGATGCCAGCGTCGCGCATCAGATCATCAACACCGGGGCCGTGCCCATGCGCTACCTGTCTCTATCCAATCAGTCGGGTACCGAGGTCTGTGAGTATCCGGATTCCGGCAAAGTGGGCATCTTCTCATCTGCACCCGGCGCACCGGTGTTTCGAAAGATGGTTCGCGCGGAGAGCACGGTCGACTACTACGATCGCGAATCGCTCGAGCCGCCCAAACGCGATGCCTAACCGCTCCAGGCCGCGGTGTGCAATGTCCTTCCGCGGCCATTCGACGCCTGTCTCCGCGGGCAGGCTTCCTCCAGAGTCAGATCGCAAATCATTCATGACCGTCATTCGACCGTTTCAAGCCGAAGACTGGCCCGCGCTGTGGCCGATCCTGAGAGCCACTTTCGAGACGGGTGATACCTACGCGTATGCTCCCCAAAGCACAGAGGCCCAGATTCGCCATGCATGGATCGACGTTCCGCAGGCTACCTATGTCGCGACCTCGGACGGGGGTGAAATACTCGGCACCTATGTCTTGAAACCGAATCAGCCCGGGTTGGGCAGTCACGTATGCAATTGCGGCTACGTCGTGTCAAGCGCCGCCAGAGGTCGGGGATTGGCATCGGAACTGTGCATTCACTCTCAAGCAGAGGCCGGACGTCTCGGGTACCGGGCCATGCAGTTCAACCTGGTCGTCTGCACGAACGAAGTCGCGGTTCGGCTGTGGAAGAAGCTCGGCTTCGAAATCGTAGGCACGCTGCCCCGCGCATTCCATCACTCGACGCTGGGCTACGTAGATGCCTACGTCATGTACAAGAGTCTCGTCGTGGCCTGACCCGGACGGCCTGGACGGGCCAGCCTATGACCGTGGGCGTTGGACATCGACGTCAGGATCATCGTCATGGTCGACCAACAGCCCAGCGGAACTTTGAAACCGAAGCTGTTCGCGCATGCGATCGTGAAGCCGGGCCAACACGAAGGTGTCGATCGTTGTCGCCATGATGCTCGCGGTCACCGGCGCAAGCCAGGCCGTGACACCCGCGTGCAAGGAATGCGTGGACGACCTCAAGGTGATGGTCGATGTCGACCAGGCCCTGAGGCGGTACATCGACCATCGCGATCTGCCCACCGGCAAGGTCGATCTGCCGCATGCGCCGCGGCTGTTTCAGCAGATGGATATTGGACGACCGCAGCCCTATGGAACGCTGATGAAGATGGACGGTTCTTGCGCCTTCGAGTTGCAACCGCTCGATGATCGTCGGAAGGTGAATGAACGCCGCAAGGCGGCGGGCATGCCGTCGCTCGAGGAGTGTGAAGCGGCATTCAAATCGTATATCGAGTCGCGAGGCTGCCCGAAGCCGCGGCCGTGAGGGCTGTCCTCGTATGACCGAGCCATCATTGAAGGTGAACGGGCGCAATTCCCGCGGCTGTCGGTTCAAACAGCAGCCGCGAATGCGCCGGCAGTCGCGCTCTACTCCGGTCTCCGATTCAGAGAGAACTGCCGCTGGTCCCACATCGGCGAACGACTCGAACTGGTGCAGTTTCATCGTCCACCCGAACCACCGACGGAATCGCAAAGGCGGATGCGGCCCGGGCGACGGCGCGCGTAGAGGCGCCGAGAAGCGCAGGGCTTGCGGCCAGCGCGCGCAGCGCGCATCAACCTCATACTCGGCGCCGCTTGTTTGAACGTAGCGAGCGCAGTGAGCGAAGTGAGTTCGGCGCCGGGCCGCAAGACCGAGCATCGCAGGGAAGTCTGCGCGCAGCGCAGACCGCCGGGTCCGCGCGCCGGCGCCCGGGCCGCATCCGCCTTTGCCGCAGCGGCTCAGGCACGCGAGCGCCAACGCCCTGACTTGAAATTCGCGGCACCCAGGGCAGTCAGCCCTTCACCACCCCATAGCGCTCCAACGTCTTCTTGCGCGCCTCGTCGTGTTGCACCACCGGCATCGGGTAGTCCCGCCCGAGCACGACCCCCGCCGCGTGGAGGTCGATCGGCCGCACCAGCCAGGGCGCATGGATCAGCTTGTCGGGCAGCCGCGCCAGCGCCGGCAGGTAGCGCCGGATGAAGCGTCCCTCGGGGTCGAACTTCTGGCTCTGCGTCACGGGATTGAAGATGCGGAACCAGGGCTGGGCGTCGCAGCCGGTCGACGCCGCCCATTGCCAGCCGCCGTTGTTCGACGCCAGATCGAAGTCGTTGAGATGCAGCGCGAAATAGGCCTCGCCGCGCCGCCAGTCCAGCCCCAAGTCCTTCGTCAGGAAGCTCGCGACGATCATGCGCAGCCGGTTGTGCATGTAGCCGCTCTGGTTGATCTGGTGCATCGCGGCGTCGACCAGCGGATAGCCGGTGCGGCCTTCGCACCAGGCCGCGAACAGCGCGTCGGCGGCCTTGCCGTGATCCCAGCGGACGCGGTCGTAGGCGGGGCGGAAGGCGTGGCCATCGACATGCGGGTGGTGGTGCAGGATCTGGTGATAGAAATCGCGCCAGATCAGCTCCGACAGCCACACCTCGGCGCCGCGCGATCCGTCCTGGCTGCGTTGCCGGGCCAGCCGCGCGAGCTGGCGGATCGACACCGTGCCGAAGCGCAGATGCGGCCCCAGGTAGCTCGGGCCCTTGACGGCCGGGTAGTCGCGCTTGCTGTCGTAGTCGTCGATGCGCTCGACGAAGTCGGCCAGCAGCTCCTGCGCGCCCGCCGGCCCGCTGGGCAGGCGCAAGCGATGCAGGTTCGTGCGCTCGAAGCCGATCGCCTCCAGCGCCGGGATGCCGGCCGCGTCGCCGCCGGGGGCCAGGTCCCCAGGCAGCGGCGCCAGCGCCGAGGCATGCCGCGCCACCGGCCAGGCCGAGAGGAAGTAATCGTCGACCTTGCGCAGCCAGGCGTTCTTGTAAGGCGTGAAGACCGAGAACGGCCCGCCGCCCTGGGTCATCACCTCGTCGCGGGCGAACACCACATGGTCCTTGGACAGATGCAGCGCGATGCCCTGGTCGGCCAGCCGGCCGCGCACGCGGGCGTCGCGCGTGAGCGCGGCCGGTTCGTCGTCGAAGCTGGCGTAGACGGACTGCACGCCGAGGCGCGCGGCCAGCGCCGGCAGCTCCTCGTCGGCGCGGCCGTGGCGGACGATGAGCCCGGCACCGTCGATGCCGTGCGAGGCGGCCAGCGCGCGCAGCTCGGCGTCGACGCCGACGATGCTGTCGCGTATGAATTCGACGCGGCGGTCGGCGCGCGGCAGCGCGTCGAGGATGGCGCGGTCGAAGACGAAGGCGCACCAGACCCGGCGCGCCGCGCGCAGCGCGTGGTACAGGGCGGCGTGGTCGTCGACGCGCAGGTCGCGGCGCAGCCAGACGAGGGCGGAGTCGATCGGCGTTTGCATGACCCGGAGTGTGACCGCGGAATAGAATCCGGGCCATGCCCAGCGGCTCGCCCATCGACCTCACGAATCAGTTCCTGATCGCGATGCCGGGCATGGCCGACGAGACCTTCGCCGGCACCGTCGTCTACCTCTGCGAGCACAACGAGAAGGGCGCGCTCGGCCTCGTCATCAACAAGCCGATCGACATCAAGCTGCGCAACCTGTTCGAGAAGGTCGAGCTCGAGCTCGCGCAGGAGGAACTGGCCGAGCAGCCGGTGTTCTTCGGCGGCCCGGTGCAGACCGAGCGCGGCTTCGTGCTGCACGAGCGGCTGGGCGCCAACTACAACTCGACGCTGTCGATCCCCGGCGGACTCGAGATGACGACGAGCAAGGACGTGCTCGAGGCGATCGCCGAGGGCCATGGCCCGAAGAAGGTGCTCGTGACGCTGGGCTACAGCGGCTGGCAGCCGGGCCAGCTCGAGGACGAGATCGGCCGCAACGGCTGGCTCAGCGTCGACGCCGACCCCAGGATCATCTTCGACACCCCGATCGAGCAGCGCTACGACGGCGCGCTGTCGCTGCTCGGCATCGATCCGCGCATGCTCTCGCAGGAAGCAGGGCACGCATGACGGGGCACGGCGTGAGCACATTGCTGGCCTTCGACTACGGCACGCGCCGCGTCGGCGTCGCCGCCGGCAATACCTTGCGCCGCTGCGGCGAGCCGCTGACGACCGTGGCCGCCGAGGGCGACGCGCGCTGGGCCGCCATCGGCAAACTCATCGCCGAGTGGCGGCCCGACGCGCTCGTCGTCGGCGTGCCCTTCCACCCCGACGGCGCCGCGCACGAGAACACGCTGCGCGCGCGCCGCTTCGCGCGCCAGCTCCACGGCCGCCACCGCCTGCCGGTGCACGAGGTCGACGAGCGCTACACCAGCACCGCCGCGCGCGGCGCCGCCGACATCGACGCCGCGGCCGCGGCGCTGATCCTCGACCAGTATTTCGCCGGCGCCGCCCTGGCGCCGCGGGAGCCGGACGACGATGCTGCTGCAGCTTGACGCCGAGGCGCTGTACGCCGACATGCGCGCCGGCGTGCGCGCGCTGCTGCGGCCCGCGACGGTCCTGGTCGGCATCTGGTCGGGCGGCGCCTGGCTGGCCGAGCGGCTGCAGCGCGACCTCGGCCTGGCGGGCTCGCATGGCGTGATCTCGAGCACGCTGCACCGCGACGATTTTTCCGCACGCGGCCTCGCCGCCGCCAGCGGCGCGACCCAGCTGCCGTTCGCGATCGACGACAGCCATATCCTGCTCGTCGACGATGTGCTCTACACCGGCCGCACCGTGCGCGCCGTCGTCAACGAGCTGTTCGACTACGGCCGCCCGGCGAGCGTGACGCTGGCCGTGCTCGTCGACCGCGGCGGGCGCGAGCTGCCGCTGGCGGCCGCGTACTCGGCCGCGCGCATCGCGCTGCCGGCCTCGAGCCGGCTGGCCTTGACGCGCGCCGACGACGGATCCTTCAGCTTCACGGTGCGGGACAACGACTGACATGCTCGCGCGCCGCAACCCCCAGCTCAATGCCCATGGCGAGCTGATCCACCTGCTCACCATCGAGGGCCTGCCGCGCGCCGTGCTGACGCAGATCCTCGACACCGCGGGCACCTTCCTCAGCGTCAACGACCGCGACGTGAAGAAGGTGCCGCTGCTGCGCGGCAAGAGCGTGTTCAACCTGTTCTTCGAGAACAGCACGCGCACGCGCACGACCTTCGAGATCGCCGCCAAGCGCCTGTCGGCCGATGTCATCAACCTCGACATCGCGCGCAGCTCGACGGCCAAGGGCGAGAGCCTGCTCGACACCATCGCCAACCTGAGCGCGATGCACGCCGACATGTTCATCGTGCGCCATGCCGAGAGCGGCGCGCCGCACCTGATCGCCCAGCATGTGGCGCCGCATGTCCACGTCGTCAACGCCGGCGACGGCCGCCATGCGCACCCGACGCAGGGGCTGCTCGACATGTACACGATCCGCCACTACAAGCGCGACTTCAGCGGCTTGACGGTGGCGATCGTGGGCGACATCGTCCATTCGCGCGTCGCGCGCAGCGACATCCATGCGCTGACGACGCTGGGCGTGCCCGAGATCCGCGCCGTGGGGCCGAAGACCCTCGTGCCGGGCGACCTCGCCGGCATGGGCGTGCGCGTCTGCCACGACCTGGCCGAGGGCCTGCGTGGCGCCGACGTGATCATCATGCTGCGGCTGCAGAACGAGCGCATGAGCGGCGCGATGCTGCCCAGCGCGGGCGAGTTCTTCAAGAGCTACGGCCTCACGCCCGAGAAGCTGGCGCTGGCCCAGCCCGACGCCATCGTGATGCATCCGGGGCCGATCAACCGCGGCGTCGAGATCGACTCGGCCGTGGCCGACGGCGGCCACAGCGTGATCCTGCCCCAGGTCACGTTCGGCATCGCCGTGCGCATGGCGGTGATGAGCACGATCGCGGGGAACCAGGCATGAGCATCCGCATCCTCATCCGCGGCGGCCGCCTCGTCGACCCCGCCTCGGGCCGCGACGAGGTGGCCGACATCGCGATCGCCTCGGGCCGCATCGTCAGCATCGGCGCGCTGCGCGATTTCGCGCCCGAGCGCGTGATCGAGGCCGCCGGCCTCGTCGTCGCGCCCGGCCTCGTCGACCTCGCCGCGCGGCTGCGCGAACCCGGCCATGAACACGAGGGCATGCTCGAATCCGAGCTCGCCGCGGCGGCCGCCGGCGGCGTCACCAGCCTCGTCTGCCCGCCCGACACCGACCCCGTGCTCGACGAATCGGGCCTCGTCGAGATGCTCAAGTTCCGCGCCCGCAAGCTCTCGCGCTGCCGCGTCTTCCCGCTCGGCGCGCTCACGCGCGGGCTGCAGGGCCAGGTGCTGACCGAGATGGCCCAGCTCGCCGATGCCGGCTGCGTCGGCTACGCCCAGGCCGACGTGCCCGTCACCGACAGCCTGGTGCTGATGCGCGCGCTGCAGTACGCGGCCACCTACGGCTACACGGTGTGGCTGCGGCCGCTCGACGCCTGGCTCGGCGGCGGCGTCGCCGCGGCCGGCGCGGTGGCGACGCGGCTGGGCCTCACCGGCGTGCCGGTGATCGCCGAGACGGTGGCGCTGCACCTGATCTTCGAACTCGTGCGCGTCACCGGCGCCCGCGTCCACCTCTGCCGCCTCTCGAGCGCCGCCGGCGTCGAGCTGCTGCGCGCGGCCAAGGCGCGTGGGCTGGCGGTGACGGCCGATGTGAGCATCAACTCGCTGCACCTGACCGATGTCGACATCGGCTACTTCAACCCGGACATGCGGCTGACGCCGCCGCTGCGCCAGGACGCCGACCGCAGCGCGCTGCGCGCGGCGCTGGCCGACGGCACCATCGACGCCCTCGTCTCCGACCACAACCCGGTCGCCGACGACATGAAGAACCTGCCCTTCGGCGAGGCCGAACCCGGCGCCACCGGACTCGAGCTGCTGCTCAGCCTGGCGCTGCGCTGGGGCCGGGACAGCGGCCTGCCGCTGGCGCGCGCGCTGGCGCGCGTCACGCTCGACCCGGTGCGCGTGCTCGGCGACGCGCTGGGCTCGCTCGCGAGCAGCGCCGGCCGCATCGTCGAGGGCGGCGTCGCCGACCTCTGCGTCTTCGACCCCGAGGCCGCATGGCGCGTCACGCCGGACCAGCTCGCGAGCCAGGGCAAGCACACGCCTTTCGCCTTCGGCTCCACCGGCATGGCGCTGCCGGGACGCGTGCGCGCGACGCTCGTCGCCGGCACCGTCGCCTACGAGGCCGCGGACCGCGCCGCCTGATGCCGGCGGGCGCGGCGGCCTGGCGCCTGCTGCTTGCGTTCGCGCACCTGCTGCGCGGCCTGGCGCTGATGCGGCGCTTCCCGCGCCTGGACGCGGCGGCGCGGCAGGCCACCATCCGCGCCTGGTCGGCCGGGCTGCTGCAGCGCCTGGGCATCGAGCTCGAGATCGTCGGCCAGGCCGCGCCGGGCGCGGCGCTGATCGTCGCCAACCATGTCTCCTGGCTCGACATCGCGGCCATCCACGCCGTGCTGCCGCAGGCGCGCTTCGTCTCCAAGGCCGATGTGCAGCGCTGGCCGCTGCTGGGCTGGCTGGTGCGCGGCGCCGGCACCCTGTTCATCGAGCGCGACCGCAAGCGCGACGCGCTGCGCGTCGTGCACGCCGTCGCGGCGGCGCTCGCCGCGGGCGACACGGTGGCCGTGTTCCCCGAGGGCACGACCGGCGCCGGGTCCGAGCTGCTGCCCTTCCACGCCAACCTGCTGCAGGCGGCGATCGCCACCGCCACGCCGGTGCAGCCCGTCGTGCTGCGCTTCGACGACGCGCGGGGCCGCTACAGCCCGGCTGCGGCCTATGTCGGCACGACGACGCTGGTGCAGAGCGTCTGGCGCGTCGTGCGCGCGCGCGGCCTGCGCGTGCGCGTCGAGCTGCTGGCGGCGCAGCCCAGCGCCGGGCTCGAGCGCCGCGCGCTGGCGCAGCAGCTGCGAACACGAATGGCGGCTCGACTGGGCCGATGAGCGGCATTCCTGCCGCCCATCGGGCGCGCGCGCCCGCTATGCTGTCGGATAGCGTATCGATCTTCCAACTCATGCGAGAGCGGACCCCGTGAAATGAGCGAACGCGTCCCGCTCGGCCGCGTGGCCGATCTGATGGCGCCGGGTCGGCCGCTGCCTTTCCGCGTCCTCGACGCCCAGGGGCGCCTGCTGCTGGCGGCGGGGCAGACGATCCAGGACGGCGACCAGCTCAGGCTGCTGCTCGAACGCGGCGCCTGCGCCGACCTCGTCGAGGTCGAGGAGGCGCGCACGCGCAGCGCCGCCGAGGCGGCCGGCGCAGCGCCGGTGCCGAGCCAGCGCCAGCGCACCTGGTTCGACCATTACGAGCGCGAGATCTGGACCCTCGACGACCTGCTGCGCCGCTGCGGCCGCGATCCGGCGCTGGCGCCGCAGCTCGACGCCTTCGTCGGCGCGCACATCGAGCGCGTCGCGCGCCAGTTCGACGCCGCGCTCTTCATGGCCGTGCGCCAGGACCATGGCCGCACGGCGCTGTACGCGCTCACGCATGCGCTGCACACCGCCACCATCGTGCTGCTGACGTCGCGCCAGCTTGGCTGGGACGCGGCGCGCGAACGCTCGGCGGTGGCCGCGGCGCTGACGATGAACGCCTCGACCGTCGAGCTGCAGGCCCGCATGGCCGAGCAGAGCGAGCCGCCGAGCGCGAAGCAGAAGGCGCAGATCCACGCCCACCCGCATCTCTCGGCGCAGATGCTGCGCGCCAGCGGCGTCGCCGATGCCGACTGGCTGACGGCGGTCGAGGACCATCACGAACGCGCCGGGGCCCAGGGCTACCCGCGCGGCAGCGGCGAGGTCGGCGAGATCGCGCGCGTGCTGCGCGCCGCCGATGTCTATGCCGCCAAGATCAGCCCGCGCGCGCTGCGCGCGCCGCTGCTGCCGCAGGTCGCCGCGCGCCAGCTGTTCCAGGAGGAGCAGGGCGGGCCGCTGGCCGGCGCGCTGATCAAGGCCGTCGGCATCTATCCGCCGGGCGATTTCGTGACGCTGAAGAACGGCGAGGTCGGCGTCGTCGCGCTGCGCGCCCAGGGCGGCGCGGCGGCCCAGGTCATGGCGCTGCTCGATGCCCGGGGCCGGCCCGTGGCCGGGACGCCGCGGCGCGACACCGCCGACGCCGCCTGCGCCATCGCCGGCACGCTGGCCGACCGTTCGCGCATGGCGCGCGTGCTGCCCGAACAGGTCTACGGCTTGCTCGAACCCTGAGCCGCGCCCCGGCGGCCGATCGACGCACGGATTTTGCTTGCCCTGCCCGATCGGAGGTTCCGCATGTTCCGTCGTGCAACGATCGTCTATACCTTGGGCTGGATCGCCGCCTGTGCCGCAGCCCGTGCCCCCATGCCCGCGCCGCTGCCGCCGGCGGCGCCCGCCTCCGCCGCGGCGCCCGGGGCGCGCGACCCCTACGGCTCGCTGATCTGGCCCGACCTGCGGCGCGAGTACCTGGGCAACGGGCCGGTCGTGTTCGACCCGCGCGTGCGCGTCGACGTGCCGGCCTTCGCCGAGGACCCGATGAACGTGCCCGTCACCGTCTCGGCCGACGGCATCGAGGGCATCGAGCGCATCACCGTCATCGTCGACCGCAACCCGATCCGCAAGGTGCTCGAGTACATGCCGCTGACGACGCTGCCGCGCGTGAGCTTCCGCTTCAAGCTGCAGCAGGCGAGCCCGGTGCGCGCCGCGGTGCTCACGCGCGACGGCGTCTGGCATGTCGGCGGCGGCTATGTCGATTCGGCCGGCGGCGGCTGCACGACGCCGGGCGACAGCCGGCGCAACGGCAGCTGGGCGCAGTCGCTGGGCCAGGTCAGCGCGCGCCTGTTCCCGCATTCGGTCGCGCCGGGCGCGCCCGAGGACGAGACGCGGCTGCGCCTGCGCGTGATGCACCCGATGGACACCGGGCTGGCGGGCGGCATTCCGGCCTTCTACATCAACCACCTCTCGCTGCGCGACGCGGCCGGGCACGAGCTGATGCGGCTCAACGCCTACGAGCCGGTGAGCGAGAACCCGATCTTCAGCTTCGACTTCGCCGGCAGAGTGCAGGGCAAGCTCGAACTCGTCGGCACCGACAACGACGGCAACCGCATCGCGGGAGAAGTGCGGTGATGCGCCGGCTCGCGCTGGCGACGCTGATCGTGGCGCTGGTCGCGCTGCCGATCGCGCTGCTGCCGGTGCGCGCGGCACCGGCGGCGGCCGATGCCGCGCATTTCGACTACCGGCTCGCGGCGCGCGAGGTCGGCCCCGGCGTCTACGTCATCGAGGGCGCGAACGCCGACTTCAGCCTTGCCAACGGCTGCAACATCATCAACACCGGCTTCATCGTCACCGGCGCCGGCGTCATCGTCGTCAACACCGGGCCGACGAAGCTCTACGGCGAGCAGCAGCGCGCCCTGATCGCGCGCACGACGGACGAGCCGATCCTGCGCGTCGTCAACCTGGACCTGCATCCCGACTACTTCTTCGGCAACCAGGCCTACGCCGACGTGCCGCGGCTGGCGACGCCGACGACGCGCGCCGGCATGCAGCGCGACGGCGCCGCCTACGAGGACAACCTCTACCGCCTGTGCGGCGACTGGATGCGGGGCACGGCGCGCCTGCTGCCCGACACCGACGCCGTGCCCGGCGTGCTGCACGTCGGCAGCCACACCATCGAGCTGCGCGAACTGCGCGGCCACACGCCGAGCGACCTCGTGCTGATCGACCGCGGCAGCGGCGTCGCCTTCGTCGGCGGGCTGGTGTTCTCGCGCCGCATCCCGACGACGCCGAACGCCGAGCTGGCGCCCTGGCTGGCGAGCCTGCAGACGCTCGCCGGCTGGAAGCTGCGCTACCTCGTGCCCAGCCATGGCGATGTCGGCGCCGGTTTCGCCGCCATCGACGGCACGCGGCGCTACCTGGACTGGCTCGACCGGGCCTTCGCCGGCGCGGCCGCGCAGGGCCTGGAAATGAACGAGGTGCTGCGCCTGCCGATGCCGGCCGAGTTCAGGCGCTGGGGCGCCGCCGATACCGAATACATCCGCAACGTCGCCGACCTCTACCCGCGCTACGAAGAGGCGGTGTTGCAGCGCGCGCGCTGATTCACCCCGCTGTCACAGTGTTTCGCGCCGGTTGCTCAAAGCTGTAGCAAACCGCGGGCAAACCCGGGTCGCCCGGTGTCCGGGCCCGGCGCGCGGCACCCCTGGCGCTGCTCCAAACGCGTGTGCACGCCGGTGGCATGGTTGTTGCCCTTGAAGTGGTGTTGGCGACAGCGTGCCCCGCTGTCCGCGACCCACCACCCGAGGAGACAACCATGCGTTTGAAGCTGATTTCCGTACTCACGACCCTGGCCATAGGCTCGATGACGGCGCAGGCCGCCGTGACCGAGAAGATGATCGAAGACTCCGCCAAGACCGGCACCGAAGTCCTGACCTCGGGCCTCGGCACCCAGGGCCAGCGCTTCTCGGTCCTCAAGCAGGTCAATACCTCGAACGTCGCGCGCCTGGTCCCGGCCTGGGCGTTCTCGTTCGGCGGCGAGAAGCAGCGCGGCCAGGAATCGCAGCCGCTGATCCACGACGGCAAGATGTTCGTCACCGCCTCGTATTCGCGCATCTACGCGCTCGACGCCGCCACCGGCAAGAAGCTGTGGAAGTACGAGCAGCGCCTGCCCGACGGCATCATGCCCTGCTGCGACGTCGTCAACCGCGGCGCGGCCCTGTTCGGCAACCTCGTCATCTTCGCCACGCTCGACGCGCAGCTCGTGGCGCTCGACCAGAACACCGGTGACGTGGTCTGGAAGGAGAAGGTCGCCGACTACAACGCGGGCTACTCGGAAAGCGCGGCGCCGCTGATCGCCAACGGCCTGCTGCTGACCGGCGTCTCGGGCGGCGAGTTCGGCGTCGTCGGCCGCGTCGAGGCGCGCGATCCCATGACCGGCCGCCTGGTCTGGAGCCGCCCGACCGTCGAAGGCCATATGGGCTACACCTACGATGCCGACGGCACGAAGCACGAGAACGGCATCTCCGGCACGACCAACCAGACCTGGCCCGGCGACCTGTGGAAGACCGGCGGCGCGGCGCCCTGGCTCGGCGGCACCTACGACCCGAAGACCGGCCTGGCCTATTTCGGCACCGGCAACCCGGCGCCCTGGAACAGCCACCTGCGCCAGGGCGACAACCTGTTCAGCTGCTCGACGGTGGCCATCGAC
Source organism: Burkholderiales bacterium (assembly GCA_018971105.1). GTDB lineage: Bacteria > Pseudomonadota > Gammaproteobacteria > Burkholderiales > Burkholderiaceae_C > Rubrivivax. The sequence goes on from JAGWVB010000077.1 coordinate 15,755, forward strand.
GTCAAGACCGGCAAGATCGTCTGGCATTACCAGGGCACGCCCAACGACGGCTGGGACTTCGACGGCGTGAACGAATTCATCACCTTCGACATGAACGGCAAGCGCATGGGCGCCAAGGCCGACCGCAACGGCTTCTTCTACGTCCTGGACGCGAAGAACGGCCATCTGCAGAACGCCTTCCCGTTCGTCAAGAAGATCACCTGGGCCAGCGGCATCGACCTCAAGACCGGGCGTCCGAACTTTATCGACAGCGACCGCCCGGGCGACCCGACGGCGAGCGCCGACGGCAAGAAGGGCAGCTCGGTGTTCTCGGCGCCCAGCTTCCTCGGTGGCAAGAACCAGATGCCGATGGCCTACAGCCCGCAGACCGGCCTGTTCTACGTGCCGGCCAACGAATGGGGCATGGAGATCTGGAACGAGCCGATCACCTACAAGAAGGGTGCGGCCTACCTCGGCGCCGGCTTCACGATCAAGACCATCCACGACGACTACATCGGCGCGCTGCGCGCGATCGACCCGAAGACCGGCAAGATCGTCTGGGAAGTCAAGAACAGCGCGCCGCTGTGGGGTGGCGTGCTGACGACGGCCGGCGGCCTCGTGTTCTGGGGCACGCCCGAGGGCTACCTGAAGGCCGCCGATGCCCGCACCGGCAAGGTCGTCTGGCAATTCCAGACCGGCTCCGGCGTCGTCGCGCCGCCGGTGACCTGGATGGAGAATGGCCAGCAGTACGTGAGCGTCGTCTCGGGCTGGGGCGGTGCGGTGCCGCTGTGGGGCGGCGAGGTCGCCAAGAAGGTCAACTTCCTCGAGCAGGGCGGCATGGTCTGGGTCTTCAAGCTGACCGGCGGCGCCCCGGCCAAGGTGGCTTCGAACTGAGGCCGGCCGGCCGCGGAAGCGACGCGCGAGCCAGCGCTCGCGTGCTGTCTTCCGCGGCCGCAACGTCGCCGCGCGGGCCCTTCAGGCTCCCGCAGCCGCCATCGCACAGAGCGCGACCCAGGCCTGGCCGAGCGCGATGCCGCCGTCCCCGGTCGGCGCCTGGCGCGCTTCCAGCACCGTGAGCCCGGCCTCGCGCAGGCGCGGCAGCAGGCGCGCGTTGAGCCGCTCGTTGAGGAAGCAGCCGCCGCCGCAGGCGATGCGGCGCAGGCCGCTCGATGCGGCCGCGGCGATGGCCCAGCGCGCGATGCCTTCGGCGAGCGCGTCGTGGAACAGCGCCGCGCCGCGCGCCGCGTCGCGCTCGTCGGCGAGGCGCTCGAACAGCGGCCGCGGGTCGAGGCAGCCGTCGGGCGCGAGCGTGACGAGCGCGTCGAGCGCGCCGGCCGCTGCGGCGTCGGCGGGCGCGCTGCGCGCCAGCGCCTCGAGCAGCATCGGCGCCTGGCCCTCGTAGGCGCAGGTCTCGCGCA
>JAGWVB010000078.1 GCA_018971105.1 Burkholderiales bacterium
CGGCGCGCGGCTTCGCCCATATCGGCGTGCTCAAGTCGCTCGTGCAGGCTGGGATCAGGCCCGATTTCATTGCTGGCACGAGCGCCGGCGCGCTCGTCGGCGCGCTCTATGCCGCCGGCTATACGCCGTTCCGCATCGAGGACCTGGCGCTGCATGTGCGCGATGTCGAGGTCGCCGACTTCGCCAGTGCCGGCCAGCGCGGGATGCTGCTCGGCGACTCGCTGCACCGCCTCGTCAGCGATGCGGTGCGCGGGGCGACGATCGAGACGCTGCCCGTCGCCTACGCCGCGGTGACGACCGACCTGCGCAGCGGCGAGCGCGTCGTGCTCAGCGCCGGCTCGGTCGCCGACGCGGTGCGCGCCTCGTGCAGCATTCCCGGCGTCTTCGTGCCGCGCGAGATCGGCGGGCGCGAACTCGTCGACGGCGGCCTCGTCTCGCCGCTGCCGGTGTCCACCGCGCGGGCGCTGGGCGGCCAGTTCGTGATCGCCGTCGATGTCGGCACCAAGCCCAACCGGACCTCGATGCCGGGCCTCTACGAGGTGCTGCTGCAGTCGTTCGAGATCATGGGCCACGCGCTGTCGCAGCAGGAGGCGGCGCAGGCCGACTTCGTGATCCGGCCCGACACCTCGGCCTGGGCGAGCAGCGATTTCAGCGTCCGGCGCGAGATGATCCAGGTCGGCTACGAGACGGCGCAGCGCGCGCTGCCCGAGCTGCGGCGGCGGCTCGCGGCGACCTCGGCGCGCCTGCGCCCCGCCTGAAGTGGAACCCCCACGCTCACTTCGTTCGCTGCCCCCCAAGGGGGCGCTCAGTGCCTTCGGGGCGGCCGGGCGGCACTGAAGTGGAACCCCCACGCTCACTTCGTTCGCTGCCCCCCGGGCCACTCGGGGGCCCCTTCGGGTCCCTTGGGGCGCTCAGTGCCTTCGGGGCGGCCGGGCGGCACTGAGACCAGCGCCATCGCCGCGTCCAGCGCGGCCTCGACGCGCGCGCGGCCGCTGCCGGCGATGCGCGTCCAGCGCAGGCCATGGGCCGCCAGCAGCGCGCGCAGGCCGGCGTCGACCGGCTCGCGCACATGCGGGCCGTCGCGCTGCAGGCCGTCGGCGACCCAGGGCAGGTCGAGCGCCGTCAGCAGCGTGAGGTCGCAGCGCCGCTGTTCGACCGCGGCGTAGGCCGCGAGCGAGCGGTCGCCGAAGATGAGCTCGCTGTAGACGGCGGTCATCACCGCCGTCGTGTCGCAGACGACGATGTCGTGCGCCGCCGCGGCGGCATCGATGTGCGCCTGCTGGGTGCGCGCGATCGCCGCCTGCTCGTCGGCGCGCGGCGTGCGGCCCTCGCGCTCGCACCAGTCGCGCAGCCATTCGCCGACCCAGGTGCAACGCATGCCGGTGCGCGCCGCGAGTTGCGCCGCCAGGGCGCGCGCGAGCTCGGTCTTGCCGGTGCTCTCGGCGCCGAGGATGGCGATGCGCAGCGCGCCGCTCATCGGGCCGCGGCCTGCTGCGCCAGCCGCTGCCAGGCGCGCCAGCCCAGCAGCGCCAGCACGAGGAAGAGGGCGTAGAGCACGACCGTCAGCCACAGCCCCTTGTAGGCGAACAGGCCGATGCTGACGGCGTTGACGCCGACCCACAGCGGCCAGTTCTCGACCTTCTTGCGCCCGAGCATGAAGGTCGCGGTGATGCTGGCCACGGTGGGCAGGGCGTCGAAATAGGGCACCGGGCTGTCGGTGGCGTGGCGCAGCGCCAGCCCGAGCAGCGGCCAGGCGGCGAGCGTCGCGAGCGCCGCCTGGCGCCGCCGCTGCGGGCTCATCCAGCCCACGACCAGCGGCGCCGCGTCGGCGCCGGTGCCGCGCAGCCATTCCCACCAGCCCCAGACCGAGACGACGACGAAGAACAGCTGCAGCGAGGCCTCGCCGTAGAGCCGGCTGTCGGCGAACAGCAGCGCGTAGAGCAGCGAGCTCGCGATCGCCAGCGGCCAGGCGACGACCCAGACGCGCATGTTCGCCAGCACGTAGGCGACCGAGAGCCAGAACGCGACGACCTCGAGCCAGGTCACCGGCGCGCCCCAGAGCGTGAACGCCGGCGCCAGCAGCGGGCGCGCGGCCAGCAGCAGGTCGGCCAGCACTAGTGCCTTGCGTTGATGCGCACCAGGATCTCGTTCGGACGCACCAGGCCGAGGTCGTAGCGCGCCTTCTCCTCGATCATCTCCTGGCCTTCCTTGAGGTCGGCGACCTCGGCTGCGACGCGCGCGTTGCGCTCGCGCGCCTGGGCATTCAGCGCCCGTTGCTGCGCGAGCTGCTTGCGCAGCGACATCACGTGCGGCAGGTTGCCCTTGCCCAGCCAGAGGTCGCCCTGCACCAGCAGCAGCAGCGCCACGAGGACGGCCGGGACCCAGCGCATCGCCGCCCGCTCAGGCCCTGAGGTTGTAGAACGCGGAGCGTCCCGGGTAGCTCGCGACGTCGCCGAGGTCCTCCTCGATGCGCAGCAGCTGGTTGTACTTGGCGATGCGGTCGCTGCGGCTGAGCGAGCCGGTCTTGATCTGGCCGGCGTTGCTGCCGACGGCGATGTCGGCGATCGTGCTGTCCTCGGTCTCGCCCGAGCGGTGGCTGATGACGTTGGTCCAGCCGGCGCGCTTGGCCATCTCGATCGCGGCGAAGGTCTCGGAGAGCGTGCCGATCTGGTTGATCTTGATGAGGATCGAGTTCGCGACGCCCTTGCGGATGCCCTCCTCGAGGATGCGCGGGTTGGTGACGAAGATGTCGTCGCCGACGATCTGCACGCGCTTGCCGAGTGCGTCGTTGAGGTGCTTCCAGCCGTCCCAGTCGGCCTCGGCCATGCCGTCCTCGATGCTGATGATCGGATACTTGCCGACCCAGCTCGCGAGGATCTCGGTCCACTCGGGCGCGCTCAGCGTCAGGCCTTCGCCCTCGAGGTGGTACTTGCCGTCCTTGTAGAACTCGCTCGCCGCGCAATCGAGGCCGAGCGCGATCTGCTCGCCGGGCCTGTAGCCGGCGCTCTCGATCGCCTCCAGGATGAGCTGGATCGCCGCCTCGTGGCTCGCGACGTTGGGCGCGAAGCCGCCCTCGTCGCCGACCGAGGTCGGCATGCCCTTGGCGTCGATGATCTTCTTCAGCGCGTGGAACACCTCGGCGCCGTAGCGCAGCGCCTCGCGGAAGCTCGGCGCGCCGACCGGGATCAGCATGAACTCCTGCAGGTCGAGGTTGTTGTTGGCATGCGCGCCGCCGTTGATGACGTTCATCATCGGCACCGGCAGCTGCATGCGGCCCATGCCGCCGAAATAGCGGTACAGCGGCAGGCCGCTCTCCTCGGCCGCGGCGCGCGCCACGGCCATGCTCACGGCCAGCGTCGCGTTCGCGCCCAGGCGGCTCTTGTTGTCGCTGCCATCGAGTTCGACCAGGGTCTTGTCGAGGAAGGCCTGCTCGCTGGCGTCGAGGCCGAGCACGGACTCGCTGATCTCGGTGTTGATGTGCTCGACCGCGCGCAGCACGCCCTTGCCGCCGTAGCGCTTCTTGTCGCCGTCGCGCAGCTCGATCGCCTCGCGGCTGCCGGTGGACGCGCCGCTCGGAACGGCGGCACGGCCCATGGTGCCGCTTTCGAGCAGTACGTCGCATTCGACGGTGGGGTTGCCGCGGCTGTCGAGGATCTCTCGGCCGACGATATCGACGATGGCACTCATGCGTGGTTACTCAACGAGGTGGGTGATGGGGTTCAGGCGGCGAAGTCGTCTTCCAGCAGCGGCTGGCTCTTGACGACGCGGTCGAGCGCGACGAGCTGCTCGAGCAGCGCGCGCATGTGCCTGAGCGGAACGGCGTTGGGGCCGTCGCTCAGCGCCTGGGCCGGGTCGGGATGCGTCTCCATGAAGAGCCCGGCGACGCCGACGCCGACGGCCGCGCGCGCGAGCACGGGCACGAACTCGCGCTGGCCGCCGCTGCTCGTGCCCTGGCCGCCCGGCAGCTGCACGCTGTGCGTGGCGTCGAAGACGACCGGGGCGCCGGTCCCGCGCATGATCGCCAGGCTGCGCATGTCGGAGACGAGGTTGTTGTAGCCGAAGCTCGCGCCGCGCTCGCAGGCCAGGAAGCGGTCCTCGGACAGGCCCGCCTCGCGCGCCGCGGCGCGTGCCTTGTCGATCACGTTCCTCATGTCCTGCGGCGCCAGGAACTGGCCCTTCTTGATGTTCACCGGCTTGCCGCTTTGCGCGACGGCGCGGATGAAATCGGTCTGGCGGCAGAGGAAGGCGGGCGTCTGCAGCACGTCGGCCACCGCCGCCACGGCGGCGATCTGCGACGCGTCGTGCACATCGGTGAGGATGGGCACGCCCAGCTCGCGCCCGACCTTGGCCAGGATGGCCAGGCCCTGGTCCAGGCCGGGGCCGCGAAAGCTCGTGCCGCTGCTGCGGTTGGCCTTGTCGAAGCTGCTCTTGAAGATGAAGGGGATGCCGAGCGCGCCGGTGATCTCCTTGAGCTTGCCGGCGACGTCCATCTGCAGCTGCTCGCCCTCGACGACGCAGGGGCCGGCGATGAGGAAGAACGGCCGGGTGATGCCGACCTCGAAGCCGCACAACTTCATGCCACGACCTTGACGGGTTCGGCGCGCTGGGCGCGGCACTCGAGCGCGGCGTGGATGTAGCTCGAGAACAGCGGGTGGCCGCCCCAGGGCGTGCTCTTGAACTCGGGGTGGAACTGCACGCCCATGAACCAGGGGTGGCGCTCGCGCGGCAGCTCGATGATCTCGGTCAGGTGCTCGGTCTGCGTCAGCGCCGAGACGACGAGCCCGGCGGCCTGCAACCGCTCGAGGTAGTTGACGTTGGCCTCGTAGCGGTGGCGGTGGCGCTCGGTGACGACGCTGCCGTAGATCTGGTGCGCCAGCGTGCCGGGCTTGACGTCGCTGCTCTGCGCGCCCAGCCGCATCGTGCCGCCAAGGTCGGAGCCGGCGCTGCGCTTCTGGATGCTGCCGTCGCGGTCCTGCCATTCCTCGATCAGCGCGATCACCGGGTGCGCGCATTGGGGGTCGAACTCGGTGCTGTTGGCGCCCTCGAGCCCGGCCACGTGGCGCGCGTATTCGATCGTCGCCACCTGCATCCCGAGGCAGATGCCGAGGTAGGGCAGACGGTGCTCGCGGGCATATTGCGCGGCGACGATCTTGCCCTCGATGCCGCGCTTGCCGAAGCCGCCGGGGACGAGGATGGCGTCGAAGCGCGCGAGCTGCGCGGCGCTGGCCGGCGTCAGCGATTCGGCGTCGACATACTCGATCTCGACCTTGGCGTGGTTGTGGATGCCGGCGTGGCGCAGCGCCTCGTTGAGCGACTTGTACGAGTCCGACAGGTCGGTGTACTTGCCGCACATCGCGATCTTCACCGTCGTCTGCGGATGCTCGACCTCGTGCACCAGCATGTCCCAGCGCCGCAGGTCGGCGGGACGCGTCAGCAACTGCAGCTTCATGCAGATGAGCTCGTCCAGGCCCTGCTCGTGCAGCAGGCGCGGCACCTTGTAGATCGTGTCGACGTCCCACATGCTGATGACGCCGTGCGGCTGCACGTTCGTGAAGAGGCTGATCTTGTCGCGCTCCTCGTCGGGTATCGGGCGGTCGGCGCGGCACAGCAGCACGTCGGGCTGAATGCCGATCTCGCGCAGCTTCTGCACCGTGTGTTGGGTCGGCTTGGTCTTGAGCTCGCCGGCGGCGGCGATCCAGGGCACGTAGGTCAGGTGCACGAAGGCGCAATGCGCCGGGCCCAGGCGCAGGCTCATCTGGCGCACGGCCTCGAGGAAGGGCAGCGACTCGATGTCGCCGACGGTGCCGCCGATCTCGACGATCGCCACGTCGAGCCCGTCGGCGGCGCCGCGCTTGACGAACTCCTGGATCTCGTTCGTCACGTGCGGGATCACCTGCACCGTCTTGCCGAGGTAGTCGCCGCGGCGCTCCTTCTCGAGCACGCTCTTGTAGATCTGGCCGGTGGTGAAGTTGTTCGTGCGCTTCATCCGCGTCGTGATGAAGCGCTCGTAGTGGCCGAGGTCGAGGTCGGTCTCGGCGCCGTCGTCGGTGACGAAAACCTCGCCGTGCTGGAACGGGCTCATCGTGCCCGGATCGACGTTGAGGTAGGGGTCGAGCTTGATCAGGGTGACTTTGAGGCCGCGCGACTCGAGGATGGCCGCCAGCGATGCCGCCGCGATGCCCTTCCCGAGAGAGGACACCACGCCGCCGGTCACGAAAACGAACTTGGTCATTTCATGCAGCATCCATGTCACCGACGAATGCTGTGGTGGTAAAGGGCGATTATATCGGCGGGGGTGGCGTCGCCGGCCGCCGCCGCCGGTCGGCGCGGATCGCGCTTGAGGGGCCGCCGGCAGCCGTCCGTCGCAACGCGCTCGCGTCGAAGGGTCGCGGCGGTGACCATCGCGCCATCGACCCACCCCGCACCAGGAGCGCACCATGACGCACAGCCTCTCTTCCCGCCTCGCCGCCGTCGCGCTGTCGGCGCTGCTGACCGGCGCCGGACTCGGGGTGATCTCGCAACTCGCGCGCGTCGACGGCGCGGCGCTGCTCTGGGCCGGCTCGACCCCCACGCCGGCGCAGCCGGCGACGCCGCTGGCCTGAGGGCGGCGCGATGCGCTTCCTGCTCACGCTCGCCGCCTGGTGCCTGCTGTGGGTGCTGTGCTGGCCGCTGGCGCTGCTGGCCCTCGTGCTCGCACCGCTGGTCTGGCTGCTCACGCTGCCGCTGCGGCTGGTCGGCATCGCCGTCGCATCGGTGTTCGCGCTGCTGGGCGCGATCCTGATGCTGCCGGCGCGGCTGCTCGCGCGGCTCTAGCGGCGCCGCGCCGGGCCGGCTACTTCAACGTGTAACCGCGCGCGTCCATGCAGGCCGCGACGGCGCGCATCATCACGCTGGCATCGGCGAGCGCGCCCGGCACCGTGGTCGCCCAGCGGTTGCAGTCCTGCTGATCGCTTTCGGTCTGTGCCGCGCTCTGGCCGTTGCGCGGATAGACCACGGGCGCCGGCGTCGAACTCGGCGCGGCCGGGACCACGGTCTGCGCCGGCGGCTGCACCACGGTGACGGGCGGCGGGCTCTGCACCACGACATAGCCCGGGCCCCAGCCGTAGGGCGCGTAGTAGCCGTTCCAGTAGCCGGCGCCGTACCCGAGGCCGAGGCCGATGCCCAGGCCCCAGGCCGGGCCCCAGCCCCAGCCGCGGTGGTAGCCGCCATGGTATTCGTGGCGTTCGCCCCCGCCCCAATGGCGTTGCGCCTGCGCCGGCACGGCGCTGCAGGCCAGGGCGGCGGAGAAGAGGGCGGCAAGAACGCGGGTGGCGGTTTTCATCACGGGACTCCTCGGCGACGGAACGGGGTTCCTCGGTGCCACTGTAGACCCATTCCGGGCCTGCGGGTTGCACCGGGAACGCGCCTTTGCCGACGCCTTCGATCTACTTTACCGGCCGCAAGACGGGTCCCTTGCCGCCCTTGCCGTGAAGCCCGGCGTCGCGGTCGCGCCCGCACGCCGGACGCGGGCCGGCGGCATTTCAAGCGCGCAGGTGACAGGCCACGCTGTGGCCCGGGCCGATCTCGCGCAGCACGGGCCGCTCGTTGCGGCAGGCCCCGGCGTTGGCGATCGGGCAGCGGGTGTGGAAATGGCAGCCCGAGGGCGGGTGGATCGGGCTCGGCACGTCGCCCTGCAGCGGGATGCGCACGCGCTGGACCCGCGGGTCGGGGATGGGCACGGCGGCCAGCAGCGCCTCGGTGTAGGGGTGGCGCGGGTTCGCGTAGAGCGCGCGCGCCGGCGCGATCTCGACGATGCGGCCGAGGTACATCACGGCGACGCGGTCGCTGATGTGCTCGACCACCGAGAGGTCGTGGGCGATGAAGATGTAGGCCAGGCCGAAGCGCGACTGCAGGTCCTCGAGCAGGTTGATGACCTGGGCCTGGATCGAGACGTCGAGCGCCGAGACCGCTTCGTCGCAGACGAGCAGGCTGGGCTGCACGGCGAGCGCGCGCGCGATGCCGATGCGCTGGCGCTGGCCGCCCGAGAACTCGTGCGGAAAGCGCCGCAGATGGTCGGCCGAAAGGCCCACCGTCTCGAGCAGCTCGACGATGCGGTCGCGGTAGGCGGCGGCGCTCGTCGTCAGCTTGTGGATCGTCAGCGCCTCGCCGACGATGGCGCCCACCGTCATGCGCGGGTCCAGGCTCGCATAGGGATCCTGGAACACGATCTGCATGCGGCGCGCCAGCGCGCGCAGCTCGTCGCGGCCGGCGCCGCTGACACTGCGGCCATCGAAGGTGATCTCGCCCGCGGTCGGCTCGATCAGGCGCAGGATGCAGCGCCCGGTCGTGCTCTTGCCGCAGCCCGATTCGCCGACCAGGCCCAGCGTCTCGCCGGCGGCGAGCTCGAAATCGACGCCGTCGACGGCGTGCACGCGCTCGACCTCGCGCCCGAGCCAGCCGCCCTTGACCGGGAAATGCTTGACGAGGCCGGCGACCTTGAGCAGCGGCGCGGTCACGGGCGTACCCTCGCCCTTGAAGGCCTCCGGCATGAGCACTTGGGAGCGGCCCGGCGCGCTCACTGCGGTACCTTCGCCCTTGAAGGGCTCCGGCATGAGCGCTTGGGAGCGGCCCGGCGCGCTCATGGCGCGACCTCGAGGATGCAGGCGACCTTGTGCCCCGGCGCGACCTCGCGCAGCGGCGGCGTCGCCGCCGTGCAGGCGGCGCTGGCGTGGCGGCAGCGCGGCGCGAAGCGGCAGCCCGGCGGCGGCGCGATCAGGCGTGGCACGGTGCCGGCGATGGCCTCGAGGCGCTGCTTGTGCGTGGCCTCGAGGTCGATGCGCGGGATCGAGCGGATCAGCCCCTGCGTGTAGGGATGGCGCGGCCGCGCGAACAGCGCGTCGACCCCGGCCTCCTCGATGACCTGGCCGGCGTACATCACGACGACGCGCTGCGCCGTCTCGGCGACGACGCCCATCGCATGCGTGATCAGCAGCACCGCCATCCCGAGGCGCGACTTGAGCTCGGACAGCAGGTCGAGGATCTGGGCCTGGATCGTGACGTCGAGCGCCGTCGTCGGCTCGTCGGCGATCAGCAGCTGCGGGTTGCAGGCGAGCGCGATCGCGATCATCACGCGCTGGCGCATGCCGCCCGAGAACTGGTGCGGGTAGTCGCGCACGCGGCGCTCGGGCGTGGGGATGCGCACGAGCTGCAGCATCTCGACGGCGCGGTCCAGCGCCGCGCGGCGGCTCAGCCCCTCGTGCAGGCGCAGGCTCTCGGCGATCTGCTCGCCCACCGTGTAGACCGGATTGAGCGAGGTCATCGGCTCCTGGAACACGATCGCGATCTCCTTGGCGCGGATGCGCTGCATCTCGCGCGCCGGCAGCGGCACCAGGTCGCGCCCCTGCCACAGCACGCTGCCGGCGACGATGCGCCCGGGCGGCATGTCGATGAGCTTGAGCACCGTGCGCGCGGTGACGCTCTTGCCGCAGCCCGATTCGCCGACGATGCAGACGGTCTCGCCGGCCTCGACGCTCAGGTCGACGCCGTCGACCGCGTGCAGCCAGCCGTCGTCGGTCTTGAAGTGGGTCTTGAGCCCGCGGATCTCGAGCAAGGCCATCACAGGACCCGCCGCGGGTCGAGCGCGTCGCGCAAGCCGTCGCCGACGAAATTGATCGTCAGCACCGTGAGGAAGATCGCCAGCCCCGGGAACAGCGCCCAGTGCGGCGCGATGTCGAGGTAGTCCTTGGCGTCGTAGAGGATGCGGCCCCAGGTCGGGATGTCGGGCGGGAAGCCGAGGCCGAGGAACGACAGCGTGCTCTCGGCGATGATCGCCGCGGCGACGTCGATGGTGCCGGCGACGATCACCGGCCCGAGCGCGTTGGGCAGGATGTGGCGCAGCACGATGCGCGGCGTCGAGGCGCCGAGCGCGCGCGCCGCCTCGACGAACTCCTTCTCGCGCAGGCTGAAGAACTGCGCCCGCACGAGGCGCGCCGTCGGCATCCAGCGAAAGGCGCCGATGACGACGACGATGAGCAGGAAGACGCCGACCTCGGGCCCGAAGGCCGCCTTCAGCGGCTCGCGGAAGAGGTAGATCAGCAGCAGCAGCAGCGGCAGCTGGGGCAGCGAGAGGAAGAGGTCGGTGAGCCACATCAGCGCGCCGTCGACGGCGCCGCGCGAGATGCCGGCGATCGCACCGACGAGCACGCCGACGCCGACCGACATCGCCATCGCCGCCAGCCCCACGGCGATGCTGATGCGGCCGCCGTAGAGCATGCGCGCGAGCAGGTCCTGGCCCAGGTCGTCGGTGCCGAAGGGGTGGGCCAGGCTCGGCGCCGCCAGGCGCGCCGTGAAATCGATGTCGTCGATCGCGACCTTCCACAGCAGCGGCCCGAACGCCACCGCGGCGGCGAGCGTCGCCAGCAGCGCGAGGCTGAGCACGGCCAGGCGGTGGCGCCGGAAGCGCCGCCAGGCCTCGGCCGCGGGCGAGGCGACGCGCCGCGGCGCCTCACCGGAAACTGATGCGGGGGTCGAGCCAGCCATAGAGCAGATCGGCGACGAGGTTGAACAGGATCACGAGGCAGGCGAAGACGAAGGTCACGGCCATGATCACCGGCGTGTCGTTGCGCAGGATGGCGTCGATGAGCAGCGAGCCGATGCCAGGAATGCGGAAGATCTGCTCGGTGACGATGGCGCCGCCGAAGACCTGCGGCATGGTCAGCGCCACCAGCGTGACGACCGGGATGAGCGCGTTGCGCACCACATGCCTGAGCACGACGACGCGCTCGGCCAGCCCCTTGCTGCGCGCCGTCGTCACATAGTCCAGCCGCACGACGTCGAGCACGGCCGAGCGCACGAAGCGCGTCCAGCTCGCGCCCTGGAACAGGCCGAGCACGGCGATCGGCATGATCGATTGCTGGAACTGGCGCCACCACCAGTCCCAGCCGGTGGCCGCGATGTCGCTGCGGAAGACGAAGGGCAGCCAGTGCAGCTTGATCGAGAACAGCAGGATCAGCAGCAGCCCGGTGAAGAAGGTCGGCAGCGAGAAGCCCATGAAGGCGATCGTGTTCGCCACCTTGTCGAACAGCGAATAGGGCTTCGTCGCGGCGACGATGCCCACCGGCAGCGCGATCGCCAGCGCCAGCAGCTGCGAGGCGCCGATGATGGCCAGCGTCACCGGTACGCGCTGGCGGATCAGGATGTCGACATCGACCCGGCTGACGAAGGAGTAGCCCCAGTTGCCGTGCAGCATCGCGACCAGCCAATGGAGGTAGCGCTGCCAGATCGGGTCGTCGAGTCCGAACTGGTGGCGCAGCGCCAGCTGCACCTCGGGCGGCACGTTCGGATTCGTCGCCAGCTCGCCGAAGGGGTCGCCCGGCGCCAGCGCCAGCACCGTGAACAGCACGAGGCTGATGCCGAGCAGGCTGGGCAGCGCGATCGCCAGCCGGCGCAGGAGATAGGGGCCCAAGGATCAGTACCGCCCGGCCGTTCCGAAGGGGCAGAACGCCCCAGGGGCCACGAACGGGCCCCCACGCTGCCCCGGGGCGAGCGAACGAAGTGAGCTTGGGGGCTGCATGCGTCAGGTTTCGCGGTACCAGGAGTGGACGGCCCACATGATGTTGTCCCAGCCCGAGAGCTGCGTCACGAGCTTGTTGCCGACGCCGGACGGACGCGGGCGATTGACGAGCGGGATCACGTAGCCGTCGCTGCAGACGAGGTCGTTCATGCGGATGAACAGCGCCGCGCGCTTGACCGGGTCGAGCTCGCCCTCGGACGCGGCATAGGCCTGGTCGTAGGCCTCGCTGCGCCAGCGCGGGATGTTGCGGCCCTGCCATTTGTTGGCCTTGGTCGAGGCCTGGCTGCTGATGAACTGCTGCATGAAGGTCGCCGGATCGGGCTCGGTCTGCGTCGTCGTGTACATCTCCATGTCGGCGTAAAACTTGCCGTAGGTGTCGGGGTTGGCGACATCGGAGGAGAAGAACACGCTGGCGGTGACGGACTTGAGTTCGAGCGCGATGCCGGCCTTCTGGCAGGCCTGCTTGATGATCTGCTGCGTCTTCTGGCGCGGCGCGTTGATGCTGGTCTGGAACACCGCCTTGAGCTGGACTCCGCCCTTCGCGCGCACGCCGTCGGCTCCGGGCTTCCAGCCTGCGGCGTCGAGCAGCGCCTTGGCCTTGTCGATGTTGAACTCGAACTTCAGGTTGTGGCTGCGGAAGCGCGGCGGGTTGTTGAGGAAGTTCGGCGTCGCGTAGCCGGTGCGGCCGTAGATGAAGTCCTGGATCGCCTGGCGGTCGACGAGCAGCGCCATCGCCTTGCGCACCGCCGGGTCGCTCCAGTAGGGATGCCTGGTCTTCAGGCTGGCGCGCTCGCCGTCGACCTCGACATTCGGGTCGCAGGTGTTGAGCGCGATGTACTCGACATCGCCGCCGGGTACCGGCACGAGGCGGCCGCGACCGCCGGCCTCGAGGCGCTTGAGCACGTCGTCCTCGACCTGCAGGTTCCAGGCGTAGTCGAACTCGCCCGTCTGCAGCACGGCGCGCGCGGCCGAGACGGCGTCGCCGCCGCCCTTCATCTCGAGGGTGTCGAAATAGGGCCGGTTCGGCATGTGGTAGTTCGGGTTGATCGCCCCGCGCACCAGGTCCCCGGGCCTGAATTCGACGAACTTGTAGGGTCCGGTGCCGACCGGCTTGAGGTTCGTCGGCGCCTCGCGCGACTTGGCGCCCAGGTAGGCCGCGAACAGATGCTTGGGGATCATCATCCCGAAGGTGCCGACGAAGGCCTGGGCCCAGAACGGCGTCGAGCGCCGGAAGCGCACGCGGATGGTGCGGGCGTCGATCTTGTCGACCTGGATGTCCTTGTAGGGCCCGATCGTCGTCGCCGCGGTCGCCGGGTCGGTCGCGAACTGCCAGTTGAAGAGGCAGTCGTCGGCCGTGAACGGGGTGCCGTCGTGCCAGGTCACGCCGGTCTTCAGCTTCCAGACCACCGATTTGCCGTCGGCGGCGAGGCCGCCGTTCTCGCGCGTCGGGATCTCGGCCGCGAGGATGGGGATCAGATTGCCCTCGGAGTCCCAGCCGGCCAGCGGCTCGTAGAACACGCGGCAGCCCTCCTGGTCCTTGGTGCCGATCGCGAAATGCGGGTTCAGCAGCGTCGGCCCCTGCCACCACAGCGTCTTCAGCAGGCCGCCGCCGCCGCGCTTGGTGGGTTTGTACGGCACCGTGGTCTGAGCCTGGGCGACGCCGGCATGCAGCAGCAGCGAGCCCGCCATCGGCGCCGTCAGGCCCAGGCCCACCAGACGGGCGACGAAGTCCCGCCGCGGCAGTTCGCCGCGCCGCACGTCTTCGATCAGGGCCTGCAGTTCTCGCTCGCGCATGGACGGATCTCCGGGGTGTTCGGGGTCGATGCTATCGAGTTGACCCCGGCGGTGCATCGTAGCGCCCCCGCCGGGCCGGCGATACTCGGTGCTACACCATCGGTGGAGCAAGGCATGAGCGCGACCGCGATCGAACTCCGAGCCCCGGACCTGGCGCCCTGGCGCGCGTCGAACACCGGCGTCGACTGGGTCCATCGATTCGACTCGGGTCGCCCCGGGCCCGAGGTGCTGGTGCAGGCGCTGACGCACGGCAACGAGATCTGCGGCGCGATCGCGCTCGACTGGCTGCTGCGCGACGGCTTCCAGCCGGTCCAGGGCGCGCTCACGCTGGCGTTCGCGAACGTCGCCGCCTACCAGCGTTTCGACCCCGCCGACCCCTACCCCTCGCGCTGCGTCGACGAGGATTACAACCGCGTATGGGACGACGCCACGCTGGACGGGCCGCGCGACAGCGTCGAGCTCCGTCGCGCGCGCGCCTTGCGCCCCTTCGTCGACGGCGCCGAACGGCTGCTCGACATCCATTCGATGAGCGAGCCCTGCCGGCCGCTGATGGTCTGCGGCCGCGTCGACAAGAACGCCGACTACGCACGCGCCCTCGGCATGCCGGCCGATCTGCTGATCGACACCGGCCATGCCGCCGGGCTGCGCATGGTCGACCGCGGCGGCTACGGCGACCCGGCGAGCCCGCAGAAGGCGCTGCTGATCGAATGCGGCTTCCATTGGGAGCGCGCCGCGGCCGAGGTCGCGATCGACGCCCTGGTGCGCTTCCTGGGCCTGACGGGCGTGGCCGACGCCGACTGGGTCGCGGCACGCGCGCGACTGCCGTTGCCGCCGCGCCAGCGCCTGGTGCGCGTGACCGAGGCCATCGTCGCGCTGTCGGCCGATTTCCGCTTCCTGATCCCGGTCGCCGGGCTGGCCATCGTGCCGCGCGCCGGCACCGCGCTGGCGCAGGACGGCGCGCGCGTCTGGGTCACGCCCTACGACGACTGCGTGCTCGTGATGCCGGGCACGCGCAACCTCAAGCCGGGCGGCACGGCCGTGCGGCTGGGTCGTTTCGAAGCCGATTGAGAGGCTGCCTGCGATGACGGCGGCCGAGCGCGCACAGACCCCGGGCGAGGAGATCGCCAACGCCGTCAGCCATGGCATCGGCTGCGCGCTGGCGATCGCCGCGCTGCCGGTGCTCGTCGTCCACGCGGCGCGCCGGGGCTCGGCGGCCGACATCGCCGCCGCGGCGATCTTCACCGCGACGATGATCCTGCTCTACGCCGTCTCGACGATCTATCACGCGCTGCCCGGCGGCGGCGCCAAGGCCTGGCTCGGGCGGCTGGACCATGCCGCGATCTACCTCTTCATCGCCGGCAGCTACATGCCTTTCCTGCTCGGCGTGCTGCGCGGCGCCTGGGGCTGGTCGCTGTTCGGCGTCGTCTGGGGCGCGGCGGCGATCGGCGTCGTCGCCAAGCTGTTCGACCGCCTCAAGCACCCGCTGTGGTCGACCGGCCTGTATGTCGCGATGGGCTGGGTCGCGCTCGTCGCGGCGGTGCCGCTGTTCGAGCGCATGCAAGGCGCCGGGCTGGCCTGGCTCGTCGCCGGCGGCGTCTGCTACACGGCGGGCGCGGTCGTGTTCCTGTTCGATTCGAGGATCCGCTACGCGCATTTCCTCTGGCACCTGTTCGTGATGGCCGGCAGCAGCTGCCATTTCATCGCCGCTCTCGGCTGGGCGCTGCGCTGAGACAGGACCGAGCGAGTCTGTGCGGCCTCGCGAGTGCCGGTCGAAGAAGGCCCGGACCCTGCGCGGTCCGGGCTGAGTCAGACGATGCGTTCGCCCGGGTTCGTGATCTTGCGCATCGGCTCGTAGCGCTCGCTGCCGACCATCAGCGGGTGCACCGCGTCGCCGCCGTCCCAGCGCGGGTCGTCGATGCCCTCGAAGACCTCGCGCAGGCGCTGGCCCCAGGTGCTGTGGATCATCTGGAAATAGGGGTTGCGATCGTCGATGCAGACATGCTCGTCGGAGCTGTATCGGCCCGCGCGGTAGACCAGCAGATCCAGCGGCAGGCCGACCGAGAGGTTCGACTTCAGCGTGCTGTCCATCGAGACGAGCGCGCATTTGGCGGCCTCGTCGAGCTGGGTCGCGGGCGTCAGCACGCGGTCGAGGATGGGCTTGCCGTACTTGCTCTCGCCGACCTGGAAGAAGCAGGTCTCGCGCGTGGCCTCGATGAAGTTGCCGGCCGAGTAGACCAGGAACAAGCGCATCGCCTCGCCCTTGATCTGGCCGCCGAAGATCATGCTCGCGTTGAAGTCGATGCCGCTGGCGCGCAGCGACGGGCCGTCCTGGTCGTAGACGCGGCGCACAGCGGCGCCGAGCACGCGCGTGGCATCGAACATGCTCTTCGCGTTCCAGATCGAGATCGGCTCCTGGTCGCCGTTGTCGAGTTTCTCGACCTGCAGCAGCTCGCGCACGCTCTGGCTGATGCTCAGGTTGCCGGCCGAGAGCATGACCATGAACCGGTCCCCGGCCTTCTCGTAGATCATCATCTTGCGAAAGGTGCTGATCGCGTCGAGTCCGGCGTTGGTGCGCGAATCGGACAGGAACACGAGTCCGGCGTTGAGGCGGATGCCCACGCAATAGGTCATGGCGGTGCTTCTTTCGACAGTGTCTTGAGTCGGTACAGCGCCTCCAGCGCCTCCCGGGGCGTGAGGCTATCAGGGTCGATGCCCGTCAGCGCCAATTCCAAGGGCGTGGGCTCGTGCCGGGCCGCAGGCGGCGGCGCCGCGAACAGGTCGACCTGGGCCTGGCCCTGCCGGGCCTTGGCCTCGAGCGCTTCGAGCGTCGCCCGCGCCTGGCGCACGACGGCGGCCGGCATGCCGGCCAGCCGCGCGACCTGCACGCCATAGCTGCGGCTCGCCGGCCCGGGCTCGATCTGGTGCAGGAAGACGATGTCGTGGCCGCTCTCGACGGCGCCGACATGCAGGTTCACGGCGCGCTCGTGGCGCAGCGGGAAATCGGTGAGTTCGAAGTAATGCGTCGCGAACAGCGTGAAGGCGCGGTTGCGGTCGTGCAGCTGCGAGGCGATCGCGCCGGCCAGCGCGAGGCCGTCGAAGGTGCTGGTGCCGCGGCCGATCTCGTCCATCAGCACCAGGCTGTGCTCGGTCGCGGTGTGGACGATGGCCGCGGCCTCGGTCATCTCGACCATGAAGGTCGAGCGCGCGTTGGCGAGGTCGTCGGCGGCGCCGATGCGCGTGTGGATGGCGTCGACGGGGCCGATGCGGCAGGCCGCGGCCGGCACGTAGGAGCCGATCGACGCCAGCAGCACGGCGAGCGCGACCTGGCGCATGAAGGTGCTCTTGCCGCCCATGTTCGGGCCGGTGATGACGAGCATGCGCGTCTTCGCGTCGAGCCGGCAATGGTTGGCGATGAAGGCGCCGCCGCCGGTCTCGGCCAGGCGCGCCTCGACGACCGGGTGGCGACCGGACTCGATCTCGATGCAGGGGTAGGGCACGAACTCGGGCCGGCACCAGGCCAGCGTCGCGGCACGCTCGGAGAGTGCGGCCAGCGCGTCGAAGGCGGCGAGCGAGCGCGCCAGCGCCGACAGCGTCGGCAGATGCGTTTGCAGGCGGTCGAGCAACTGCTCGTAGAGCCATTTCTCGCGCGCCAGCGAGCGTTCCTGCGCCGACAGCGCCTTGTCCTCGAAGGCCTTGAGCTCGGGCGTGATGTAGCGCTCCGAGCCCTTCAGGGTCTG
>JAGWVB010000079.1 GCA_018971105.1 Burkholderiales bacterium
GCGCCGGCGCCGTGCGCGGAGCGTCAAGCCGCGGCGCCGCGCACCGCCACGTGGCGCGCGAAGTTGTCGAGGATGGCCTGCCAGCCGGCGCGCTGCTGCTCCTCCGAGTGCGTCGATTCGCTGTCGAAGCTCACCGTCACGTGCACGCCCTGGGGCGTCGGGGTGAATTCGACGCGACCGACGCGCTCGCCGAATCGATATTCCAGCAGCCGCGGCGGATCGACCCGCGTGTATTCGCCGGCGAAATCGAAGCCGAAGGAGCCGTCCTTGGCCTCCATGCGCGACGAGAAGCGGCCGCCGACGCGCAGGTCGACGCTGGATGCGGTGGTGTGCCAATCCGGGGACGCGGTGTTCCAGACCCGGATGTCGGCCGGCGTGTTGTAGGCGCGCCAGACCTCGGCGATGGGCGCTGCGACGACGGTGGATACGGTGATCTGCATGGCGCCTCCGATGGTGAACACGTCGAATCTACAGCACGACGCGCACCGCGTGCTCCCGGCCGTCGTCGACGAGCGCGATGCCGCGGCCCGGCTGGGATGCGCCATCCAAGGTGACGGCAGGCGCCGCGCCGCTGGCGCCGCATGCGATCTCGATGCGGTAGCTCGTCCCGCGATAGCGGTAGTCGACCCGGTAGCCGGTCCACGCCGCCGGCAGGCAGGGCCGGATCAGCAGCCGCGCGCCGTCGTCGTCGACCTGCAGCGTCAGCCCGAGCAGTGATTCGATGATCAGCCGATACATCCAGCCGGCCGATCCCGTGTACCAGCTCCAGCCGCCGCGACCCACGTGCGGCGCCACGCTGTAGACATCGGCGGCGGCGACATAGGGCTCGACCTTGTAGACCGCCACCGCGGCGGCGCTGTCGCCATGGCGCAGCGGATTGATCAGGTCCATCACCTGCCAGGCGCGCGCGGCATCGCCGAGCGCGGCGTAGGCCATCGCCGCCCAGACGGCGCTGTGCGTGTACTGGCCGCCGTTCTCGCGCACGCCGGGCACGTAGCCGGCGATGTAGCCCGGGTTGGGGCCGCGGCGATCGAAAGGCGGGGCTAGCAGCTGCACCAGGCCGGCGTCGGCGCGCACGAGGTGCGTCGCCACGGCGTCCATCGCGCGGCGCATCCGCTCCTCGCTGCCGACGCCCGAGAGCCCGGCCCAGCTCTGCGCGATGGCGTCGATGCGGCATTCCGGGCTCGCGGCCGAGCCGAGCGGCGTGCCGTCGTCGAAATAGGCGCGGCGATACCAGTCGCCGTCCCAGCCGGCCTGCTCGAGGCGTTGCGCGAGACCCTGGCGCTCGTCGTCGCAACGCCCGGCGAACGCGGCGTCGCCGCAGCGTCGCGCCAGCGGCGCGAATTCGCGCAGCACCTCGCAGAGGAAGAAGCCGAGCCAGACGCTTTCGCCCCGGCCTGCCGAGCCGACGCGGTTCATGCCGTCGTTCCAGTCGCCGGCCCCCATCAGCGGCAGGCCATGCGCGCCCCAGCGCAGGCCATGTTGCACCGCTCGCCGCGCATGCTCGTAGACGCTGGCGGTCTCGCTGGCATGTCCGGGCAGGTCGAACCACGACTCCTCGTGCGGCGCCACCGGCGGGCCCGCGAGGAAGCCCGTAGCCGCGCCGAGCAGGCCGCTGTCGTGCGTCGCCTGCACATAGCGCGCGAGCGCCAGCGGCAGCCACAGGTAGTCGTCGGAGATCTGCGTGCGCACGCCGCGCCCGCCCGGCGGGTGCCACCAATGCTGGACATCGCCTTCGACGAACTGGCGCCCGGCCGCCCGCAGCAGCTGCTCGCGCAGCAGGTCGGGGCGCGTGTGGACGAGCGCCATCGCGTCCTGCAGCTGGTCGCGGAAGCCGTAGGCGCCGCCCGACTGGTAATAGCCGCTGCGCGCCCACATGCGGCAGGCGATGGTCTGGTAGATCAGCCAGCCGTTGGCCAGCAGGTCGAGCATCGGGTCGGGCGTGCGCACCTGCACGGCGCCGAGCGTGTCGCGCCATTGCGCCTGCACGGCCGCCAGCGCGGCGGCCGCGGCGGCGCTGCCGCGGTGGCGCTGCACGAGTTCGCCGGCCTCGTCGGCGCTGCGGCCCATGCCGAGGCGGAAGACGATCTCGCGCGCCTGCCCGGGCGCGAGATCGACGACGACCTGGATCGCCGCGCAGGGGTCGAGCCCGGCGCCGGTGCGGCCCGAGAGCCCGACGCGCCGCAGCGCGGCGGGGCGCCGCAGCGAGCCGTTGCGGCCGATGAATTCGTCGCGATCGCCGGTCACCGAACCGGCGACGCGGTCGTCGGGATCGACATCGAAGAAGCCGATCCAGTCGCCGAAATCGTTGCTGTAGCGGTTGCGGGCGTAGAGCGCGCCGTTGTCGGCGGCGATCTCGGTGTGCACATGCGGCGCGTGCTTCTCGCGCAGGTCGCCGAGCACCCATTCGACATAGCCGGTCGCCGACAGGCGGCGCCGGCGCGCGCCGTCGTTGCGCAGGACCAGGCGCGAGAACTTCACCGCATCGTCCGCGGCCACGAACACCGTCAGCTCGCTGTGCACGGCCGCCTCGTCGTGCTCGAACACGCTGTAGCCGAAACCGTGGCGCACGCGATACGGCGGCGCGGCGCCCGCGTCGCGCGGGTCGCGCGGGTCGACCAGGGCCTGCTGCGAGGTCGGCGACCAGACCTGGCCGCTGTCCTCGTCGCGCAGGAAGATCGCCTCGCCGCCGGTGTCGGACACGGGGTCGTTGTGCCACGGCGTCAGCCGCAGCTCATGCGCGTTCTCGCACCAGGTGTAGGCGCTGCCGGCCTCGGACACGACGGTGCCGAAGCGCGGGTTGGCGATGACGTTGACCCAGGGCGCCGGCGGCCGCTGCGCGGCGGTGGTCGCGATGACGTACTCGCGCCCGTCGGCGCTGAAGCCGCCATGGCCGTTGAAATATGCCAGCGGCGGCGGGCTCGGCAGCGCCGGGCACGGCACCGACGGCTCGGGCGGGCGCGTCGGCACGAGCGCGGGCGGCCGGCGCTCGGCCAGGCGCTTGGCGCCCACCTGCTGCTCGAGCGTGCCCAGGCGGTCGCTGACGATGGCGCGCGCCACCGCCTGCAGCAGCACGCGGTCCTCGTCGGCGATGTGCTCGGCGTGGCGCACGAAGATGCCGCCCGGGCGGTCGACGACATGCGATTCGATGCTGCTGGCGATGAGGCCGAGGATCTGCTCCTGCAGGCGCTGGCGGTAGACGTCGCGCTCCTCGTTCCAGATCACGAGGTCGACGGCCAGGCCCTTGAGCCGCCACCAGGCATGGGCCTGCACCAGCTGGCGCACGAGGTCGATGCTGGCGGCATCGCCGATCTGCAGCAGCACGATCGGCAGATCGCCCGAGATCGCATAGCCCCACAGCCCCGACTGGCCGCGCCGGTTGCGCACGAGCAGGCCGGCATCGGCGCGCAGCGTCGGCTGCGAATAGACGACGGTGTTGGCCAGCCGCGCATAGGTCTGCGCATCGGCCTCGCTGGCGTTGAGCTGGCGCAGGATGACCTGGCTGTGGGTCCACGTCAGCTCGAACACGCGATCGGCCAGCCGCCGGTCCATCATCTTGTGCGCCAGCGCCAGGCAGGCCTCGCGGCTGTCGGCCGCGCCGTAGACGATGTCGACGAGCACGGTCTGCTCGGGCTCGAGCGTGATGACGCGGCGCGTCGCCGCCACCGGGTCGAGCACCGACCCCGCCGTGCCCGACAGCGGCCCCGGGCCCTGCAGCGCCGCCGGCGCATGGACGCCGCGGCCGCGGCCGATGAAGCGTGCACGATCGGTCTCGTGCGACACCGCGCCGCCCGGCGCGCCGTGCACGGCGACGAGGTGGAACATCCACGGCGCCGGCTCCTCGGCCGAGCGCGGGCGCCGCGTGGCGAGGATCAGCGGCGGCTGCCCGAGCACCTCGGTCTGCACGAAGAGCTTGCTGAACGCCGGGTGCGCGGCGTCGGCCGCCGCCGGCGCGAGCACGATCTCGGCGTAGGTCGTGATCTCGATGCGGCGCCGCGTGCGGCCGAGATTCGTCAGCCGCAGCCGGCGCAGTTCGACATCGTCCTCGGGCGAGACGACGATCTCGGTGTAGGCGTCGATGCCCTGGTCGCGGCGGCGGAATTCGCCGCGGCCCTCGCTGAACACGGCCTCGAACTGGTCCGCCCGCCACGGCGTGGGCTGCGGCGTCGTCGACCAGAACGTGCCGGTCTCGATGTCGCGCAGATAGCAGTAGCTGCCCCAGGCATCGGTCGTGCCGTCCTCGCGCCAGCGCGTGATCGCGACGTCCTTCCAGCGGCTGTAGCCGGCGCCGCTGTTCGTGAGCATCACGTGGTAGCGCCCGTTGGACAGCAGTTGCACCTCGGGCGACGGCGTGTCGGGCGTGGCGATGACGCGCAGCGGTGCCTCGGTGCCGGGCTGGCCGCTGCGGAAATCGACGCGCTCGGCCATCTCCGGATGCAGCGGCACGGCGCGCGGCACGCGTTCCTGCAGCAGCAGCAGCGTGGCCTGCAGCGCGGGGTCGGCGACGAAGCGGCGCTGCATCGGCCGCTCCAGCAGCGCGTAGGCCAGCGCCAGCAGGCTCATGCCCTGGTGGTGCACCATGTACGAACGCACGACGGCGCTCTTGTCGCCGCGCGGGAGCCTGGCGGGCGTGTAGTCGATCGCCTCGTGGTAGCCGTAGCGGCCGGCCAGGCCCTCGTCGGCCAGGCGCTGCAGGTTCGCGATCGCCGCCTGCGGGTCGACCATCAGCGCCATCACGCTGGCATAGGGCGCGACGACGAGATCGGCGGCGAGCCCGCGCTTGAGGCCCAGCCCCGGCACGCCGAAGGCCCGGTACTGGTAGTTGAGCTGCGCGTCGGTGGCGTTGTAGCCCGATTCCGAGATGCCCCAGGGCACGCCGCGCTGGCGGCCGTAGCGCTGCTGGCGCTCGACCGCGCCGCGCATCGTCTCGTCGAGCAGCGTGTTCTCGTAGCTCGGCATCACGAGCATCGGCATCAGGTACTCGAACATCGAGCCGGTCCACGACAGCAGCACCGTCTTGCCTTCGAGCGTCGCGAGCTGGCGGCCGAGCGCGAACCAGCTCGCCTGCGGGATCTGGCCCTGGGCGATGGCGACGAAGCTCGCCAGCCGCACCTCGGACGCCAGCAGGTCGTAGCGCCCGGCGTCGAGGCGGCGGTCGTCGACGTTGTAGCCGATCGCCAGCAGGTCGCGCGCCGTGTCGTAGAGGAAGCCGAAGTCCATGGCGGCCATCTGGCCGATGCGCGCGGCGAGCGCGCGCAATTGGGCACGCTGCGCCTCGATGGCGGCCTCGTCCCAGCGCGGCGGCAGCGTCGCCGTCGCCGGCGTCGAGAGCGAGCGCCACTCGGCGACGGCCGCCTCGGATTGCCGCAGCAGCGCCAGCGCCCAGTGCCGCGACTCGGACGGCGGCAGCGGATCGTCCGACGCCGCATCGGCGACCGGCGCCGGCGCGGCGGCGAGCAGGTGCCCGGCCTGTTCGGCCAGGTCCAGCCAGGCGGCGAGCAGACCGTCCGGCGTGCGCGCCGCGGTGTCGCGCAGGTCGGCCAGCAGGGTCGCGTAGCGCTGCACACGCGCCCGGTCGTCGCCGCCGGGCAGCGCCTGCTGCAGCAGCTGCACGGTGTCGCCGAGTCCGGCGAACAGCGCCTCGCCCGGCGGCGGCGCATCGGCCAGGCGCGCGAGGCCGGCGCGCAGCGTCAGCAGATGGCCGGCGAGGTTGCCGCTGTCCACCGTCGAGACATAGGCCGGGCGCAGCGGCTGCAGCGTCTCGGTGTCGTACCAGTTCAGCCAGTGGCCGCGGTGGCGCTCCAGGCGCGCCATCGTGTCCAGCGTCGCGCGGGTGCGCGCGATCAGCTCGCCGGTGGTGAGCCAGCCGAAGTCGTGCGCGCCGAGGGTGGCCAGCAGCGACAGGCCGATGTTCGTCGGCGAGGTCCGGTGCGCCACGCGCTCGGTTGGGTGCGCCTGCACGTTGTCGGGCGGCAGGTGATGGTCGGCGGGTCCGACGTAGGTCTCGAAGAAGGCCCAGATGCGGCGCGCCAGCAGGCGCAAGGGCAGCGTCTGCGCTGCGCTGATCGCCGTCTGGCGCCGCGCGAGCGGCTGGTTCAACCACCAGACGATGGCCGGCGCCGCGGCCCACAGCAGCAGCACCGGCCAGGCGGCGGCGAGGGCCGCGGGCCGCTCGACCGTGAGGCCGGCCAGGGCCGACAAGGCCAGCAGCGGCGCGACGGCCATGCGCCGGTACGTGGCCGCCAGGTCGGCCAGCGGCGTGAGCTTCCGTGTCACCGCCGCATCGGCCGAGGTCTGCCATTCCAGCAGCCCGCGGTGCGAGACATGCAGCCGCCACAGCGTGCGCGCGATGGCGTCGAGGCTGCATGCGGCCTCGCAGGGCAGCGTCGCCAGCGTGACCAGCGCCAGCGCGATCTGGCGTCCGGCGCCCTCGGCGACACCCTGCAGATGCGTGCGCCAGGCCAGCACATCGGGCCGGCGCATGAGGTCGACGGCCAGGCCGATCAGCGCCGGCACGAAGAACACCGCCGCGGCGGCCAGCGTCCAGGCCGGGGGCCGCTGCAACACGAACCAGCCGAGCAGCAGCAGCAGCGTCAGCGCCGCCGGCACGAGGCTGCGCCGCAGGTTGTCGAGGATCTTCGCCCGCGACAGCGCCGAAAGCGGATTGACATCGCGCGCGCCGCGCGGGCGCCCGTCACCCGGCTCCTGCCCGGCACTCGCCGCCCGCGGCGCACCCGGCACCCGCGGCAGCAGCCAGGCCGCGATCTGCCAGTCGCCGCGCAGCCAGCGGTGGCGGCGCTTGACGTCGGCCTCGTAGCGCGCCGGCGATTCCTCGACCAGCTCGACGTCGCTGATCAGCCCGCTGCGTGCATAGCCGCCCTCGAGCAGGTCGTGGCTGAGCACGCGGTTGTCGGGCAGGCGGTGGCCGAGCACCTGCTCGAAGGCGTCGACGTCGTAGATGCCCTTGCCGATGAACGAACCCTCGCCGAACAGGTCCTCGTAGACATCGCTGACGGCGCGCGTGTACGGGTCGATGCCGGCGTCGCCGCCGTAGAGCCTGGCGTAGCGCGTGCGGTTGGCCGCCGCGAGGCTGATGCCGACGCGCGGCTGCAGGATGCCGTGGCCGCCGACGACGCGCGGCGCCTGCGGCCGCCCGCCCAGGCGCGGGCGGCTCAGCGGGTGGTCCATCGTCGCGACGAACTGGCGCGCCGCGTCGCGCGGCAGCTGCGTGTCGGTGTCCAGCGTGATGACGTAGCGCACGCCGGCCAGCACCGTCGTGTCGCCGACGACGAGCGCGAACGGCGCATGGCCGCCGCCGCGCAGCAGCGTGTTCAGGTCGCCGAGCTTGCCGCGCTTGCGCTCGTAGCCCATCCACAGGCGATCGGCGGCGTTCCAGCGCCGCGGGCGGTGGAAGAGGAAGAAGCGGTCGCCGACCGGCGGCCCGCCGGCATCGGCGTAGCGGCGGTTCAGCGCCTCGATGGCGTCGCGCGCATGGCCCAGCAGCGCGGCGTCGCCGGGCAGCGTCTCGGTGGCGGCGTCGAGGCAGTCGGTGAGCAGCGCATAGTGCAGATGCGGGTCGCGGTTGGCGAGGAAGCGCACCTCCAGCGCCTCGGCCAGCGCGTCGATGCCCGCGGCATGCGTGAGCATCGTCGGCACGACGACCAGCGTGCGCGACGTGCCCGGGATGCCGAGCGAATAATCCAGGCGCGGCAGCGGGCGCGGCGGCGCCAGCAAGGGCACGCCGAAGTTGACGATGGCCACGGCGAGCTGGCTCATCGCCAGCAGCAGCAGCGCGACGGCCAGCGCCTCGACACCATCCAGCCATACGCCCGCCGACAAACCCGCCGACCCCAGCGCCAGCGGCGCGGCGAAGCCCTGCGAGACGAGCGCCAGAGGCACCAGCGCGAGCAGCACCGTGGTGCCGAGGATCGCGCCCGCGAACCACGCGAACGGACGCCGCGCCACCGCGCCACGCAGGCGGTGCACCGGCGTGGCCCGCATCGCCACCGCGCGCTCGAGCTGCGCCCGCCCGGCGTCGACGAGGTAGTAGCCGACATGCGCGAGATGCGCCGCGGGCTGCGGCCGCGCGGCCGCCGCGCGCCAGCTGCACCGCGGCGTCGGCGACCCCAGACTCGCTCGACGCGCTGTGGCGCGCGATGCGCTCGACGGCGTGGCGGTAGGCGTCGCGGGTTGCGAATTCCATGCCGGGATAGACGGCGGCCGGGTCCTCGCGCAGCGCCGCGTCGACCTGCGAGAGCTCCTCGACGAATTCGCGCCAGTCCATCGAGGCCAGCAGGCGCAGGCTGCCGATGCTGTTGCTCACCGAGACCTGTGCCGCGGCCTGCGACTGCACCTCCAGCTTCACCAGCTGCTCGATCGTCTGGTGGCTCTCGGCCAGGTGCTGCTCGACCCAGGTCAGCGGCAGTGCCAGCGCCGTGCTGCGGCCGTGCAGCTGGCGCGACAACTCGGCGACGAAGGACGCCGTCATCGGCGGCTCCGAGCGCGCCATGTCGGCGACGAGCAGGATCAGGCTCTTGGGCACGCGTTCGGCGACGTCGCGCATGCGGTCGGCCCACAGGCTCGCGAGGTCGCGCTCGACCAGGCTGGCCGCGACGCGCGCGGCGACGCGGCGCAGGTTCTCGATCAGCGCCAGCCGCAGCATGATGGGCACGGCCCACAGCTCGCCGAGCTGCAGCGTCTGCACCGTCTGGTACGAGGCGATGAAGCGCGTCAGCGAGCCGCGGCCGAGGCGGCTGTCGCCATGCGCCACCGCATGCAGCGCGAGGTCGTAGACGCGCGGCAGGCCGGCGTTCTCGCCGCCGGCCAGGCGCGGCAGCTCGCGGCTGTAGCCGGGCGGCAGATGGCGCCGGGCCATGCGCACCTCCTCCTCGATGAGGTAGAAGTTGTCGAGCAGCCATTCGCCGGCGGGCGTGATGCGGCGCTGCTCGTCGGCGCTGCGGGCGAGCTGGGTGCAGGCGTCGGTCAGCACCTGCTCGTTGTCGCCGAGCCGGCGCAGCAGCCGGTCCCGCGTGCGCAGCGGCGTCAGCTCGTGGCCGGCGGCGAGCTGCCGGCCATGCTGCTCCATCTCGTCGGCGGTGAACAGCTGCGCACGCAGCGGCGCCTCGGCGGCGCTCATGGATGTGCCGGCGGGCGGCAAACGTCTTGGGAGGTGCAGCCACGTTCGCAGCCGCGCGATGAACCTGAGGTCGAAACCGTTCGTCGCGTTCACCCGATCCTTGGTCGAAGCTCCGATGACGAGGCAGCCGCTGCGGCTGGCAGAGCCCCAGTGTAGTCAGGACTCGCCATCCCTGCCTCGACCCGGTGCATCGCCGTCGGCGCCGCGGCCGATCGCTTCCGCGATCCGGTGCGCGAGGAGCCCCCATCGCCCGCCGTGGCGGCACAGCGCTTCGGCCACGCCGGCATCGATTCCCTGCATCGCCCGGTCGTCGTCTACACGGGGCGGGCGCCCCGTTCGGCTATGACGCGGCGCGCATGCTGGAGGTCTGCGGCGGGCCGCACGGCCTCGTCCATCACCGCGGCATCGACGCCTGGAAGGTCGCCGGCAAGCCGCTCACCGCGCAGCCGACGGTACTGCCGCCGGTGCCACTGACGCTGAGCGGCGCCGAGGGCGGCGCCCGCCAAGCCGGCCTCCAAGCAGATGAAGAACCCCGACGGCATGGCCTTGAAGCCGGCCGATCAGTTGAAGGCGGTGTACGCGCAACTCGATCCCGAAAGGGAAACGGCGGTCTATTGCCAGAGCGACCTGCGCGCGCTCGAGGCCGACCACGAGCGGCGCGCCGCGCCCTCGTCGCTCTGAACGGCTTGCCGGCCGTCAGGGACGGCCGGCAGCGGCCATGGGCTTGACGTTGCCGCAGTCGCTCTGCAGGTAACGCATTTCCGATACGCTCTGGATGCGATGCGTCCGGCCGTGATCGACCACGGTCACATCGCTGCGGTTCGTCATGCTGTCGCCGGACATCGTCGTCTCGCCGGTGCCCGTCGTCTTCCTGCCACCGGAGACGCAGTTGAACTCGTAACTCATGCGGTTGCCGCTGCGGCGGACGTTGATCGGCGCGCAGGCCGCAGGGCGGTCGGGGACGGGCATGTCGCGCTTGGCCATCTCGGGCGTGATGCACAACTGGAGGCCGCCTCCCGCCGCCATGCCCATGCCCTGCTGCCCCAGCATCGCGGCCATCTGGGCGCGCTGCTCGGGCGTCAATTTCGCCATCTGTTGCTGCATCTGCTCGTTCATGCTGGCCATCTGCGCCGACGTGTCGCGGCCGTCGACCACGGTCTTGCCGATGTGCATCTCCCAGAGACCCGGCTTCATGCCCGCATCGGCACAGGCCGCGCCGGCCAGGCCCGCCATGACGATCATCGCCAGCATTCGCTTCATGTCTTGTCTCCTCCACGCCGTCATCGGTTCCTCGGCTTCCAGCATACCCCTCCCGCCGGCTCAGACTGCGGCAGCCGGCCGGCCCGCGCGCGCTTCAAATTGGGGGGGGCGAGGCGGACGGCGCGCAGGCGCCATCCGCCGCCGCGGCGCCGGCTCCGGCCGCCGACACGCCGGCTCAGGACGCGGCCGACTTCAGGCTGATGCAGAACAGCGCCAGCCGCTGCGCGTCGTCCAGCGGCAGTTCGCCGGCGCGCAACATCGTCGCGCGCACGATCGTGCGCAGGCGGAAATTGAGCTCATGCTCGATCGCCTCGACCTCGGGCGCGTCCTGCGCCGAGAGCCCGGCGCGGCCCCACAGGCCGCTGGCGACGCAGCCGGTGCGCAGGCGCGCGAGCAGATGGTCGGCGAGCGCGAAAGCGGCCTTGAGCGCGGGCGCCTCGGCGCTCGTCGTCAGCGCGTCGACGCTGCGCTGGGTCGATTGCAATGCCGCCTCGAGCCGGGCCTGGCGCTGGCCGACCTCGACCGCATCGGCCTGGGCGCGCAGCGGCGGCTGCGCGCGCGCGGCTTCGGCAATCGCGCCGACCCAGCCGAGGTCGAATTCGCCGGGCACGACGCGCAGCGCGACGCTGGCATGCGCGAGCCGCGTGCCCGGCGCGCGCAGCGTGCCCAGCGCCGCCTCGGTGACGGCGAGCAGCCGGCCCAGCGGCGACACCGCCTCGCGTTCGAGCGCATGCGGGTAGCCCGAGCCGTCGAGCCGCTCGTGGTGCTCGGCGACGGCGCGCGCAAGCGCCTTCGGGTAGTCGGTGAGCTGGCTCAGCAGCAGCTGGCCCACATGGGGGTGGACGACGAGCTGCTGGTAGCTCTTGAAATCGAGCGTGCGGTCGGCATCGGCCTCGCCGTGGCGCGGGTCGATGTACATCTCGCCCAGGTCGTGCAGCAGCCCGGCCAGCATCGCCAGGCGCTGGTCGGCGACGCTGCCGCCATGGGCGATCATCAGCGCACCGGCCACGGCCATGGCCTGGATCGCATGGTCGAACGATCCCGGGCGCGAGGCCTGGCCCGCCGTGAGCAGCAGCTGCGCCACCGCGTGCAGCGGCAGCCGTGCCGCCTCGTGCACCAGGCGCGCGCCCTGCGGGCGCAGCAGCGCCGCCAGCGGTCCGTCCTCGGCCAGCAGGCGCTCGGTCGCGTCGACGAGCGTCTTCGGCGTCACCCCGTCCTCGGCCATGAGGCAGCTTTCGAGCGGGTTGCGCAGCTGGCGGTCGAGCAGCTTGCGCTGCA
The DNA here is from genome assembly GCA_018971105.1 of Burkholderiales bacterium. Classification (GTDB taxonomy): domain Bacteria; phylum Pseudomonadota; class Gammaproteobacteria; order Burkholderiales; family Burkholderiaceae_C; genus Rubrivivax. The sequence continues at coordinate 11,675 of JAGWVB010000079.1, forward strand.
GCGCGCCCGACACCGGCCTGTCGCGCGCCCAGAGCTTGATGCCCGCGATGTCGAAGATGTCGCGCGAGGCGATGATGCTGCGCGTCTCGCTGGCCTCGAGGATGGTCGCCAGCGCATGCGGGTTGGCGGTCGAGAATTGGGTGCTGGGTGCCGGCAGGCTCATGGCGCGTCCCCGAAATCGGAAGGTGGTCCCCCGATATCGGTGCGCCGGCGCCGGCCTTGACCGTGCAAACGTAACCGGATCTGTGTGCCGATCCGGGTTCAGCGCGTGCGCACGTAGCCCGCCGCGGCGCGCATCAGCTCGCGCGTGTACTCGGCCTGCACGCGGCTGGCGGCGAGGTCGGCCGCGGCCAGCGTCTCGACGGCGCGCCCGGCGCGCATCACCAGCAGGCGCTGGCACAGATGGGTGACGACGGCGAGGTCGTGGCTGACCATGACGAAGCTCAGGCCGCGGCGCCCGCGCAGCGCCTCGAGCAGATTCAGCACCTCGGCCTGCACCGAGGCGTCGAGCGCCGAGGTCGGCTCGTCGAGCAGCAGCAGCGGCGGCTCGAGGATGAGCGCGCGCGCGATCGCGACGCGCTGGCGCTGGCCGCCCGAGAGCTGGTGCGGGTAGCGGTAGCGGAAGGCGCCGCCGAGGCCGACCTCGGCCAGCGCGCGCTCGATGCGCGCGCCGGCATCGGCGATGCGGTGGATGCGCAGCGGCTCGGCGAGGATGCGGTCGACGGTCTGGCGCGGGTGCAGCGAGCCGTAGGGGTCCTGGAAGACCATCTGGACGCGGCGCGAAGTCGCTTTTGGGTCGGCGCTCGCGACGGCGCCCGCACCCGACCCGCCGCCCTCCCCCGCCGCGCCGGTGAATTCGATCGTCCCGAAGCGGCGCCGCGCCAGCCCGCAGACGGCGCGCAGCACCGTGCTCTTGCCCGAGCCGGATTCGCCGACGATGCCGAAGCTCTCGCCCGGCGCGACCTCGAAGGACAGTCCGTCGACGGCGAGGTGCGCGCCGTAGGCGACCTGCAGGCCCTGCACGCGCAATCCCACCGCGGCGACGGCGGCGCTCATGGGTGCAGCCATTCGGGTCGGCGCTCGAGCGTCGGCAGCGGATGGCGCGCAGCGCCCAGCCGCGGCAGGCAGGCCAGCAGGCCACGCGTGTAGGGGTGGCGCGCCTGCGCGAGGTCGGCGGCGGCCATTGATTCGACGACGCGCCCGGCATACATCACGAGCACGCGGTCGCAGAACGAGGCGACCAGGCGCAGGTCGTGCGAGACGAGGATCAGCCCCATGCCGCGCTCGGCGACGAGGCGGTCGAGCACGGCCAGCACCTGCAGCTGCACCGTGACGTCGAGGGCCGAGGTCGGCTCGTCGGCGATCAGCAGCTCGGGCCCGGCGATCAGCATCATCGCGATCATCGCGCGCTGGCCCATGCCGCCCGAGACCTCGTGCGGGTACAGGCGCGCGACGCGCTCGGGGTCGCGGATGCCGACGGCCTCGAGCGCCTCGTGCATCGAGCGCAGCGCCTGCCGCGCCGGCACCGGGCGATGCGCCTGCAGCGTCTCGACGATCTGCGCGCCGATCGTCATCACCGGGTCGAGCGAATACCTCGGGTCCTGCAGCACCATCGCGATGCGGCCGCCACGCAGCGCGCGGCGCTGGCGCGGCGGGCAGCGCAGCAGGTCGATGCCGGCGAATTCGAGCCGGCGCGCGCTCACGCGGCCGCCCGGCGCCGTGAGGCCGAGGAGGGCGCGCCCGGTCTGGCTCTTGCCCGAGCCCGATTCGCCGACGATGCCCAGCCGCTCGCGCCCAAGCGTGAACGACACGCCGCGCACGACCTCGGTGTGGCCGCCGGCGCGCGCCGGGTAGGCGACGCGCAGGTCGTCGACCTGCAGCAGCGGCTCGTCGGCGTTCGTCATGGGCTCGATTTCGGATCGAGCGCGTCGCGCAGCCCGTCGCCCAGCAGGTTGAAGCCGAGGCTGACGATGAAGATCGCCGCCCCCGGCGCGGCCGCCAGCCACCATTGGTCGATCACATAGGCGCGCGCGCCGGCGATCATCGCGCCCCATTCGGGGCTCGGCGGCTGCGCGCCCAGGCCGAGGAAGCCGAGCCCGGCGGCGGTGAGGATGATGCCGGCCATGTCCAGCGTCACGCGCACGATCACGCTCGACAGGCACAGCGGCATGATGTGGCGCAGCACGATGCGCGCCGGCCGCGCGCCGAGCAGGCGCACGGCGCTGATGTAGTCGGCCTGGCGCAGCGTCAGCGTCTCGGCGCGCGCGATGCGCGCATAGGGCGGCCAGGAGGTGATGGCGATCGCGATCACGGCGTTGACGATGCCGGGGCCGAGCGCGGCGACGAAGGCCAGCGCCAGCACGAGGCGCGGGAAGGCGAGGAAGATGTCGGTGATGCGCATCAGCACCGCATCGACCCAGCCGCCGGCGTAGCCGGCCGTGGTGCCGACGAGCAGGCCCAGCGGCGCCGCCAGCACGGCCACCAGCGCCACCACTTCGAGCGTGATGCGCGCGCCCCAGAGCAGCCGGCTCCCGATGTCGCGCCCCTGGTCGTCGGTGCCCAGCCAATGCGCGGCACCGGGCGCCAGCAGGCGCGCGCCGCCGAGGTCGCCGGCGATCGGCGAATAGGGCGCGAGCAGCGGCGCGAACAGCGCCAGCGCGACGAGCACGACGATGATGGCCAGGCCGATGAGCGCGAGCCGGTTCGCCGCGAAGCGCCGCCAGCCGGCGTAGAGCCGGCCCAGCGCGGCCTGGCGCGGCGTGCGCGGACCGTCGTCGAGCAGCCAGGCGGAGAGGTCGCCGAGGGCGCTCATCGCGTATCCTTCGTGCGCGGGTCGAGCAGCCGGTACAGCATGTCGCTGGCGAGGTTCAGCGCGATGAAGACGCTGCCCACCACCAGCGTGCCGCCGAGCACGGCGTTCATGTCGGCGTTCTGCAGCGCATTCGTGATGTACAGCCCCAGGCCCGGCCAGCCGAACACGGTCTCGGTGAGCACGCTGCCTTCGAGCAGGCCGGCATACGACAGCACGACGACGGTGAGCAGCGGCACGAGCGCGTTGCGCAGCGCATGGCGCCAGACGATGCGCGCTTCCGACAGCCCCTTGGCGCGCGCCGCGACGACATATTCCGACGCCAGCTCGCCGAGCATGAAGCTGCGCGTCATGCGGCTGATGTAGGCGAGCGAGAAATAGCCCAGCAGCGACGCCGGCAGCACGAGGTGCGAGAGCGCGTTGGCGAAGGCGTCCCAGCGCCCGGCGAGCGCGGCGTCGAGCAGCATCAGGCCCGTGGGGCGCGCGAATTCGTAGAGGTAGGCGACATCGATGCGCCCCGGCCCGCCGACCCAGCCCAGGCGCGCGTAGAACAGCAGCAGCCCCATCAGCCCGAGCCAGAAGATCGGCACCGAATAGCCGACGAGGCCGATCAGCCGCACCGCGTGGTCGACGAGGCCGGCGCGCCGCACCGCCGCCCACACGCCGAGCGGGATGCCGAGCCCGGCGCCGAGCAGGATGCCGCAGGTCGCGAGTTCGAGCGTCGCCGGGAAGGTGCGCGCGATGTCCTCGGTGACCGGGTTCGTCGTCAGCACCGAGACGCCGAGGTCGCCGTGCAGCACCTGCGAGACATAGCGCGCGAACTGCAGCGGCAGCGGCCGGTCCAGTCCCATCGCCAGGCGCGCGCGCTGCAGCTGCGCCTCGCTCGCGCGCTCGCCCGCGACCGCCAGCGCCGGGTCGACCGGGATCACGCGGCCGATGAAGAAGGTCACCGCGAGCAGCCCCAGACAGGTCAGCGCGAGCGCCAGCGCGCCACGCGCGAGCGAGGACAGGCGCGGATTCAAGTCTTGCCGACCTTGTAGACGTAGTTCGTGTCGGCGGTCGGCCCGAGCCGGTAGCCATGGACGTTGGCCCGGTAGGCCGCGACCTCGGTCTGCTGGTACAGCATCACGAACGGGCTGCTGCGCCTGAATTCGGCCTGGATCGCCTCGTACAGGCGCGCGCGCCGGCCCGGGTCGCGCTCGAGCGCCGCCGCGTCGGACATTCGCGTCAGCTGCGGGATGTCCCAGGCGTTGCGCCAGGCCAGCGGGCGGTCCTGCGCATGGTCGCCGTTGTCGGGGTTGCGCGCGAAGGTGTCGGCATTGCTGTGCGGGTCCCAGTAATCGGCCGACCATTGGCCGATGTACAGGTCGTGCGCGCGGTTGCGGTAGATCGTGATCGTCTGCTTGCCGTCGCCGGGCAGGATCTCGAGCCGGATGCCCACCCGCTGCAGCATCTGCTGGTAGGCCTCGGTCAGGCCCTGCACCGGCTGCGACGAGCGCATGTCGATCGTGACCTTGAAGCCGTCGCCCACGCCGGCGCGCGCGAGCAGCGCCTGGGCGCGCGGGATGTCGAGCCTGAACGGGTTCTCGGCCACCGCGCCGAGCATGCCCAGCGGGATGAAGTTCTGGTGCACGACGCCGATGTGGCGGATCAGCGTGCGGCCGATGGCCTCGTAGTCGACCAGCCACTTGAAGGCCTCGCGCACCTCGGGCCGGCGCAGGATGGGGTGCTTCTGGTTCAGGCTGACATAGAACACCGTGCCCTGCGGCGTCGCGGTGATGCGGATGTCGGGTCGGCCGGCGAGCGCGTCGAGGTCCTGCGGCGTGAGATTGCGCGCGATGTCGACATCGCCGCGCAACAGTTGCAGGCGCTGCGATGCCGGCTCCTTGACATGGGTGTAGATGACGCGCAGCGGCAGCGCCTTCGGGCCGTGGAAGAGGTCGTTGCGTTCGAGCGTGACGATCTCGTTGGCGCGCCATTCGCGGATCCACATCGGCCCCGAACCGGCGCCATGGTTGCGCAGCCAGCCGGCGCCGAGGTCGCCGTCGCGCTCGTGCGCCAGCACCCGCGCGCGGTCGACCACGGCCGCGACATTGGCCGTCAGGCAGTTGTAGACGAGCGACGGCGCATAGGCCTTGTCGGTCGCGATCGTCAGCGTCAGCGGCGCGACGGCGCGCACGCGCGCGGCCACGTTGTCCTTCGTGAGGCCGAACTGGGTCAGGATGAAGGCCGGCGCCCGGTCCATGCGCACGGCGCGCTGGAGCGAGAACGCGACATCGTCGGCCGTGAGCGGGTTGCCCGAGGCGAAGCGCAGGCCCGGGCGCAGGTCGAAGCGGTAGCTCAGCCCGTCGCCGGAGACGCTCCAGGCCTGCGCGAGCTCGGGCACCAGGCGCGTCGGATCGTCGACGTCGTAGCGCAGCAGGCGTTCGTAGCAGTTGCCCATCAGCTCGCCGGTGGAGATCTCGAAGGTCTCGGCCGGGTCGAGCGTGATGATGTCGTCGAAGGCCATCGCGATCACCAGCGTGTCGCGCGGCGGCGGCGCGGCGCGCAGCGGCAGCG
>JAGWVB010000080.1 GCA_018971105.1 Burkholderiales bacterium
CCACGTCCTTGAAGTCACCGATGTCGGGCACCTTCACTTCGACCAACGCCATGGCCTGTCTCCGTTTGCTTGTTGTTGACGAGGCTGGACGCGGTCAGGCGTAGAGCGGGTTGACCTTGTCGGCAGCGATGCCGTATTTCTGGATCGCCGCGGCCACCTTGGCGGCCGGCAGCGCGCCCTCGTCGGCCAGCGCCTTCAGCGCCGCGACCACGATGTAGTGGCGGTTGACCTCGAAGTGTTCGCGCAGCTTGCTGCGGAAGTCGCTGCGCCCGAAGCCGTCGGTGCCCAGCACCTTGTAGCTGCGGCCCTTGGGTATGTAGGCGCGGATCTGCTCGGCGTAGGCCTTCATGTAGTCGGTCGACGCGACGACGGGCCCGGCATGGGCGCCCAGCTGCTGTGCCACGAAGGGCACGCGCGGCTCGGCGGTCGGGTGCAGCAGGTTCCAGCGCTCGGCGTCCTGGCCGTCGCGCGCCAGCTCGTTGAAGCTGGGACAGCTCCAGACATGGGCGGCCACGCCCCAGTCGGCCTCGAGCAGCTTCCGCGCCTCCTGGCTCTCGCGCAGGATCGTGCCGCTGCCCAGCAGGTTCACGCGCGCGGACCCGGAGGGGCCCTTCGGTAGCCCGTTCTTCGCGCCCTCCTCGAGCAGGTACATGCCCTTGATGATCTGGGCCTCGGTGCCGGGCTTGAGGCCAGGCATCGGGTAGTTCTCGTTGAGCAGCGTGATGTAGTAGTAGACGTTGTCCTGCTTCTCGACCATGCGCTTGAGGCCATGGTGCAGGATCACCCCCACCTCGTGCGCGAAGGTCGGGTCGTAGCTGACGCAGTTCGGGATCGTGCCGGCCAGGATGTGGCTGTGGCCGTCCTCGTGCTGCAGGCCCTCGCCGTTGAGCGTCGTGCGCCCGCTCGTGCCGCCGAGCAGGAAGCCGCGCGCCTGCATGTCGCCGGCGGCCCAGGCGAGGTCGCCGACGCGCTGGAACCCGAACATCGAGTAGTAGATGTAGAACGGGATCATGATGCGGTTGTTCGTCGCGTACGAGGTCGCCGCGGCGATCCAGCTCGCCATGCCGCCCGGCTCGTTGATGCCCTCCTGCAGGATCTGGCCGGCCTTGTCCTCGCGGTAGTACATCACCTGGTCCTTGTCGACCGGCGTGTAGTTCTGGCCCGCGGGGTTGTAGATGCCGATCTGCCGGAACAGCCCCTCCATGCCGAAGGTGCGCGCCTCGTCGACGAGGATGGGCACGACGCGCGGCCCCAGCGCCTTGTCGCGCAGCAGCTGGGTCAGGAAGCGCACATAGGCCTGCGTGGTGCTGATCTCGCGCCCCTCGGCGGTCGGCTCGAGCACGGCCTTGAAGGTCTCGAGCGAGGGCACGGTGAAGTGCTCGTCGGCATGCGTGCGGCGCTTGGGCAGGTAGCCGCCGAGCGCGGCGCGGCGCTCGTGCAGGTACTTCATCTCGGGCGTGTCGTCGGCCGGCTTGTAGAACGGGATCTTGGGCAGTTCGGCGTCGGGGATCGGGATGTTGAAGCGGTCGCGGAAGAAGCGGATCGCCTCGTCGCTGAGCTTCTTGGCCTGGTGCACGGTGTTCTTGCCCTCGCCCGCGCTGCCCATGCCCCAGCCCTTGACCGTCTTCACCAGCAGCACCGTCGGTTCGCCGACATGGCCGTTGGCGCGGTGGAAGGCGGCGTAGACCTTGGCCGCGTCGTGCCCGCCGCGGCGCAGGTTCCAGATGTCCTGGTCGCTCATCTTGGCGACCATCTCGAGCGTGCGCGGATCGCGCGCGAAGAAGTTCTTGCGCACGAACGCGCCGTCGTTGGCCTTGAAGGCCTGGTAGTCGCCGTCCAGCGTGTCGAGCATCAGCTTGCGCAGCGCGCCGTCCTTGTCGCGTGCCAGCAGCGGGTCCCAGTTGCTGCCCCAGATGAGCTTGATGACGTTCCAGCCGGCGCCGCGGAAGGTGCCTTCGAGCTCCTGGATGATCTTGCTGTTGCCGCGCACCGGGCCGTCCAGGCGCTGCAGGTTGCAGTTGACGACGAAGATCAGGTTGTCGAGCTTCTCGCGCGCCGCCAGGCCGATCGCGCCCAGGCTCTCGGGCTCGTCCATCTCGCCGTCGCCGAGGAAGACCCAGACCTTGCGCTTCGAGGTGTCGGCGATGCCGCGCGCGTGCAGGTACTTGAGGAAGCGCGCCTGGTAGATCGACATCAGCGGGCCCAGGCCCATCGAGACGGTCGGGAACTGCCAGAACTCGGGCATCAGCTTCGGGTGCGGATAGCTCGACAGGCCCTTGCCGCCGACCTCCTGGCGGAAGTTGAGCATCTGCTCCTCGGTGATGCGGCCTTCCATGTAGGCGCGGGCGTAGATGCCGGGGGCGCTGTGGCCCTGGATGTAGAGCAGGTCGCCGCCGTGGTCGTCGCTCTCGGCATGCCAGAAGTGGTTGAAGCCGGCCGCGAACATGTGCGCCAGCGAGGCGAAGCTGCCGATGTGGCCGCCGAGGTCGCCGCCGTCGGCCGGGTGCAGGCGGTTGGCCTTGACGACCAGCGCCATCGCGTTCCAGCGCATGTAGGCGCGCAGCCGGCCTTCGAGGTCGAGGTTGCCCGGGCTGCGCTCCTCCTGCTCGGGCGGGATCGTGTTGACGTAGGCGGTGTTGGCCGAGAACGGCCGGTCGATCTGGTGCTCGCGCGCGTGGCCGAGCAGTTGCTCGAGCAGGAAATGCGCGCGCTCGGGGCCTTCGCTGCCGATCACGGCCTCGAGCGCGTCGAGCCATTCACGGGTTTCCTGGGCGTCGGTGTCGTGGTCCGGGGCGGCGCGGCTGGGCTCGGGCATCGCTGACATGCATGTCTCCTTTGTGGTCTCTTCGACGATGGACTGCGAGTCTGCCACAGTCGCTCAAAATTTCAAATAGTGCGCATCAATATCACAATGCGAAATGCACTGAGCCACCCGAGCGGCCCCGGATAATCCGACGATGCCGCCGACCCAGGCTCCTGCCGCCCCGCTGCCCACCGCCCAACGCCTCATCGACAGCTGGTGGCGGCGCCAGTCGCTCGCGCGCCAGGACCGCTTCGCGACACTGGCCCCGCTGCTGTCGGTGCTGCTGTTCCTGGCCGCGATCATTTCCGCCTTCTGGTATCTGCGCAACGAAGAGACCGAACGCGAGAGCGAATCGGTCAAGCGCGACACCGAGATCACGCAGCAGCAGATCGGCCTGCACCTGATCCAGAACCAGGAGCATCTGATCCGCATGGCGCGCGAACTGGTGCCGCAGGCCACCAGCACCGACGCGTTCGACCAGCAGGCGCGCGCCTTCGTGCGCGATCGGCCCGAGGTCACCCACCTCACCTGGCTCGACGCGCAGCGCCAGATCAAGGCCACGCATTGGGGCATGCTCTACGAGGCCAGCAGCGGCGCCGACCAGCCGCAGCCGACGCTGCCGGTCGCGGGCCAGGGCAGCGCCGCCGAGGCCGCCTTCCGCGCCGCGCGCGAGAGCCGCGCGCCGGTCTATTCGCACGCCTTCCCCGGCAGCACCGGCGCCGCCGTGTTCCAGCTGTACATCCCGCTCAGCGACCACAACGCGTTCGCCGGCGCGCTCGTCGCCGAATACTCGATCGAATCGCTGGTGCGCCACTTCGTGCCCTCCGATGTGGCGCAGCGCCACATGATCTCGGTGCTGGACGAGAACAAGCACCTGCTGGCCGCGACCATCACCGCGATGCCGGGCCAGGCGAGCCGGCGCTCGCCGCTGTTCAGCGACGCGCCGCTCACGCCCGTGCTCAACGGCCTGCGCCTGCGCGGCCAGGGCTGGCGCACGAGCATCGGCCTCGTCAACAACACGCTGTTCTGGATGGTCGTCGCGCTCTCGATCCTGACGGTCTGGATGCTGCTGGGCAGCTGGCGCCACATGCGGCGGCGCTCGCAGATCCAGGGCGCGCTCGTGGCGGAGACGAATTTCCGGCGCGCGATGGAGAACTCGATGCCCACCGGCATGCGCGCGATGGATCTCGAGGGCCACATCACCTACGTCAATGCCGCGTTCTGCCAGATGACCGGCTTCGCGAGCCAGGAGATGGTCGGCATCCTGCCGCCCTACCCCTATTGGCCGCCCGACCGCATCGAGGAGAACAGCCGCTTGCTGCAGCAGGAACTGCAGGGCCGCAGCCCGAGCGGCGGCATCGAGGTCAAGGTCATGCGCAAGGACGGCACGCTGTTCGACGCCCGCATGTACGTCAGCCCGCTGATCGACCCGCGCGGCCAGCAGACGGGCTGGATGACCTCGGTCACCAACATCACCGAGGCCAAGCGCATCCGCGACCAGCTCTCGGCCTCGCACGAGCGCTTCACGACCGTGCTCGAGGGGCTCGACGCCTCGGTCTCGGTGCTCTCGGTGCAGCAGGGCGAGCTGCTGTTCGCGAACCGCTCGTACCGGCTGTGGTTCGGCGGCGATGCCGGCGGCCACCAGCTGATGGCGGGCAGCGCCGTCGGCGCGACGGCCGCCGCCGGGAGCACCGACCACCTCGACGAGGTCGACGGCCTGTCGGGCCTGCCGACCCAGGATCTGACCGAGGCCGGCACCCATCCGCGCGAGGTCTACGTCGAGGCGTTGCAGAAGTGGTTCGACGTGCGCTCGCGCTACCTGCAATGGACCGACGGCCGCCTGGCGCAGATGCTGATCGCCACCGACATCACGGCGCGCCTGCGCGCCGAGGAGCAGGCGGCGGCGCAGGCCGAGAAGGCGCAGGTGACGAGCCGGCTCGTGACGATGGGCGAGATGGCGTCCTCGGTCGCGCATGAGCTGAACCAGCCGCTGACGGCGATCACGAACTACTGCAACGGCATGGTCTCGCGCGTGCAGGCGGCGACGATCCAGCAGGACGACCTCATCGCCGCGCTGCAGAAGACGGCGCGCCAGGCCGAGCGCGCGGGCCAGATCATCCACCGCATCCGCGCCTTCGTGAAGCGCAGCGAGCCGCAGCGCCAGCCGGCGCAGGCGCGCCAGATCGTCGAGGACGCGGTCGACCTCGCCGGCATCGAGCTGCGGCGGCGCCATGTCGCGATCCACACCTATGTCGCGCAGCGCCTGCCGACGATCCTCGTCGACCCCATCCTGATCGAGCAGGTCGTGCTGAACCTGCTGAAGAACGCGGCCGAGGCGATCGACAGTGCGCAACTGCCGCCGGCGCGCCGCCACATCGAGCTGCGCGTGGTGCCGCGCCACACGGCCGAGGAAGGCGGCGTGATCGAGTTCAGCGTCACCGACATGGGCCCGGGCATCAAGGACGAGATGATCGACCGCCTCTACGAGGCCTTCTTCTCGACCAAGCCCGAGGGGCTGGGGATCGGGCTCAGCCTGTGCCGCTCGATCGTCGAGAGCCACCGCGGCCGGATGCGGGCGCAGAACCTCTACAATGGCAGCCAGGCCGTGGGCTGCCGCTTCTCGTTCACGTTGCCGGTCGATTCGTCGGCCCGCACCGAGGCCGCTGCCACCTCGCCCGAGGGCGAGACTTCGACGAACTCCTAGGCGCCACAACGCCCGCAACATCGTATGAGCCTGATACCGAAGAAGGGCACTGTCTACGTCGTCGACGACGACGAAGCGGTTCGGGACTCCCTGCAGTGGCTGCTCGAAGGCAAGGACTACCGCGTCAAGTGCTTCGATTCCTCGGAATCCTTCCTCGCCCGCTTCGACCCGCGCGAGGTCGCCTGCCTGATCGCAGACATCCGCATGGACGGCATGACCGGCCTCGAACTGCAGGACCGCCTGCTCGAACGCAAGAGCCCGCTGCCCATCGTCTTCATCACCGGCCACGGCGACGTGCCGATGGCGGTGACGACGATGAAGAAGGGCGCGATGGATTTCATCGAGAAGCCGTTCAAGGAAGAGGAACTGCTCGGCCTCGTCGAGCGCATGCTTGAGCAGGCGCGCAGCGCCTTCAGCCAGCACCAGGAACAGGCCAGCCGCGACGCGCTGCTGTCGCGCCTGACGACGCGCGAGGGCCAGGTGCTCGAGCGCATCGTCGCCGGCCGGCTCAACAAGCAGATCGCCGACGACCTGGGCATCAGCATCAAGACGGTCGAGGCGCATCGCGCGAACATCATGGAAAAGCTCAACGCCAACACCGTGGCCGATCTGCTCAAGATCGCCCTCGGCGCGCTCTCGAAGTCCTGAGCCCGCCGCCCGTCTAGCCCCGGATGAGGCCGCTCGCGCGGCCTCGCTCATTTCAGCCACCGAGCCATGACCGCACAACTCATCGACGGCATCGCGCTGTCACGACAGATCCGCAGCGAGGTCGGCCTGCGCGCCGCCGCCCTCATGGCGCAGGGGCGCAGACCCGGCCTGGCGGTGATCCTCGTCGGCGACGACCCGGCCAGCGCCGTCTACGTGCGCAACAAGGTCAAGGCCTGCGAGGAGCACGGCCTGCATTCGGTGCTCGAGCGCTACGACGCATCGCTGGCCGAAGCGGCACTGCTGGCGCGCATCGCCGCACTCAACGCCGATCCGGCCATCCACGGCATCCTCGTGCAGATGCCGCTGCCGCGCCACATCGACCCGCAGAAGGTGATCGCCGCGATCGCCACCGACAAGGACGTCGACGGCTTCTCGGTCCATTCGGCGGGCGCGCTGATGAGCGGCCTGCCCGGCCTGCGTCCGGCCACGCCCTACGGCTGCATGAAGCTGATCGAGAGCACCGGCGTCGCGCTCAGGGGCCGGCACGCGGTCGTCATCGGCCGCAGCAACACCGTCGGCAAGCCGATGGCGCTGCTGCTGCTGCAGGCCCATGCCACGGTCACCATCTGCCACAGCGCCACGCCCGACCTCGCCGTGCACACGCGCGCGGCCGATGTCGTGGTCGCCGCCGTCGGCCGCCGCAACACGCTCACGGCGCCGATGGTCAAGCCGGGCGCGATCGTCATCGACGTCGGCATGAACCGCAATGCCGAGGGCAAGCTCTGCGGCGACGTCGACTACGCCGGCGTGCGCGAGGTCGCGGGCTGGATCACGCCGGTGCCGGGCGGGGTCGGGCCGATGACGATCACGATGCTGCTCGTCAACACGCTGCAGGCGGCCGAAGCTGCCGAAAATGCCGTTGGGGCCGGGACCGCCGGATGAGCAGCCTCGAAGCGAACCCGCTGCTCGCCGACAGCCCGGACTACGCGGCGATCCGGCCCGAACATGTCGCGCCGGCGATCGACCACCTGCTCGCGGCCGCCGATGCCGCGCTCGAGCGCGCCGTCGGCCCCGAAGTCGCGGCCGACTACGACGCGCTCGCGCTCGCGCTCGACGTGCCGGTCGAGCGCCTGCAGCGCACCTGGGGCCATGTGCGCCACCTGCAGGCCGTCGTCGACACGCCGGCGCTGCGCGCCGCCCACGCCGAGGCCCTGCCCCGGGTCGTCGACTTCATGACCCGCCTGGGCGCCGATGCGCGCCTGTACGCCAAGTACAAGGCGCTCGCCGCAAGCCCGGCCGCGGCGGCGCTGAGTCCGGCGCGGCGCCAGGTGCTGGCCCATGCGCTGCGCGATTTCGTCCTCGGCGGCGCCGAGCTCGAGGGCCCGGCGCGCGCGCGCCATGCCGCGATCCAGGACCGCATGGCGACGCTGTCGCAGCAGTTCGGCGACCACGTGCTCGATGCCACCGACGCCTACGCGCTCGATGTCGGCGCCGAACGGCTCGCGGGCGTGCCCGACGACGTGCAGCGCGCCGCGCGCGACGCCGCGGCGGCGGCGGGTGTCGCCGGCCACCGCCTGACGCTGCAACTGCCCTGCTACCTGCCGCTGATGAGGCACGCCGACGATCGCGAGCTGCGCGCGACGCTGCTGCGCGCCTACGCGACGCGGGCGAGCGAATTCGGCCCGCCCGCACAGGACAACAGCGCGGCGATGCGCGAACTGCTCGCGCTGCGCCAGGAGGAGGCGGCGCTGATCGGCTATCCGGACTACGCCACCTTCGCGCTCGCGCCGAAGATGGCGCGCTCGCCGCGCGCGGTGCTGGACTTCGTGCGCGACCTCGCGCGGCGCGCGCGTCCCCATGCCGAACGCGAGGTCGCCGAGCTCGCCGCCTTCGCCGCGACCGAGCTCGGCCTGCCCGGGCTCCAGGCCTGGGACCGCGCCTATGCGAGCGAGAAGCTCAAGCAGGCGCGCTACCGCTTCAGCGGCGAGGACGTGAAGCCCTACCTCACCGAGCCGCGCGTGCTGCAGGGCCTGTTCGGACTCGTGCAGACGCTGTTCGGGGTCGCGATCCGACCCGCGACGGCGCCGGTCTGGCACCCCTCGGTGCGCTATTTCGAGGTCCTGCGCGGCGGTGCACCGGTGGCCGCGTTCTATCTCGACACCTACGCCCGCGCCGGCAAGCAGGCGGGGGCCTGGATGGACGACTGCCGCGGACGCTGGCGGCGCCCCGAGGGCGGGCTGCAGCTGCCGGTCGCGCACCTGATCTGCAATTTCGCGCCGCCGATCGAAGGCCGGCCGGCGCTGCTCACGCACGACGACCTGATCACGCTGTTCCACGAATTCGGCCATGGCCTGCATCACATGCTGACCCAGGTCGACGAGATCGGCGTCGCCGGCATCGCCGGCGTCGAGGGCGACGCCGTCGAGTTGCCGAGCCAGTTCATGGAGAACTACTGCTGGGAATGGGAGGTCCTGCGCGGCCTGAGCTGCCATGTCGACACCGGCGAGCCGCTGCCGCGCGACCTCTACGACCGCATGATCGCGGCGCGCCATTTCCAGACCGGACTGCGGCTGCTGCGGCAATGCGAATACGCGCTGTTCGACATGCGGCTGCACGCCGAGCCGGCCGCCGCCGAACGCGTGCTCGCGATCCAGTCCGAGGTCCAGGCCGAGATCCAGGTCGTCGCCGCGCCGCCGTTCGACCGCTACGCGCACAGCTTCGGCCATCTCTTCGACGGCGGCTATGCCGCCGGCTACTACGGCTACGCCTGGGCCGAGGTGCTGTCGGCCGACGCCTACGCGGCGTTCGAGGAGGCGGGCCTGCTCGACCCCGCCACCGGAGCGCGCTACCGCGACCAGATCCTCGCCGTCGGCGGCAGCCGGCCCGCGCTCGAGAGCTTCATCGCCTTCCGCGGCCGCGCCCCCAGCCACGAGGCGCTGCTGCGCCACCAGGGCCTGAGCGAACGGCGCCCGTGACGGCGCTTGAGCGCACACCCCGGCTGGGCTAGATTCCACCCTTTACCGAACGGCTCAAGCGCCATGCCCACCTTCGCACCGATCCCCCGCCGTCTGCCGCTGCCGCAGCTGCTGCTGGCGGCGCTGCTGGCCTTGCCGGCCGCCGCCGCGCTGGCGCAGTACAAGGTCGTCAATCCGGACGGCAGCATCAGCTACACCGACCGGCCGCCGGCCGACGCGAACCTGCGCGTGACGCCGATGCACGACGGCACCATCACCGCGCCGTCGAACGGGCCCGAGCTGCCGGCCGAACTGCGCAAACCGGTGCAGGACTACCCGGTCACGCTGTACACGACGGCCGATTGCCCGCCCTGCGACAGCGGGCGCCAGCTGCTGCAGCGCCGCGGCATCCCGTACAGCGAGCGCCTGATCGCGACCGACGCCGACGCGCGCGCGCTCGATGCCGCCGTCGGCGGCCGCACGCTGCCGGCGCTGGCGATCGGCAACCAGGCGCTGCGCGGCCTCAACGAGGGCGACTGGAACACCTACCTCGACGCCGCCGGCTACCCGCGCACGTCCAAGCTGCCGCCGAACTGGCCGCTGCCGCGCGCCACGCCGATGGTCGCGCATGCGGCCACGCCGCCGGCGCCCGAGGCGCCGAAGCGCCAGCCGGCGCCGCCGCCGGCGCCGAACCCGCCGGCGCAGCCCGGAGGCATCCGCTTCTAGGCGCGGCTTCAGACGCGGCTTCCGGGCCGCGGGCAGGCGGCGTCAGCCCGCCTCGTCGTCGTCGGCCGCAACACCGGGCAGCAGCTGCGCCGCGCGCGGTTCGGGCAGCGCCTCGACCGTGCGCAGCTGGCGCGCCATCGCGCGCGTGCGCGTCTCGGCCTGGTCGATCGTGTTGCTGGCCTCCTCGAGCTTCTTGCGCGTCTTCGCCAGCACGTCGCCGAACTTGCCGAACTCGGTCTTCACCGCGCCCAGCACCTCCCAGACCTCGGCCGAGCGCTTCTCCAGCACCAGCGTGCGGAAGCCCATCTGCAGGCTGTTGAGCAGCGCCAGCAGCGTCGTCGGCCCGGCCAGCATCACCTTGTAGTCGCGCTGCAGCGTCTCGGCCAGGCCGGGGCGGCGCAGCGCCTCGGCGTACAGGCCCTCGGTGGGCACGAAGAGGATCGCGAAATCGGTCGTGTGCGGCGGCGAGACGTATTTGTCTCGAATGCTGCGCGCCTCGAGCTTGAGCCGGTTCTCGATCGCCTTCGCCGCCGTCTCGAGCGCCGCGGCATCGGCGCGCTCGGCGGCGTCGAGCAGCCGCTCGTAGTCCTCGCGCGGGAACTTGGCGTCGATCGGCAGCCACAGCGGCGCGGCCGTGTTGCCGCCCTGCTCGACCGCGCGCCCGGGCAGGCGGATCGCGAACTCGACGCGCTCGGCGCTGCCCGGCACCGTCGCGACGTTGGTCGCGTACTGCTCGGGCGTGAAGACCTGCTCGAGCAGCGCCGCGAGCTGGACCTCGCCGAAGACGCCGCGCGTCTTGACGTTCGTCAGCACGCGGTTGAGCGCGCCGACGTCGCGCGCCAGCGTCTGCATCTCACCCAGGCCCTTGTGCACCTGCTCGAGGCGGTCGGCGACCTGCTTGAAGCTCTCGCCCAGGCGCGTCTCCAGCGTCGCCTGCAGCTTCTCGTCGACGGTGGCGCGCATCTGGTCGAGCTTGCGCTCGTTGCCCTCCTGCAGCGATTGCAGCCGCGCGTCGACGGCCTGGCGCACGTCGGCGAGGCGGCGCTCGTTGGCCTCGGCGAGCGCGCGCAGGTTCTCGCCCAGGGCCTGTCCGAACTGGCTCAGCGCGGCATCGCTGCGCGCCTGCGCGGCGACGAGCTGGCCGCGGAAGGCGTCGATCTGCTCGTTCTGCGTGCGCGCCGCATCGCCGCTCTGCGCCAGCAGCAGGTGCTGGAACTGCGCCAGGTCGCCGCGCGTGCCCTGGCCCTGGCGGCCGAGCTCGTCGCGCAGCTCGCGCTCGAGGCGCTCGACGAGCGTCGGCACGCGCTCGTCGCCGCGGCGCAGCGCCAGCCACAGCAGCAGCAGCAGGTTGAGCGCGAGCAGCGCCAGCACGACGTAGACGATCCGATCAGCCATCGCCCCATTGTCACTGCAGAAATCGGCGCAATCGAGTAGCCTCGCGGCCCTAACCCCAGACATCCCCAGACGACCGACAGGAGCCCCCGGTGACCCAACTTCATGTGAATGGCAAGACCGTCCAGGTCGATGCGCCGCCCGAGATGCCGCTGCTGTGGGCGCTGCGCGAGAACCTGCAGCTGCAGGGCACCAAATTCGGCTGCGGCGCGGCGCTGTGCGGCGCCTGCACGGTGCATATCGACGGCCAGGCCGTGCGCAGCTGCGTGACCCCGATCTCGGCCGTCGGCCGGCGCAAGGTGACGACGATCGAGGCCGTCGGCGCGACGCGCGCGGGCCAAGCGGTGCAGGCGGCCTGGGTCGCCCACGACGTGCCGCAATGCGGCTATTGCCAGTCGGGCCAGGTGATGAGCGCCTGCGCGCTGCTGGCGAAGAACCACCACCCCGACGACGCCGACATCGACGCCGCGATGAGCGGCAACATCTGCCGCTGCGGCACCTACAACCATATCCGCGCCGCCATCCACGACGCCGCGGCCACGCTGCGCAAGGCCTGACATGAGCACCGTGCAAACCTCCCGCCGCGCCTTCATCCAGAGCGGTGGCGCGCTCGTCGTCGCCTTCGCGCTGCCGACGCTGGACAAGACCGCGCGCGCCGCCGCGGCGGCGACCTCGACGACGATGAACGCCTGGCTGCGCATCGCCAGCGACGGCAAGGTCACGATCCTGTGCGGTTCGTCCGAGATGGGCCAGGGCGTGCTGACGGCGATCCCGATGCTCGTCGCCGACGAGCTCGACGCCGACTGGAGCCGCGTCCAGGTCGAACAGGCGCCGGCCGACAAGGCCTACAACAACCCGGCCTTCGGCATGCAGGGCACGGGCGGTTCGGCGACGATCCGCGCCTTCTACCTGCCGCTGCGGCGGGTCGGCGCCGCGGCGCGCGAGATGCTCGTCGCCGCGGCGGCGGCGCGATGGGGCGTGGGCGCCGATCAGCTGCGCACCGACCAGGGCCAGGTGCACGGCCCCGGCGGCAAGAAGCTGGGCTACGGCGATCTCGCAGCCGCGGCATCGAAGCTGCCGGTGCCCACGCAGCCCCGGCTCAAGGATCCGATGGCCTTCAAGATCATCGGCAAGCCGACCAAGCGCCTCGACTCGCCCGACAAGACCGACGGCAAGGCGCGCTTCGGCATCGACGCCCAGGTGCCGGGCCTGCTCGTCGCCGTGATGGCGCGCGCGCCCAACAAGGGCGCCAAGCCCAAGCCCTACGACGAGGCCAAGGCCCGCACCGTGCCCGGCGTGCAGCAGGTCATCGCCCTGCCCAGCGGCGTCGCGGTGCTCGCCACCGGCTACTGGGCCGCCAAGCAGGGGCGCGATGCGCTCGGCGTCGAATGGGACCTTGGCGACGGCGCCACGCCCGACAGCGCGACGATCAGCCAGCGGCTCGACGCCGCCGCGCGCGCCGCCGGCGCCGTCGCGCTCGACAAGGGCCAGCTGCAGCCGGCGCTCGCCGGCGCGGCGCAGCAGGTGCAGGCGCGCTACGAGGCGCCCTACCTCGCCCATGCCTGCATGGAGCCGATGAATTGCACCGCCTGGGTCCAGGGCACGGGACCCGACGCGACGGTCGAGATCTGGGCCGGCACCCAGAGCCAGGGACCGGCGCAGGGCATCCTGGGCCAGGTCGCCCAGGTCGCCCCGGGCCAGGTCAAGGTCCACACGCTGATGCTCGGCGGCGGCTTCGGGCGCCGCTTCGCGCCCGATTTCGCCGTCGACGCGACGCTGCTGAGCAAGATCAGCGGCCAGCCCGTGAAGCTGATGTACACGCGCGAGGACGACATGGCGGCGCAGTACTACCGCCCGGCCTCGGTCGCCGTGTTCGAGGCCGGGCTCGATGCCCAGGGCCGGCCGGTCGCCCTCAAGGCCGGCGTCGGCTCGCCATCGATCATGGCCGCCTCGGGCTTTCTGTCGATCCCGCCCAGCGGCGTCGACTCGATGGCGCTCGAGGGCCTCGTCGACCATCCCTACGCGATCCCGAACCAGCATATCGCCTACGGCCGCGACGAACCGGGGCCGCAGGTCTGGTTCTGGCGTTCGGTCGGCCATTCGCAGAACAGCTTCTTCAGCGAGGGCTTCATCGACGAGCTGGCCGCCGCGGCCAAGCAGGACCCGTTCGAATTCAGGCGCGCGCTGCTCGGCGATTCGCCGCGCCACAAGGCGGTGCTCGAACTCGCGGCGCACAAGGCCGGCTGGGGCCAGCCGCTGCCGGCCGGGCGCGCGCGCGGCATCGCCGTCGTCGCGAGCTTCGGCAGCTACGTCGCCGAGGTCGCCGAGGTCTCGGTCGACGCCGAGGGGCGGCCGCGCGTGCACCGCGTCGTCGCCGCCGTCGACTGCGGGCGCACCGTCAATCCGCTCACGATCGAGCGCCAGATCGAGGGCGCGATCGTCTACGGCCTGTCGGCCGCGCTCTACGGCCGCATCAGCTACAAGGACGGCCGCATCGAGCAGGGCAATTTCAACGACTACCCGGTGCTGCGCATGAACGAGATGCCCCAGGTCGAGGTGCACATCGTCGCCAGCAACGAGCCGCCCAGCGGCATCGGCGAGCCGGGCACGCCGCCGATCGCGCCGGCGGTCGTGAACGCGATCTACGCGCTCACCGGCCAGCGGCTGCGCTCGTTGCCGATCGACACCGCGGCGCTCAAGCGGGCCTGACCCGCACTTCGGGGTTGACCGGCGTCGGCGGCACGCCGCCGGTCAGCGCCGCGATCAGGTTGTCGGCCGCGAGTTCGGCCATCGCGCGCCTTGTGGCGACGGTGGCGCTGGCGATATGCGGCGTCAGCACGACGTTGGGCAGCTCGAGCAGCGCCGGGTGCAGCGCCGGCTCGCCCTCGAAGACGTCGAGGCCGGCCGCGGCGATGCGCTGCTCGCGCAGCGCCAGCGCCAGCGCGGCGTCGTCGACGATGCCGCCGCGGGCGATGTTGGTCAGCGTCGCGCTCGGCTTCATGCGCGCGAGTTCGGCGCCGCCGATCGCATGGTGGCTCTGCGCCGTGTACGGCAGCACGAGCACGAGGTGGTCGGACTGCGCCAGCAGCTCGTCCTTGCCGACGTAGCGCGCGCCGAGACCGGCCTCGACCTCGACCGCGAGGCGGCTGCGGTTGTGATAGATCACCTTCATGCCGAAGCCGAGCGCGCCGCGGCGCGCGATGGCCTGGCCGATGCGCCCCATGCCGAGTATGCCGAGCGTGGCGCCGTGGACGTCGCTGCCGGTGAGCATGTCGAAGGACCATTGCTTCCATTCGCCGCGCCGCAGCAGCCGCTCGCCCTCGGCCATGCGGCGCGCTGCGGCCAGCATCAGCGCGAAGCCGAAATCGGCCGTCGTCTCGGTCAGCACGTCGGGCGTGTTGGTGACGAGCACGCCGCGCGCGGTGCAGGCGGCCACATCGACATGGTTGTAGCCGACGACCATGTTGGCGACGACGCGCAACTCGGGGCAGGCGTCGAGCAGCGGCGCGTCGATGCGCTCGCTGTTGGTCGCGAACAGGCCCTGGCAACCTTGCAGCCGGGCCGCGAGTTCGGCCGGGCTCCAGACCGCGTTGCCGGGGTTGTCCTCGACCTCGAAATGGCGCCGCAGCCGCTCGGTGACGGCGGGCGGGACGGCACGGGCGACGAGGACGCGGGGTTTCATCTCGATCCTCACTCGTGGAAGCGCGCGAAGGCCGCGACCGGCTCGCGCTCGGTGACGAGGCGGTTCACCACGGCCTCGGGGTCGGCGTGCCCGAGCGCCATGCCGCAGACCACGAGTTCGCCGTCGGCGAGCCCGAGATGGCGCGCGATGATGCGGTGGAACTGCGTGAACGCCTGCTGCGGGCAGGTGTCGAGATCGCGGCCGCGCGCGGCGATCATGATGTTCTGCAGGAAGGTGCCGTAGTCGAGCCAGCTGCCCTGGCGCATCACGGCGTCGATCGTGAAGATCATCCCGACCGGAGCGTCGAAGAAATCGTAGTTGCGCCCATGCTGCTCGTGCATGCGTGTCTTGTCACCCTTGGCGATGCCGAGCAGCGAGTACAGGTCCCAGCCGATCTTGCGCCGGCGGTCGATGTAGGGGCTGCGCCATTCGGTCGGGTAATAGTCGTAGGGCTCGGTGTGGCGCGCGCGCTCCTCGGGGTCGTCGTGCGCGGCGCGGATGTCGCGCGACAGCGCCGTCTTGGCCGCGCCGGTCAGCACATGGACCTTCCAGGGCTGGGTATTGGTGCCCGAGGGCGCGCGCGCCGCGACGGCCAGGATCTGCTCGATCGTCGCGCGCGGCACCGGCGTCGGCAGGAAGGCGCGCACCGAGCGGCGGCTGGCGATCGCGGCGTCGACCGCGGCGGTGGAGGCGGGGGTGATCGTCATGGGCGGTCCTGGTTCGAATGCGGCCGATTTTGCATCGCGGCCCAGTCGCGCCAGGCCGCAAGCGCGATCTCGATCGTGCGGCGCTGGATCTCGACCGTGGTCTCGATCACGCGCCCGTAGCCGCCGGCCATCGTCAGCGCCACCGGGATGCGCCGTTCGGCGAGCGCGGCGAGGACGCGCCGGTCGCGCTCGGCCAGGCCGGCGCGGGTGAGCTTCAGGCGCCCGAGGCGATCGTCCTCGTGCGGGTCGGCGCCGGCGAGATAGAAGGCCAGCCCCGGCGCGGCGCCGTGCTGGTCGGCCCAGGCGGCCGCGAGCGCGCGCTCGAGCGCGGCCAGGTATTCCGCGTCGCCGCAGCCGTCGGGCAGGTCGACATCGCGGTCGCCCGCCTCCTTGCGGAACGGGAAGTTGCGCGCGCCGTGCAGCGACAGCGTGTACACCGTCGGGTCGTCGCGGAAGATCGCCGCCGTGCCATTGCCCTGGTGGACATCCAGGTCGATCACGAAGACGCGCAGCAGCGCGCGCCGGTGGCGATGCCATTCGGCCTGCATGAGCCGCGCCGCCACCGCGACGTCATTGAAGACGCAGTAGCCCGATCCCTTGTGGGCATAGGCGTGGTGGGTGCCGCCGCCGAGGTTCGCGGCCAGGCCCTCGCCGCCCAGCAGCGCACTGCGCGCGGCGGCGATGGTCGCGCCGACCGAATGGCGCGCACGGTCGGCCATGCGCTGCGACCAGGGGAAACCGATCTCGCGCTGCTGCGCCGGTGTGGTCGTGCCCGAGAGCACGGCGGCTATCCAGGCCGGGTCATGCGCCAGCGCCAGCTCGCCCTCGCTGGCCGCGGGCGCGGGCAGCAGCCGCACATCCGGCAGTTGCGCCTGCACCGCTGCGCGCAGGAGCTGGTACTTCGACATCGGAAAACGGTGGCCGGGCGGCAGCGTCGGGGCGTGGAGATCCGAGTGGAAGGCGAGCACGGGGGCGATTCTAGGAAGACCCCCCTAATATGTTGCAGTGCATCAAAAACTGCTTGCACCACTCCGGGGATTCCCCTAGACTTCGATTCATGTTGCGGCGCAGCATAAGTAGTCCAGCAAGTGCCGCAAGGTGTTCGCTTTCGTCACTCAACCTCACTGGAGCTTTCCATGACCACTTTCACCGCTGAGCAATTCCTGGCCGCCCAGAAGGCCAACGTCGAAACCCTGTTCGGTCTGACCAACAAGGCCTTCGAAGGCATCGAGAAGCTCGTCGAGCTGAACCTGCAAGTCGCCAAGACCTCGCTCACCGAAGCCGCCGAGACGACCCAGGCCGCCCTGTCGGTCAAGGACGCCCAGGAACTGCTGACGCTGCAGGCCGGCCTGCTGCAACC
>JAGWVB010000371.1 GCA_018971105.1 Burkholderiales bacterium
GCCAGCGTCGTCTTGCCGACGCCGCCGGTGCCGACGACGGTCACCAGCGGCTCGCTGCCGACGCTGCTCAGCAGGCATTCGATGTCGGCCTCGCGGCCGTAGATCTCGGGTGCGCCGTCGCGCCTGGCGGCCCCCGCGGTGACCGGCGCATGCG
This sequence comes from Burkholderiales bacterium, assembly GCA_018971105.1. Lineage (GTDB taxonomy): Bacteria > Pseudomonadota > Gammaproteobacteria > Burkholderiales > Burkholderiaceae_C > Rubrivivax. The sequence continues at coordinate 155 of JAGWVB010000371.1, forward strand.
CCAGCCGATAGCCGTAGCCCGAGACGTTGACGATCGCATCGGCGCCGAGCAGCCGGCGCAGCGTCGCGATCTGCACCGAGAGGTTGTTCTCCTCGACGATCACGCCGGGCCAGGCCGCGGCGAGCAGCTCGTCCTTGCTGAGCGCACGGCCATGGCCGCCGATCAGCGCCAGCAGCAGCGCGAAGGCGCGCCGCCCGATGCGTGCCGGCGCGCCGCCCACGAGCAGGCTGCGCTCGCCGACCCGGAGCTCCCAGCCCGGGTAGCGGTGGATGCCCGCGGCGGCGGAATTCGGTTCGATCAGTTGTGGCACGGCCGGCGTGGGGCGTCCAGGGGCTGGACTTGTATCTGTTCTGCAGGGGTATACCACGCGCCGGTGACGCGGCGTGACCGGATGCACCTGGGGGTCGAATTCGGCTAATCTCGGCAGGCTCCGGCGCAGCCCGCGGCGATCCCGCGGCGGCCGGCCCCGAATCGGCGCGCGACACGATCGCGCGGGAGAGACGCGATGAACCACCCGCCCCTGCGGCTGCATGTGCCCGAGCCCACCGGCCGTCCCGGCTGCGCGACGGACTTTTCCTATCTCCACCTCTCGGCCGCCGGCGCCGTGCCGCGGCCGCCGGTCGACGTCGCCCCGGGGGACACCGAGGCGCTGGCCTATGCCCTCGTGCGCGTGCTCGACGACGCCGGTCATGCCGTCGGCCCCTGGTCCCCGGCGGTCGAGCCGGCGCTGCTCGAGCAGGGCCTGCGCGCGATGATGCGCACGCGCGTCTTCGACGCCCGCATGCTGATCGCGCAGCGCCAGAAGAAGATCTCGTTCTACATGCAATGCCTGGGCGAGGAGGCCGTCGCCTGCGCCCATGCGCTGGCGCTCGCGCCCGGCGACATGTGCTTCCCGACCTACCGCCAGCAGGGACTGCTGCTGGCGCGTGCCGATGTCGACATGGTCGAGATGATGTGCCAGCTGATGTCGAACGAGCGCGACCCGCTCGAGGGACGCCAGCTGCCGGTGATGTATTCGTACAAGCGGCGCGGCTTCTTCTCGGTCTCGGGCAACCTCGCGACCCAGTTCATCCAGGCCGTGGGCTGGGCGATGGCGTCGGCGATCAAGGGCGACACGCGCATCGCCTCGGCCTGGATCGGCGACGGCGCGACGGCCGAGAGCGATTTCCACACCGCGCTCACCTTCGCCCATGTCTACCGCGCGCCGGTGATCCTCAACGTCGTCAACAACCAATGGGCGATCTCGACCTTCCAGGCCATCGCCGGCGGCGAGGCGACGACCTTCGCCGCGCGCGGCGTCGGCTGCGGCATTGCGTCGCTGCGCGTCGACGGCAACGATTTCTTCGCCGTGCTCGCCGCTTCGCGCTGGGCCGCCGAGCGCGCGCGCGGCAACCTCGGGCCGACGCTGATCGAATGGGTGACCTACCGCGCCGGCGCGCATTCGACCTCGGACGATCCGTCGCGCTACCGTCCCGCCGACGACAGCCGGCGCTTCCCGCTCGGCGACCCGATCGAGCGCCTGAAGCGCCACCTCATCGCGACCGGCCATTGGAGCGAGGCGCGCCAGGCCGCCGCGCAGGCCGAGATCGAGGCCGAGGTGCTGGCGGCGCAGAAGGAGGCCGAGCGCCACGGCACGCTGATCGACGGCCATATCCCGCCGCTCGAATCGATGTTCGAGGATGTCTACGCGACGATGCCGGCGCATCTGCGCGCGCAGCTGCGCCAGGCGCGCGAACTGCACGCCAGGGGGGATTGACGTGGCGGCGATGACGATGGTGCAGGCGCTGCGCTCGGCGATGGACCTGATGCTCGACCGCGACGACGATGTCGTCGTCTTCGGCCAGGACGTGGGCTATTTCGGCGGCGTCTTCCGCTGCACCGAGGGGCTGCAGGCCCGGTACGGCAAGTCGCGCGTGTTCGACGCGCCGATCAACGAGGGCGGCATCGTCGGCGTCGCCGTCGGCATGGGCGCCTACGGGCTGCGGCCGGTGGTCGAGATCCAGTTCGCCGACTATTTCTACCCGGCCTCGGACCAGATCGTCTCCGAGGCGGCGCGGCTGCGCTACCGCTCGGCGGGCGACTTCACGGCGCCGATCACGATCCGCATGCCCTGCGGCGGCGGCATCTACGGCGGCCAGACGCACAGCCAGAGCCCGGAGGCGCTGTTCACCCATGTCTGCGGCATCCGCACCGTGATGCCGAGCAACCCGCGCGACGCCAAGGGGCTGCTGATCGCGGCCATCGAATGCGACGACCCGGTCATCTTCCTCGAGCCCAAGCGCCTCTACAACGGCCCCTTCGACGGCCATCACGAGCGGCCGGTCGTGCCCTGGTCGCAGCATGCGCTGGGCGAGGTGCCCGAGGGCCATTACCGCGTCGAGCTCGAGTCCGCCGCGGTCTACCGCCGCGGCAGCGCGGTCACGCTGCTGACCTACGGCACGATGGTCTATGTCTGCGAGGCTGCCGCGCGCGAGTCCGGCATCGACGCCGAGATCGTCGACCTGCGCAGCCTCTGGCCGCTGGACCTGGCGACCATCGTCGCCTCGGTGCGCAAGACCGGGCGCTGCATCGTCGTCCACGAGGCCACGCGCAGCAGCGGCTTCGGCGCCGAGCTGACGGCGCTGGTGCAGGAGCATTGCTTCTATCACCTCGAGGCGCCGATCGAGCGCGTCTGCGGCTGGGACACGCCGTACCCGCATGCCCAGGAATGGGACTATTTCCCGGGCCCGGCGCGCGTCGCCGCCGCGCTGCGGCGGGCGCTGGAGGCATGACATGGCCGAGCATCTGATCAGGGTCCCGGATCTCGGCGAAGGCATCGCCGAAGTCGAGCTCGTGGCCTGGCATGTCGCGCCCGGCGACGTCGTCAAGGAGGACCAGGCGCTGGCCGACGTCATGACCGACAAGGCCAACGTCGAGATCCCGTCGCCGGTGGCCGGCACCGTGACCGCGCGCGGCGGCGAGGTCGGGCAGGTGCTGGCGGTGGGGGCGACGCTGATCCGCATCGAGGTCGATGGCGAGGCGCGGAGTGCCAGCCGCGGCGCGGCAGCGGCAGCGCCCGCGGCGCCGG
>JAGWVB010000372.1 GCA_018971105.1 Burkholderiales bacterium
GGCGCCGCGCCATGGGGGAGCAGCCCCGCGGCGCGCAGATGATCGACGACGCGGTTGGGCAGCGGCACCTGGTTCTCGTCGACGCCGTCGACGCCCAGCAGGCGCAGCGTCGCGCGTTCGACGCTGGTCGTCGTCTTGCGCGCCGCCTCGTCGCGCACGCGCCGCGCGATGCGGGTCGCGGCCGCGCGGGCGCGGTCCATCACCGCGGGATCAAGCTGCAGTTGCGCCATGGGGGGATCGTTCGGTCAGGGAAGTGGGATGCGTGGACTCGAGCACGACGTCGGTCACGGCATGGCGCGGGCAGGCGTCGCGCGCCGAGGCCAGGAAGGTGGCGGCGTCGAAATGGCCGCCCAGCGGCGAGGTCGGGTTGAGCGTGATGCCGGCGATGCGGATGCCGCGCCAGGCGAGCAGCCGCGCGCCGCGCGCGTCCAGCGCCGCGAGGTCGGTGGCGTCGACGAACAGCCGCGTGCCGTCGGCGACGATGGCGACGAGGCCGGGGTGGCGCTCGGCCAGCGTCAGCAGCGCCGCCCAGAGCTGGCGCCCGACGGCGCCGGTGACGGCGACGCGGCCGACCTCGGCGCGGCCGAACCCCGAGCGGTCCTGAGCCAGCAGCTCGGCCGCCGCGTTCAGGCTCGCGATCGGCGCCTGCCACAGCGGCTGGCCATCGGCCGTCCACAGGCCGACGCCCTGGGCCTCGAACAGCCCGGCGCAGCCGGCCCGCAGCGCGGCATCGGCCTCGGGGATCGCGAGGATGGCGAGACGGTCGCGCGTCTTGCGCAGCACGTCGGCGATGCCGCCGCCGATCGCCGCGCCGGTGGCCAGCACGACGCCGTCGGCCAGCGCCGGCGAGGCATGGTGGCTGCGACCGAGCGCGCCGTCGACGAAGATCTGCGCCGCGCCGCAGCGCCGCAGCGACTCGATCGCGCGCCGCTGATCGGCGCTGCGCGAGGCGCCGGCGACCTCCATCTCGCCGTGATCGAGCACCTTGACGAGCAGGATCTCGCCCAGCGGGCTGTCGATTCCGCTGCCGGCGAGCAGCTTCGTGCGCACGCCGGCGCGCAGCAGCGTGTCGCGCGCCGTCGCGACGACGGTGCCGGGCCAGACGAGCACCGGCGGCTTCGGGATCGCATAGACGGCGTCGCAGGCTTCGCCGTCGCGGCCGATCGACGTCAGCCCGACGTCGACCTTGTCGGCCGCGGCGCAGGCCAGCAGATGGTTCAGCGTCACCGTCTTGCCGGTGTTCTTCGTCATGCCCATCACCGAGACCACGGCCATGCCGTCGTCGCGGATGCGACGCCACAGCGGCGAGGCCGGCCGGCGCCCGTTCATGTGTAGAGCTCCTCGAACAACCGGCGCAGCCGCGGGCTGCGGCGCAGCAGGTCGAGCGCGAGTTCGGCATGGCCGCGCGCATAGCCGTTGCCGACGATCATCTCGACATCCTTGCCCACGCCCTCGGCGCCGAGCGCCGCGGCGGTGAAGCTCGTCGCCATCGAGAAGAAATAGATGCGGCCGCCCTCGCGCGTGGCCAGGATGCTGCCCATCTCGGTGTGCTGGATGTTGACGCAGTTGATCGTCACGTCGGCCATGCGGCCGCCGGTGGCCGCGGCGACGGCGTTCATCAGCGCCACCGCGTCGCGCGCATCGACCTGCAGCGCCTGGTCGACCCAGCCGAGTTCGCGCATCCGTTCGCAATCGGCCGCGAAGGGCGAAACGCCGATCACGGTGCCGCGCGCGCCGGCGCACTGGCGCGCCTGGTAGCAGCACAGCGTGCCCGACTTGCCGCCACCGCCGATGACGACGACGGTGTCGCCGGTCCTCACCAGCCGCGCCGTCTGCGCCGGCGCGCCGGCGACGTCGAGGATCGCCAGCGCCGTCGTGCGCGGGATGTCGTCGGGCAAGCGGGCATAGAGGCCCGAGGCGAACAGCACCGCCTGTCCCGCGATCTCGATCTGGTCGCGCCCGATGTGGACGGCCTCGATGCGATCGATGCGCAGCGGCGTCAGCGACAGCGACACCAGCGTCGCGATGCGGTCGCCGACGGCCAGGGCGTCGCGGCCGGCGAGCGCGGGTCCGATCTCGCGCACGGTCCCGATCAGCATGCCGCCCGAGCCGGTGACCGGGTTGTGCATCTTGCCGCGCTCGCCGACGATGCGCAGCACCTCGGCGGCGATGCGATCGGCGTCGGCGCCGGCCTGCTCCTTGATCTGCGTGAAGCTGGCCGAGTCGATGTTCAGCGTCTCGACATCGATGAGGATCTCGTTGGCGGCGATCGCCATCGCGTTGTCGAGCTTCCACGCCGGCTGCGGCAGCACGCCGGGCGGCTCGAGCACGCGGTGGGTGCCGAAGGGCGACGGGTTCTCGTATCGGCGGCTCATGGGGGAGTCTCGGGGTCTCGGAGCGCGGCGCCGTGCAGCGGACGCCGGCGCACGGGGTCCTCTAGTTCGTGCGGCTGGGGACGCGGAAGTCGAGCCCCAGGCCCGGCATCTCGACCGTCCGGCCGGCGTAGTTGCGGCATTTGACCGTGGTGCCGGTGCCGTCGGCGCGCAGTTCCTCGCGCACGTACTGCGGGATGATCGGCAGCTTGCCGAGGCCGCCGAGGCCGTCGACGATGAAGGTCGGCACGGCCGGGCCGCTGATCCAGCCGCGCAGGCCCTCGTAGAGCTCGAGCATGCGGTGGTGCGGGACGATGAAATGGTGCGCGCCCTCGACCATGTCGGTCGAGTACACGTAATACGGCCGCACGCCCATTTCGAGTGACTGCATGAACAGCTCGCGCATCACGGCCACGTCGTCGTTGACGCCCTTGAGGCAGACGGTCTGCAGGCCCATCATGATGCCGGCCTTCTGGATCAGCTTCACGCGCTCGCGCAGCAGCGGCGTGATCTCCTTCGGGTGGTTGATGTGGATGTTGATCATCTGCACGCGGTGCCGCTCGAGCACGGCGCAGAGCTCGGGCGTGACGCGCGTGGGCAGTTGCACGACCATGCGCGAGCCGATGCGCAGGAAGCGCACATGCGGGGCGCGGCGGCGCAGCTCGCCGAGGATCTCGTCGAGGCGCTCGTCGCTGAACGTCAGCGGGTCGCCGCCCGAGAGCAGCACGTCGTCGATGTCCTGGTTGCCGGCGATGTAGTCGATCGAGCGCTCGATCTCGTCCTTGTGCACCGAGCCGTCGGGCTGCGACACCATGCGCTTGCGCGTGCAGAAGCGGCACA
>JAGWVB010000081.1 GCA_018971105.1 Burkholderiales bacterium
GGCGGCAGAGCGCCTGTTCCGCGCGCTGGCGTTCGCGCCAGGCGCCCGGATCCGGATCGGCCTCGCCGCCGCGGCCCAGCGCCGCGAGGCAGGCGGCGCGCATGGCCCGCAGCGGCCTGCGGTTGCGGCGGTTGCCGACCGGCGCCGCGATCTTGAGCGCGAGGTCGAGGAAGCGCAGCGCGTCGGCATGGCGCTGGCGCCCGATCAGGCCCCAGGCGCGGTCACGCAGCGCCGGGACCTCGATGCGGCTGAGCCCGCGGCGGCGCGTCTCGGCGATGCAGCGGTCGAGCAGCCCGTCGGCCTCTTCGTAGCGCTGCAGGCGCAGGCAGGAGGTGCCCAGCGTCTGCATCGTCGCCAGGCGCGCATAGAGGCTGGGTTCGACCGCCGCGATGCGGCAGGCGCGCCGCGCGTAGTCGAGGCTGCGCTCGTGGAAGCCGGCCGCCTGCGCGGGTGCCGCCGCGGCCTGGTCGCCGCCGCAGGTGCAGACCACGGCCAGGTTGTGCAGCACGCGGTGGATGTCGAAATTGTTGTAGTCCTCGCGCGACCGCGCCAGCGCCGCCAGGCCGAGGCGTTCGGCCTGCTCGGGCGCGCCGATGCGCGCCAGCGCCAGCAGCATGCGGGCGAGCGCGAGATGGGCCTCCTGCACGAGCTGGGCCGCCTCGGCGGCGCGGTAGGCGGTGCAGGCGTGGCGCAGCGCGTCGCGGTACAGGCCCGGCCCGTCCTCGAGCACCGAGGCGACGCCGCTGTGCAGCTTGCACAGCCACAGCGCCGAGCCGAGCCGCCGCGCGTCGCCCAGGGCCGCCGTGTATTCGGCCAGCGACTGCGGCACCGCGCCCGCCAGCGCGAACGCCTGCGCCAGCACGGCGCGCGCGCGCACATGCTCGGCCGACCCCGGCGCGCTGCGTGCGCAGGACTGCACGGCAGCGCCCGCGAGCTCGAGGGCCGTGGCCATGTCGCCGCGCGCGATCGTCGCCTCCGCCAGCCGCAGCGCGCTGTCCGCGCTCGGCGCGGGGCCGGCCGCCGCGCGCGGATGATCGAACGGGCCGTCGAGCGGGAACCGCGGCTCCGCGACGGCGTCGGCGCCGGGCTCGCGCTGCGGCGGCGCCGGCGCGTCGGGGGTCGGGGGCAGGGTCTGCATTCAGCTCGGCTCGTCCGCGGCCCAGCGCCACGAGCCCTGCGCCAGCAGCCTGGCCTGTCCGGTGTCGGCCAGCCGCTCGAGCATCTCGAAGGTGTCCTCGTAGGCCGGCAGTTCGGGCGAGTACCGCTGCAGGGCCGAGCGGCGCGAGGCGTCGTGCTCGGCCTGCAGGGTGCGGTGGGCCGCGTGGTACTCGGCCGCCAGCGCATCCTGCCCGAGGCGGCTGCAGCATTCGGCGCGCAGCTTCGTGATCAGGCGGCGGTTGCGCGGATGCTGGGCATAGGCCGGGATCGACTCGGCCTGCACCAGGGTCCGCTGCGCGGCGTCGAGGTCGCCGCCGGCGATCAGGCAGCGCGCACGTTCGCGCAGCGCCGCCAGCTCGACGACGACGAGGCCGTAGTCGCGGGCCAGCGCGCAACTCCGATCGAGGGCGTCCAGCGCGTCGCGATGCCGGCCGACGCGGACCAGCGCCGCCGCCAGGGTCAGGCAGCCCACCGCGCGCGCGTCGCCGCGCCCCCAGGCGAGCGCGTACTGCTGCGCCCGGCGTGCATAGACCAGGCCGCGTTCGAGCATTGCGGCCGCGTAGTCGCTCGGCTGCTCGTGCTCGTCGGCGACGACGTTGCAGGTCACGGCCAGCATCGTCATCGAACGCCAGATCAATTGCGCGTCGCTGCGGTCGCGCGAGTACGACAGCGCGAGCAGCCCGATGCGCTCGGCGCGGTCGGCGTCGCCCACCCGCGCGTAGGCGCCGGTGATGCGGATCAGCGCCTGCACGATGCCCTCCTCGAAGCGTATCGAATCGGCCAGGCGGTAGGCGTTGCAGGCGTAGGCCAGCGCCTGCTCGTACAGGCCCAGGCTGTCGCTGAGCGAGAAGGCGAGGCGGCAGCGCAGCGTCACGATGAGCGCCGTCTCGTCGATCGCGATCGCGTCGGCCAGGGCCCGCGTCAGGCAGTCCAGCGCCGGCGCGAGCTCGCCTTGGAGCTGCAGCAGCTCGCCGACCAGCAGCCGCGCCCGCACGCCCTCGGCGCGCAGCGTGCCGGCGCGCGCGCAGGCATCCGCGGCCGCCCGCGCATGCGCGAGGGCGGCGCCGAAATCCGATGCGCGCATGGCGTTCTCCGCCTCGATGAGCTGGGACTGCATGACGAACCCGCGGCTGCGATCCTGAAGACCGCCGCGGGCGACGGGGTCGCGCCCGCGGCGGCCGGTGTTTGGGTTTCGAGGCCCGGACCGGATGGAGTGTCGAGCCGCGGCCCGGGCGCGGGCAAGCGGCCATCGGCATAGCACCGGCATCCGTTCGGATGGGCGCCCGGCGGCCCGCGGACCGCGTCCCCGGCGGGGCGCCGCCGTCCATTTCTAGACTTGCGTCTATGCGGCGGGCCGTTCTTGCACCAAAGAATATCGAGGGTCAAGTCGAAAGTCAGGCATTCCGAAGACCAAGCATCCAGCATGGTGGTGCGCGCATCGATCGGCGCCGCGCGCCAGCGTTCAGCCCAGGCCGCCCGATGAACCAGACCGCAGCGAAATACCCCATCCACGAGACCCTGGCCATCCCGGCGGCGATGCTGGAGAGCTGGCAGAAGACGGTCGACCTGATGGCCGAGGTGCTGCAGGTACCGGCCGGCCTGGTGATGCGGGTGTGGCCGCACGAGATCGAGGTGCTGGTGCGCAGCGGCAACCCGGGCAATGTCTACCACCCGGGCGAGCGGGCCGACCTCGACACCGGCCTGTATTGCGAGACGGTCATGGACACGCGGCGCGAACTGCTGGTGCCCGATGCCCGGCTCGACCCGGCCTGGTCGGACAATCCCGACATCAAGCTCGGCATGTATTCGTATTGCGGGCTGCCGCTGACCTGGCCCGACGGCAGGATCTTCGGCACCATCTGCGTCCTCGACGAACGCGGCAACGAGTACAGCACCGTCTACCGCCGCCTGCTCGAGCAGTTCCGCGACGGCATCCAGCTCGGCCTGCAGGTCCTGTTCGAGAACCAGAAGCTCAAGGAGGCCCAGCGCGCGCTGACGCAGGCGCGCGAGGCCGCCGAGGCGGCGAACCGTTCCAAGAGCAAGTTCCTCTCGGCGCTCAGCCACGAACTGCGCACGCCCATGAATGCGATCCTGGGCCTGACGGGCCTGGCGCTGATGCAGGCGACGGACGCCCGCCTCGCCGGGCAGCTGCGGACCGTCGAGACGGCGTCGCGGCACCTGCTCGAGGTGATCAACGACGTGCTCGAGATCTCCCGCATCGAGGCCGACCGGGTGACGCTGGCGCAGCTCGATTTCGCCCTGCCGTCGGTGTTCGACAAGGTGCGCAGCCTGACCGGCGAGGCGGCGGTCGCGAAACGGCTCGCGCTCGCGTTCGAACTCGAGCCGGCGCTGGAGCGGATGACGCTCAACGGCGACGCACTGCGCCTGGCCCAGATCCTCGTGAACTACGTCGGCAACGCGATCAAGTTCACCGAGCGCGGTTCGGTCGCCGTGAGCGCGACCATCGACGAGGAAACCGCGGCCTCGATCCTGCTGCGCTGCGAGGTGCGGGACACCGGCATCGGCATCGAGGCGGCGGCCCAGGCGCGGCTGTTCGGCGCTTTCGAGCAGGCCGATGCGGGGATCGGCCGGCGCTACGGCGGCAGCGGCCTGGGGCTGTCGATCAGCAAGGGCCTGGCCGGCCTGATGGGCGGCGAGGTCGGGGTGACGAGCGCCCCCGGCCAGGGCAGCCGGTTCTGGTTCACGGCCCGCCTGCGCAAGGTCGAGCGCGGCGCCGCGGACGCGCCGCCGCGCCCGGATGCAAGTGCCGCGTCGCGCCTGCGCGCGCGGCATGCGGGCGCGCGCGTGCTGCTGGCCGAGGACGACCCCACCGGTCAGCGCGTGTTGCAGGAGCTGCTCGCCCATGTGGGCATCGATGTCGACATCGCGGCCGATGGCCGCGCGGCGATCGAGCAGGCGCAGCGGCGCCGCTACGACCTCGTGCTGATGGACGTGCAGATGCCGGTCCTCGACGGCCTCGCGGCGGCGCGGGCGCTGCGCCAGCTGCCGGGCTACCGGCACACGCCGCTGCTGGCGCTGACGGCCGGCGCCTTCAGCGAGGACCGGCGCGCCTGCCTGGACGCCGGCATGGACGAGCATGTCGGCAAGCCGATCGACCCGAGCCGGTTCTTCGAGGTGCTGCTGCGCTGGCTGGAGCCGCCGGCGGCGCCCGCGGCCGCAGCCGAGGACTGACGCGGCCGGCGCCGCGGCCGCGCCGGGGGGCGACCCTGTACCGGCGCCGGGCCGGCGCCGGTTTCAGCCGCCGCGCAGCAGGCGCGCCGCCTCTTCGAGGCGCGCGTCCTCGATCTCGCGCAACACGCCGCCGAGATCGACCGCGCCGGGTTGCACCTCGTAGCGGCCGGTCAGCGGCATTTCGGGCACCAGCGCACCGCCGGCATAGAGCGACCAGATCTCGGGGCCGTAACGCGTGGCCAGCAGGTCGGGCGCATGCTGGCCGAAGAACTTGCGCAGGTTGTCGACATCGCGCATCAGCATGCGCGGCGCGTGGTTGTTGCCGGCCGCGTCGACGGCCTGCGGCAGGTCGATGATCACCGGTCCGTCGGCGGCGAGCAGGATGTTGAACTCCGAGAGATCGCCGTGGATGACGCCGGCGCAGAGCATGCGCACGACCTCGCCGATGAGCGCGTCGTGGTGCCGCCGCGCCTCGGCGGCGTCGAACGGCAGATCGTTCAGGCGCGGCGCCGCGTCGCCCTGCGCATCGGTCACCAGTTCCATCAACAGCACGCCGTCGTGGAAATTGCGCGGCCGCGGCACGCGCACGCCGGCGGCGGCCAGGCGGTAGAGGGCGTCGACCTCGGCACTCTGCCAGGCGGCTTCCTGCTGCTGGCGCCCGTAGCTCGTGCCCTTGGCCATCGCGCGCGCCTGGCGGCTGTTGCGGACCTTGCGGTTCTCGGTGTAGTCGACGGCCTGGCGGAAGCTGCGCCTGTGCGCTTCCTTGTAGACCTTGGCGGCGCAGGTCTCGTCGCCGCAGCGCACGACATAGACATCGGCTTCCTTGCCGCTCTTGAGCTGGCGCACGACATCGTCGATCAGGCCTTCGGCCATCAGGGCCTGCAGGCGGGCTGGGGTTTTCATCGCCCGATTCTCAGGCCTATGCTCAGTGCCCAGCATCGAGACTCGTCGTGCATCCGGCATCGCGCACTTCGCTCCCCGCATGGGCCGACCTTTCGCCGGCCTATTTCGGCATGTGCATGGCCACCGGCATCGTCTCCATCGCGGCCCGGCAACTCGGCCTGGCGACGCTCGCCCGGGCGCTGTTCGGACTCAATGTCGCCGTCTACGGGCTGCTCTGGCTGCTCTACGCCGCGCGGCTGATTCGCTACCCGCGGCGCTTCGCCGGCGACCTGATCGACCATCTGCGCGGCCCGGGGTTCTTCACGACGGTCGCGGCGTCGAGGATCCTGGGCAGCCAGTTCCTGCTGCTGGCCGGCAGCGTGCGCGGGGCCCTGGCGCTGTGGCTGCTGGCCATCGCGCTGTGGCTGGGGCGGACATACGCGGTGTTCGCCGCCTTCACCGTCAAGACGATCAAGCCGCCGCTGGACCACGGCATCAACGGCGGCTGGCTGCTGGCGGTGGTGGCCACGCAGTCGATCGCGCTGCTCAGCGCGCTGCTGGCCGCGCACGCGGATCAGCCGCACAGGCTGGAGCTGAACTTCTTCGCGCTGTCGATGTCGCTGTGGAGCGGCATGTTCTACATCTGGATGATCGCGCTGATCTTCTACCGCTATACCTTCTTTCCCTTCCGTCCCCGCGACCTGACGCCGCCGTACTGGATCAACATGGGCGCGATGGCGATCTCGACGCTGGCCGGTTCGCAGCTCGGCCTGAATGCCGCGGACGCGCCATTCCTGCATGCGCTGCGCCCCTTCATCGACGGTTTCACGATCTTCTACTGGGCCACCGTCACCTGGTGGATCCCGATGCTGCTCGTGCTCGGCGTCTGGCACTGCGTCTGCAGGCGCCGTCCCCTGCGCTACGACCCGCTCTTCTGGGGCGCGGTCTTCCCGCTGGGCATGTACGCGGCCAGCACCTTCGAGATGGCCCGCGCCCTCGGCCTCGGCTTCCTCGATCCCTTGCCGAAGGTCTTCTTCGGCCTGGCGCTCTTGGCGTGGACGGCGGCCTTCGTCGGCGTGCTGCGCGCGCTGGTCGCGCTGGCCGCGGGGCGGACGCCGCGCCTGCCGTGATCGGCCATCGCGCGAACGCGGTATTCTCGAAAGGCCCGGTGCGCCGCCGGCTGCACTTCACCGGCACCCTTTGTGGGGGCATCGCGCTGGCCTAGACTGGGTCCTCCCTGTCGATCGCATCGAACCCAGAGGAAACATCGTCATGACCTCGACCACCATCGAAGACCTTGAATCCCAAGCCCGCAGCGCATTGGCCGGCGCCGAGAGCGAGCTCGACCAGGCCGCCGCGACCGGCGGCGAGAAGGCCGCCGAACTGCGCGAACGCGCGCGCGCCCAGTTGAAGGTCGCGCGCGAGAAGCTGGCCCAGGCCGGCGACAAGGCCGTGCGGCATGGCAAGGCCGCGGCCCGCAGCACCGACCGCTACGTCCACGATCACCCCTGGCGCGTGATCGCCGGTGCGCTGGCGGCGGGTGTCGCGCTCGGCCTGCTGATCAACCGCGACCGCTGAGCCGGCGTCGATGTTGCAGTCGCTGCGCCCCTTGGCCGCCCTGGCGGCGACCATGGCGCGCAGCCGCATCGAACTGGCAGGTCTCGAGCTCGGCGAAGCGCTCGAACGCAGCGTCGTCAACGGCTTGCTGGGGCTGGCGGCGCTGGGGCTGGCGCTGCTCGCGCTGCTGACTGCGACTGCGCTGGCGGTATTGCTGGCCGACGAGGGCCACCGCGCCGCCGTGCTGGCGGCGCTGCTGCTGCTGTACCTGGCCGGCGGTGTCGGCATGCTGCTGGTGTTGCGCTCGCGGCTGCGCAAGGCGCCGCCGCTGCTGGCCGCCACGCTGGCCGAGTTGCAGCAGGACGTGCAGACGCTGGGGCACCCATGAGCAGTAGCCGCCGGGAAAGAATGCTGATGCTGCGCGCGCGCATCGCGGTCGAACGCGCCGAGATGGTGCTGGCACTCGGCGATCTGCGGCAGGCCGCGACCCTGGGCGGATTCGCGGGCGGCCTCGCGCGCGGCGTGATGGGCGGCCTGTGGGCCGGCGCCCGCGGCTGGGTCGGCGGCGGCGCCGACGGCGGGCCCGGTGCCACGGCGTTGTTGCGCATGCTGCGCCGCGGCTCGCGGCTGGCGCCGCTGGTGGCCGCGGCCTGGCCCGTGCTGCGGGTCTTGTTCGCGCGACGTCGCGCGGTGCGCCGCTTGCTGCTCGGCGCGGCCCTCGTGGCGGCGGCCTGGGGCGCCTGGTCGGCGACGGTGCGGCGCGATTGAGCAGCCTGGCGGTCGGTGGCGCGTCGCGGTCGGGCCCGGCCTGGCTGCCGACCTGCATGGACATGGTTGGCGATGCCGATTTGCGGGACCATACTCGGCCCATGACATCGATCGTGCGCACGGGGACCTCTGCAGCCCCGCCCCTGGCCAGCGGCCGACCCCTGCAAGGTCGGTGCGGTCGCCGGCCGCTGCGCGCACGGCGATCGATGCGCACACCCTGCCCGGCCCGGCGACGCCACTCCTAGTCCACAAGCACCATCGTCGCCGGGCCACCCCCGGTGCGTCCTGCGGCCGACCCTTGCCGGCCGCGCAACACGACAGGTGCAGCCATGACGACCCGAACCTCGGCCGGAAGACTTTTCAACGCTCTCGACCACGCACGCCTTTCACGGCTCGGCAGCGATGCCTTGCCGGCCACCTTGCGTGATCTGCTCGACGAGCATCCCCTGGTCGCGCCGCAGGAAGTGCCCGGCGATCTCGTCACGATGGGCTCGCAGATCGAGCTCTCCTGCGCGGACGCTGCGGTCCCCCAGGTGGTGACGCTGCGCTATCCCGCCGACGCCGCGCCCGCGGCGGGCAGCATCTCGATCCTCGCGCCGATGGGCGCCAGCCTGCTGGGCATACGCGTCGGCGACACGGCGCAATGGAGCCTGCCCGGCGGCCGCACGCTGCGCGCGCGCGTCGACAGGATCCTCTACCAGCCCGAGTCGCAGGGCGATTTCCTGACCTGAGCTGAGGCGCGCGCGGCCCCGGCGCCCGGGCCTGCATTGCATTGCGCCGCTCGATCCCCATATGCCGTCGTTGCGGGTGGCCCTTCGCCTTCCCGACGAGCCCAGGAGCCTCCCGATGAAGAAAGTCCTCTCGACGCGCAGTGCACCCGGCCGGCATTGGGTCGGTGACGGTTTTCCGGTGCATGGCCTGTTCGGCTACGACGCCGGTGCCGCCGAGCGCAGCCCCTTCCTGCTGCTGGACTACGCCGCGCCGACGCGCTTCGAGCCGACGAGCGCGCGCCGCGGCGTCGGCGAGCATCCGCACCGCGGCTTCGAGACCGTGACCATCGTCTACGACGGCGAGGTCGAGCACCGCGATTCGACCGGCCAGGGCGGCGTCATCGGCAAGGGCGACGTGCAGTGGATGACGGCCGGCCGGGGCATCCTGCACGAGGAATTCCATTCGGCGAACTACGCCCGCACGGGCGGCCCGTTCGAGATGGTGCAGTTGTGGGTCAACCTGCCGGCCCGGGACAAGATGACCGAGCCCGGCTACCAGGCGATCCAGGACGCCGAGATTCCCGCCTTGCCCCTCGTCGACGCGGCGGGCGAGGTCGCCGGCCGGGTGCGCGTGATCGCCGGCGCATACGGCGTCGCCCGGGGCCCGGCGCGCACGCACACGCCGATGAACGTCTGGGATGTGCGCCTGCAGGCCGGACACACCGTGTCGCTGGCGCAGCCCGAAGGCTGGACCAGCCTGCTGGTGGTGCTGGAAGGCACGATCGAGGTCAATGGCGCCACGCCCTTGCGCCCCGCGCAGATGGCCACGCTGTCGACCGCCGGGCGCGAGATCCGCATCGAAGCCCAGGGCGACGCCAAGCTGCTGCTGCTGGCCGGCGAGCCGATCGCCGAGCCGGTGGTCGGCTATGGACCTTTCGTGATGAACAGCCAGGCCGAGATCGTGCAGGCATTCGACGATTTCAATCGCGGCCAATTCGGTCGCATGGCCTGATGGGCTGAAACCGGTCGAAAGCGGCCGAATGGGGCTGAAAGTGGCGGCATGCGATACTTCGCGGGCGCCGGCGATGCGACGTTGGGCGGGTGTGAACGGGCTGCCCTGCAAAGGCCCGGTCAGCTCGAAGCGGCACGGCCGTCGGCGCAGATGCGTCAGGGCCCACGATTCGACGGCCATCGATTTCGCCCATTCCGGAATCGATGCATGAATCGAATTCGCGCGGCCCCAATTGCTTCCATTCGATCCAGACCATGGACATCAGACCGAGCGAATCCCAGGAACGCCACGATTCCCCTGTCATACCGGGCCAGAGCCCCCGCCCAGCCGGACTGCTGCCGTCGCTAGACGGCTGGAAGTTCGAGGAAAGGCCGAAGAGCGCAGCGCGACTCGCCGCCGAAGCGGCCTTCGGGCCCGCGCCCGTCGCGCCGCCGCAGCAGCCGGCGGCGCCGATCGTGGTGCGCAGGAGTCGCTTGCACGAATCGGCGCATGAATCCGCGCGCGAGTCGGCGGACGAATCGCCGCACGAACCGTCGCGCGAATCGGCGCATGCCGCGTCCCGCGCCGCCAACGCTGCCGACGCCGAGCGCAATGCGCAACGCGCGCCGCGGGTGTTCCGCATTCCTGCGCCGGCTGCGGCAGTGCCGGACGATGCGAAAGCGGCCGCGCAGGCGCCGCCGGCATTGCCGCCGGCCGATGCCGAACAGCCGCCGGTCCCGCCGGTGCCGCGCAGCGAGCGCATCGGCCACGACCGGCGATCGCGGCTCATACGGCATATCGCCGTCGCACCGCGCGTCGATGCGACGCCGTTGGCCGACATCGGTGCCGCGCCGGCCGTCGCCGCGCAGGCAGAGCCACCCGGGCCGAGCGCGCAGCGACCGGACCCGGCCCGGGCCGCCGCGTTGGCGGCGGATCTGGGGGCCGCGCTGCAGCGGCTGCGCGAGGTCGACGCGCTGTTCGCGCAACTCGAGGCGCTGAAAGGCGAACTCGAGTTGATCCGTTCGGCGCGCACCTTCCGGGCGCTGCGGCGCTGAACCGGCGCGCGGGGCCGGCGGCGTCGGCCGCGCCCTCGACGGGCGCCGGCGCGGTGCGGTGCAGGATGTCCTGATCTGTCCGCAAGCGGTCCCTTCCGGGGGCTCGCACGAGTCGCGGCGGCGCGCATCATGCAGGCTTCGAAACGAAGAGCCGAGCGCCCCATGCACACCGCCCTGATCCTCATCGACGTCCAGCAGTCGTTCAAGCACCGCCCCTATTGGAACGACGCCGAACTGCCGGCCTTCCTCGAGCGCAGCAACGCCTTGATCGCCGGCGCCGCCGCCCGCGGCATGCCCATCGTGCGCGTCTTCCACACCGATGGCCCGCGCGCGGCGGCCAATCCTTTCGCGCCCGAGAGTGGCCTGATCCGTCCGCTCGACGGGCTCGCACCGTTCGACGCCGCGGCCACCTTCGAGAAACACCGCCACAGCGCGCTCGTCGGCACCGGACTGGCCGCCTGGCTGCAAGGGCAGGGGATCCGACGCCTGATCATCGCCGGCATACGCACCGAGCAATGCTGCGAGACGACGGCGCGCCACGCCAGCGATGAAGGCTGGGAGGTCGACTACGTCACCGAGGCGACGCTGACCTGGGCGATGCGCACGCCGGCCGGCGGCGAATTGAGCGCGGCGCAGATCCGCGAACGCACCGAGACCGTGCTCGCCGGGCGTTTCGCGACGATTGCCACGGTCGAAGACGCCTTGCAAAGGGCGTCATGATCGATCTGCTGTTCCTGGTCCTGCCCGAGACGCTGCTGCTCGACCTGGCCGGTCCGGCCGAGGCCTTTCGACTCGCCAACCAGCAATTGCAGCGGCGCGGCAAGCCGGCGGCGTTCAGGCTGCGCTATGTCGGGCCTAGGGCCGATGCGCCGACCTCGGTCGGCGCGCGACTCGCGGGGATCGAACCGCTGCCCGCGGACCTCGACGGTCCGAGCTGGATCGTCCTGCTCGGCCAACCCAGCGGTCGCGAGAGCGCGCTGGCGCGGCCGCTGCCACAGGCCTGGGCGCAGGCGCGGCGCTGGCTGGCGACGACGGTGGCGCCACGCCTCGGCGACGACGTGCGGCTGCTGACCGTCTGCGCCGGCGCGCTGCTGGCGGCCGACGCCGGGCTGCTGGCCGGGCGCCGCTGCACGACGCACCACGAGATGCTGGACGCGCTGCGCCGCCTGGCGCCGGCGGCCTTGGTGGCGGCGAATCGCGTCTTCGTCGTCGATGGGCCGGTCGCCAGCAGCGCCGGCGTCACCGCGGGGATCGACCTCGCGCTGCACCTCATCGCCGGGCATTGCGGCGATGCGCTGGCCGCCGCGGTGGCCCAGGTGCTGGTCGTCTACCAGCGTCGGAGTCCCGAGGACCCGGAGCTGTCGCCCCTGCTGGCCGGGCGCAACCACCTGCATGCGGCCGTGCATCGGGTGCAGGACGCGGTGGGCGAGCGGCCGACGCAGGACTGGTCGCTGGCGGCGATGGCCGATGTCGCCCATGTCACGCCGCGCCACCTCAGCCGCCTGTTTCTCCAGCATGTGGGCTGTACGCCGCGGGCCTATGTCGAGGGCATCCGCTACGCGCTGGCGGCGCGCGCGCTGGACGATGGCCTGCCCGCGGTGCGCGCGATCGAGTCGGCGGGCATCGCCGGTACGCGGCAATGGCGGCGTATGCGGGCCAGGCACCGGGCCGGGGCGGCTTGATCGTCAGCGGCCGCTACGGTCGTGCGCTCAAAATCCTTGAACTTGTTCCCCCAGGCTAATTTCGGCTTTGCCGCTCACCGGCCTCACGCTGCCGGCCAGTATGAAAAGGTCCTCGTTATGAGAAGTGTTAGGCTCACTCTCGATTGCCGTAGCGCCGGTTGCATTTGGTGCAGGGCTGGTCATGGCGGGCGTAGGCCTTGGCACCGCCGGCGGCGTTGCTGCGGCTGGTGGAGCTTGGTTGGCCTCCATTCCGTAATTGCCATTTGCGCCACTAGAAATGGTGGCGCACAATTGATAAATCAATTATCAAATATTGAGAAAATATGGCTTTTTTTGCAAATGAGCAATCCATGTACTTTTCATGGTTTCTTCGACCCGATGAGTGGCCGGCAAAATTTATTCATCGCTTAACTTCAAGGGCAAAGTTTTTCGTTGTGGCCATGCAGGTTATGGCAATTATAATGACTGCTAATCTGATCGTCGCGATGATCTATGGAAGTCTATATTGCGACACCAATAAAGCGATTACTGCCGATGCAAAGGCAATTCTGCTGACAATATCGGCCATACCAGTGTTATCGTTGATTGTAATTGCAGTTGGGATTTTCTTGATTCAACTGAAGGGGCTTTTGTCGGAATCTCGAGAAGCACCCATGTTACTGAGACTTGTGGTTTTGCCAACGGTGGCATTCTATATTTCGTGGGCAGTTGGTTTTTTGACTTGTGCGATAGGTTTGTTGTGTTTGCCAAGTGGTGAATTTGAGGGGGACTTTGCGCTACGTAACGCAATCTTGTTTGCGCTATTTGGATTGGCAGCTGCTATGATTGCTCGATTATATTCCTTTATGCAAATTAGATAGTATTGATTAGAAACAAAAATTCCCGACCGACAAGGGGCATCAGCTGCGCGCACGCCGCGGATGGGGTCTGGCGATGCCTGAGATGCCGCCCGCGCGAGTCGCTGCATAATCGAATCGTGCGCGAATCGAATCGACCGTTGCGCAGATACTGCACTTGGTCAAGGTGGCGATGTGCATCTTTCCTGAATCAGAATGTATGGTAAGTGCCAGCCAGCGACGTTTTGATATTGCCCGGCGCGGTATTGAGCGCCGGAAAGTCGAGGCTCTTTATGCTGACCGCTTCGTAAGCTCCCCCGCTGAGTAGGCGGCCTGAAAATGGAGACTTCGGTGCAGCGCGTTGGTCATTAAATATTGATAACATATTTTGGCGATATCAATCCGACGCACTGGTTTAAAATTGTGGACGTCAAGGGTTTGAATCCTTGGAAGCTGAGGCGATCGAGAGCAGCCATCCACCAACCTCAGGTTAGGGTCGAGAGGAGAACGTCGAGACACCGCCGGAAGGGAGTCACTCGGCCTCGCACCAGAGCGGCGCACCACTCTAGTTCGGCGCGGTGCGGCGCAGCCCCAGCATGGCCCGGGCCTCGTCGGCCGTGGCCGGCGGCCGGTCCAGCAGCCGCCCGATCGCCGCGATGCGCTCGACCAGTTGCGCGTTGCTCGTCGCCAGCTCGCCCTTGCGGAAGTGGATGTTGTCCTCGAATCCGACCCGCACATGGCCGCCGAGCGCGATCGCCAGCGTCCCGAGCGTGAGCTGCGCGGCGCCGATGCCGGCGACGGTCCAGCTGCTGCCCGCGGGCAATTGCGCGCGCAGATACATCAGCGCCTCGGCGGTGCCGGGCATCGCGCCGGGCACGCCGAGCACGAAATCGAAATGCGCCGGCGTGCACACGAGGCCCTTCTTCAGCAACCGTTGTGCGGTGGCCATCATGCCGGCGTCGAAGACCTCGAGCTCGGGCTTCACGCCCTGCTCGGCCATCGCGCGCGCGAAGGCCTCGATGTCGGCCGGATGGTTGATGAACACGTCGCCGCCGAAATTCACCGAGCCCAGCGACAGCGTCGCCATCTCGGGCGCCAGCGTCACCGGGGCGATGCGCTCGGCGGCCGTCATGCCGACGGCGCCGCCGGTGGAAACCTGGACGATGAGGTCGCAGCGCGCGCGCACGGCATCGATGATGGCGCGGTAGGCCGCCGCCTCCTGCGTCGAGCTGCCGTCGGCGCGGCGCGCGTGCACGTGGACGATGGCGGCGCCGGCCCGGGCGCATTCGAAGGCGGCCTGGCCGATCTCCTCGGGGCTGATCGGCAGCGCCGGCTGCTGCTCGCGCGTGACCTCGGCGCCGGTGAGCGCGGCGGTGATGATGAGCGGGTTCAAATCTCGACCCCTGCGCTCAGCGCGGCTTGCGCTGGCATTCCAGCGGCACGACGCAGGTGCCGCTGGCCCTGCAGACGACCACCGGCCCGGCCAGCACATCGGCCGCCGAGGGCTGCTGCGGCAGCCCGGCCGAGGCGATGACCTTGCGCGCCTCGAACACCATCTTGCGCGAGGTGCGGCCGCTGGCGACGACATGGCCGCGCGCCTCGATGTAGTCGCCGGCGCGCACCGGCGCCAGGAACTGCACTTCGTCGTAGGCGACGAACAGGCCCTCGTCGCCGTCGCTGTGGATCAGCAGCTCGGTCGCGACATCGCCGAACAGGTTCAGCATGCGCGCGCCGTCGACGAGGTCGCCGGCGTAATGCGCGTCGTGGGCGCTGATGCGGATGCGGATCAGGCTTTCGTAAGGGGTTTCCATTTCACTCTGCCTTGTGCGCGTTTCTCTTGATCCAGGCGTCGATCGCGAACGAGGCCACGTGCTCAGCGTAGCTGCCGGGGCCGAAACCCGCGTCGTAGCCCAGTTCCTTGGCCAGTTCGTGCGTGATGCGCGGGCCGCCGACGACGAGGATGACGCGCTCGCGCAGCCCCTCGGCCTCGAGGATGTCGCTCAGCCGCGTCAGGTTGTCGAGATGGATGTTCTTCTGCGTCACGACCTGCGACACCAGGATCACGTCGGCCTGCTCCTCGATCGCGCGCGCGACGAGGTCCTCGCTGTCGACCTGCGCGCCCATGTTGATGGCGCGGATCGCGTGATAGCTCTCGAGCCCCTTGTGGCCGTTGAAGCCCTTCATGTTCATGATGGCGTCGATGCCGACGGTATGCGCGTCGGTCTCGATGCACGCGCCCAGCACGACCATCCTGCGCCCCATGCGCTCCTTGATGAGCGCATCGATCGCGTCCTTGGCGAGGACCTCGAATTCGGGACGTGCGACCTGGATCCGGTTGAGGTCGACGCGGTGCTTCAGCTGGCCGTAGACGATGTAGAACGAGAAGCCCTGGCCCATGTCCTCGGCATGCGCGACGGCCGGTTCGTCGAGGCCCATCGCCAGCGCGAGGCGGCGCGCCGCCTCCTTGGCGTTCTCGTCCAGCGCCACCGGCAGCGTGAACGACAGCTGCACGCGGCCATCGTCCTGGGTGTCGCCGTAGGGCTTGATCCAGCGCGCTTCGGTGCTCGGGTGGTCCATCGTCAGGCTCCGGCCAGCATCAGCGCCGGGAAGGGGTTGTGGTAGTCGTCGGCGCTGGCGATGACGCCGTCGAGGCCCTTGCCGCCGTCGGGCTGGCGCGCGATGTCGGCGAAGGTGCCGCGCGCGATCGCCTGCGGCAGGCCGATGCGGTCGATCTCGGCGAGCATCTCGGCCGCCTCGGCCAGCACCTGCTGCGCGCGCTGCTCGATCTGGCCGCCGCGCTTGAATTCGACTTCCGAGTGCAGGTCGCGCATCGTGTTGAAGACATAGCGCGCGTTCTCGATCGCCAGATAGCGGTCCTGGATGAACGGCGTGTGGATGGCCTCGGTCATCATCCCCAGCAGATGGACGTTCTGGCGTGTGACGGTGCTGACGACGTTGAACAGCGCGTCCTGCACATGGCCGCGAAAGATGTTGCCGGTCATGTGCTTGGTCGGCGGCATGTATTTCAGGCTTGCCTCCGGGAAGACCTGGCGCGCCAGCTGCGCATGGGCCAATTCCCAGAGGAAGCCGTTCTCGAGCGCCGGATTGATCTCGAAGGCACTGCCCAGTCCCATCTGCGAGGGTTCCAGTCCGCAGAGGTACGCGAACTGCTCGTTGATGAACTGGCTCGCGAGCACCGTGTGCGCGGCCTCGACGGCGTCGGCCGTCGTCAGGTAGTTGTCCTCGCCGGTGTTGATCATGATGCCGGCGTAGCCGTTGACCATGCGCGAGAAGAACTGGTCGATGAAGGTGCGCTGCATGTTGATGTCGCGGAAGATGATGCCGTACATCGAATCGTTGAGCATCATGTCCAGGCGCTCCATGGCGCCCATCGCCGCGATCTCGGGCATGCACAGTCCCGAGCAGTAATTCGTCAGCCGGATATAGCGCTTGACCTGCGCGCCGACCTCGTCGAGCGCGGCGCGCATGAGGCGGAAGTTCTCCTGCGTCGCGTAGGTGCCGCCGAAGCCCTCGGTCGTCGCGCCGTAGGGCACGTAGTCGAGCAGGCTCTGCCCCGTCGAGCGGATCACGGCGACGATGTCGGCGCCCTGCTGTGCCGCGGCGCGCGCCTGCTTGACGTCCTCGTAGATGTTGCCGGTGGCGACGATCAGGTAGAGCCAGGGCGTCGGGCCCTCGCCATACTGCGCGATGCGCGCGGCGCGCCGCGCCCGCTGCGCGGCGATGTGCTCGCACCTGCGCGCGGCCTCGGCCTCGGCGACGCGGCGCGCGGCCTTTTCGTCGCGCGGGCGCGCGAGCGAGATCGTGCCCTGCGCGACGCCCTCGGCGACCTGCTGCGCCGTCAGCCCCTGCTCGACCATCGCCGCGGCCAGCAGCGGCGCCG
>JAGWVB010000082.1 GCA_018971105.1 Burkholderiales bacterium
CGACGCGGCCGCTGCCGAGGCCGCCGCGGCGGCCGAGGCGGCGCCGGCCGGCGCGCCGACCTGGGTCACGAAGCCGCCTGCGGCGTATTCGCTGTAGCGCCAGTCGTTGCCGACCTGGATGATGCCCTGCGCCGGCAGATAGCTCGCCAGCGGCTGCACCGGCACGCCGTGCAGCATCTCCTTCATGGTGTCGATCCAGATCGGCAGCGCCAGCCCGCCGCCCGATTCGCCCTCGCCCAGGCTCTTCGGGTCGTCGTAGCCCATCCACGCCACCGCCGCGACGCCGGGTGCGAAGCCGGCGAACCAGGCATCGACGGCGTCGTTCGTGGTGCCGGTCTTGCCGTAGAGGTCGGGGCGCTGCAGCACCTGCTGCGCGCGCGCCGCGGTGCCGCGCAGCGTCACGTCGGCGAGCAGCGAATTGACGAGGAAGACGTTGCGCGCCGGGATCACGCGGTTGTCCTCGGTCAGCGGCGCCGGCGGCGGGGCCTGGTACAGCACCCGGCCCTGGCCGTCGACGATCTTCTCGATCACGACCGGCGCGATGCGGTGGCCGCCGTTGGCGAAGATCGCGTAGCCCAGCGCCATCTGCAGCGGCGTCACGCTGCCGCTGCCCAGCGCCAGCGTGTAGTTGTCGGGCTGCTTGCCCATGTCGAAGCCGAAGCGCGCGATCCAGGCCCGCGCCGTCTCGAGCCCGATCTGCATCAGCAGCCGGATGCTGACGAGGTTCTTGCTGTGGATCAGCCCCTCGCGCACCGTCATCCAGCCGTCGAAATGGCCTTCGTAGTCCTGCGGATTCCAGTCCGGCGTGCTGCCGTCGGGGTTCGTCAGCGGGGCGTCGTCGACCAGGGTCTCGGGCATCACGCCGTTCTCGAAGCCGGCCGAGTAGACGAAGGGCTTGAAGCTCGACCCCGGCTGGCGCGCGCCGTCGGTCACATGGTTGAACTGCTGGCGGTTGAAGTCGAAGCCGCCGACGAGCGCGCGCACGCGGCCGCTGGCGGGGTCGATCGCGACATAGGCCGCCTGGACCTCGGGCCATTGCGCGAGCGACCATTGCGGCGCCTTGCCCGGCAGCGTCTGCTCGACCAGGCGCACGACGGCGCCGCGCCGGATCGCGATGTCGGCATCGGCATTCGGCGCCAGCGCGCGCTGGACCCAGCGCAGCGCGGCGCCGCGCAGCGTCACGGTGTCGCCCGCCGCGGTCTGGGCCACGATCTCGCGCGGGCTCGCGGCGGTGACGATGGCCACGTGCAGGTCGTCGTCGTCGCGCAGGTCCTTGAAGTCCTGCGCCAGCGCGGCGTCGGTCTGCGCCGGGTCGTCGGGCAGGCTGACCTGGTCCTCGGGTCCGCGCCAGGGCTGCCGGCGCTCGTAGGCCATGACGGCGCGGCGCACGGCGGCGTAGGCGGCGCGCTGGTCGGCGGTGCGCAGCGAGGTGTAGACCTTGACCCCGGCCGTGTAGGCGCGGTCGCCGAGGCGCTCGACGACGGCGCGGCGCGCCATCTCGGCCACATGCTCGGCATGCACGTCGACGAAGGTCGGCCCGCGCAGCACCAGCTTCTGCGCCCGCGCCCGGGCCGCATCGGCCGCGCTGATGGCGCCCGTGATCACCATGCGCGAGAGCACCCAATGCTGGCGCTCGGTCGCCGCGGCGAGGTTGGTGATCGGGTTGGCGTGGATCGGGTTGTTCTGGATGTCGGCGATCATCGCGATCTCGGCCAGCGAGAGCTGGTCCAGCGTCTTGCCGAAATACACCTGGGCCGCCGCCGCCATGCCGTAGGCGTGCTGGCCGAGGTAGATCTGGTTCAGGTAGAGCTCGAGGATCTGGTCCTTGCTGAGCTTGCGTTCGAGCTCGAACGCGAGCAGCGCCTCCTTGATCTTGCGTTCGGGCGTGCGCCGCATCGAGAGGAAGAAGGTGCGCGCAACCTGCTGCGTGATCGTCGACGCGCCCTGGGCGCGGTGGCCGGTGACGTTCGAGACCAGCGCCCGCGCCAGGCCGCGGTAGCTGATCGCGCCATGGCCGTAGAAATCGCGGTCCTCGACCGCGAGCACGGCCTTCGTCAGCAGCGGCGGCATCTGCGGCAGCGGCACGAAGATGCGCCGCTCGGAGCCGAACTCGGCGATGTCGGTGCCGTCGGCGGTGAGCACCTGCATGTGCTGCAGCGGCCGGTAGTCGGTCGCCTTGTCCAGCGGCGGCAGGTCGCGCCAGTACCAGGCGGCGGCGGCGCCGAGCGCGAGCGCGCCGATCAGGACCAGGGCCACGAAGCCGAGCAGCAGCGCCGTCAGGAGGACGAGGCCGCGCGGTCGCTGCGTCGGGTTTGGGTTCATGGATCGATCTCTCGTGGTGCCGACGCGTCGGCTTCGATCGGCAAGCGGCGCGAGCCGGCTCGCGCGGGGCGGAAAGTCCGCAAGCCTACCAAGACCCGCGCGGCGACCCGGCGTTCAACCGAACCAGGCCGTCTGCAGATCGGCCGGCAGCGCCGCGCCGGTGCGCCGCGCGCGCTCGATCAGGTCCCAGAAATAGCGGTAGCTGGCGCGGTCGTGCAGCGTGTCGCGGTGGCGGATCGGCGCCCATTGCGCGGCCTCGGCGGCGACGATGATCTCGAGCGCCTGCTCGAGCTCGTCGGCGCCGGGCGCGAAGGCCTCGACGATGGGCCTGATCTGCGCCGGGTGGATGCTCCACATGCGCGTGTAGCCCAGGCGCCGGCAGGCCGTGCGCGCGGCCTGCGCGAGCGCCTCGGTGCGCTTGAATTCGGTCACGACGCCATGCGCGGGCGTCTTCGCCGCCGCATGGCAGGCGGCGGCGATCTCGAGCTTGGCGCGCAGCACCAGCGGATGGTCGAACTGGCCCTCGACGCCCATCGCGCTCTGCGGGATCGCGCCGCGATGGGCTGAGACGAAGTCCATGAGACCGAACGAGAGCGATTCGATGCGCGCATGGGCGGCGATCGCGAACGCGTCGCGCAGCGCGCCATGGGTCTCGACGAGCGCGTGCAGCGGGATCGCGGCGCCGCCCAGGCGGTCGATCTCGGCCGCCGCGGCCTCGACCTCGGCCAGCGACCCGGGCTTGGGCAGCATCAGGTAGGCCGGCTTGAACTTCGCATCGGCCGTGCCGCGCAGCACGGCCTGCGCGACATCGCCGAAGCGCGCATGGCCCCAGGGCAGCAGGCGCACGCCGACGCGGCCCCAGCGGTTGCCGGGTCCGGCGACGAGGGCGGCGATGCGGTGCGCCTGCTCGACCTCGGCGCCGACCGGGGCGCCGTCCTCGTTGTCGAGCGTGACGTCGAAGACCGGGCCCATCTCGGCCTGCAGCTGCAGGCTCTTGCTCATGCGCGGCTCGACGCCGCAGTAGTGGTCGCACACGGGCAGCGCCGGGCCGGACGTGCCGGCGCCGAACAGCACGGCCCGCGGCGATGCCATCAGAGCAGGTGGGCGACGCCGTCGCGCTCGCCGGTCAGCTCGGCCAGCGTCTTGTCGATGCAGCCCTGGCTGAAGGCGTCGATCGCCAGGCCCTCGACGATCTTGTACTGGCCGCCTTCGCAGGTCACCGGGTAGCCGAACATGACGTCCTTGGGGATGCCGTACTCGCCGTTGCTCGGGATGCCCATCGTGACCCAGTCGCCGCCGGTGCCCAGGGCCCAGTCGCGCATGTGGTCGATCGCCGCGTTCGCCGCCGAGGCCGCCGACGACAGGCCGCGCGCCTCGATGATGGCCGCGCCGCGCTTGCCCACCGTGGGCAGGAACACGTCCTTGTTCCAGGCCTGATCGTTGATCAGGTCCTTCACGCTGGCGCCGTCGATCGTCGCAAAGCGGTAATCGGCGTACATCGTCGGCGAATGGTTGCCCCAGACGGCGAGCTTCCTGATGCTGGTCACCGGCTTGCCGGTCTTGGCCGCGATCTGGCTCAGCGCGCGGTTGTGGTCCAGCCGCATCATCGAGGTGAAGTTCGCGCGCGGCAGGTCGGGCGCGCTCTTCATCGCGATGTAGGCGTTGGTGTTGGCCGGGTTGCCGACCACCAGCACCTTGACGTCGCGGCTGGCGACGGCGTTGAGCGCCTTGCCCTGGGCGATGAAGATGGCGCCGTTGATGCTGAGCAGTTCGGCGCGCTCCATGCCGGGGCCGCGCGGGCGCGAGCCCACGAGCAGCGCGTAGTCGGCGTCCTTGAACGCCGTCATCGGGTCGCTGTGCGCTTCCATGCCGGCCAGCAGCGGGAAGGCGCAGTCGTCAAGCTCCATCATCACGCCCTTGAGCGCCTTCTGCGGCCCCTCGACCGGCACTTCCAGCAGCGACAGGATGACGGGCTGGTCCTTGCCGAGCATTTCGCCCGAGGCGATGCGGAACAGCAGGGCATAACCGATCTGGCCGGCGGCGCCGGTGACGGCCACGCGGACGGGCTTCTTGGACATGGGGGGCTCCTGTGGGGCAGAGCGGCCTCGGCGGCCGCGGTAGGGGTCGGGCTGGGATCCCGATTCTAGTCACCGGACTCTGACTCAACTCTTATGTCTTATGCAAGACCGGATGTTGGACAATGCGGCCATGGCCGACGCCGCTCCCCCCCTGACACCCGTCGTGCGCGCGGTCGCGCCGGCCGCTGTCGGGCCGGCTTTCAGCCCGCTGTACCAGCAGATCAAGGTGCTGCTCGTGCAGGGGCTGCAGGCGGGCGAATGGCAGCCCGGTCAGGTCATCCCGAGCGAGGTCGAGCTGGCCGCGCGCTGGCGCGTCAGCCAGGGCACGGTGCGCAAGGCGATCGACGAGCTCGCGACCGAGAACAGGCTGGTGCGGCGCCAGGGCAAGGGCACCTTCGTCGCCACGCATGCCGAGCAGGAGACGCGCTACCGCTTCCTGCGCCTGACGGCCGACGACGGCAGCGCGCCGCCGCTGCAGCGCCGGTTGCTCGAATGCCGGCGCATGCGCGCGTCGGCCGAGGTCGCGCAGCGGCTGGAGCTCAAGGCGGGCGAGGCGGCGGTGCAGGTGCGCCGGCTGCTGCTCGCCAGCGTCGGGGCCGGTGCGGCGGGCGCGCCCGCGCGGCTGCGCCCGGTCGTGCTCGACGACCTCTGGCTGCCGGGCACGCCGTTCAAGGGGCTCACGGCCGAACGGCTCGCGGCCTGGCGCGGACCGCTGTACCGGATGTTCGAGGTCGAGTTCGCCGTGCACATGATCCGCGCCGAGGAGAAGCTGCGCGCCGTCGCCGCGCCGGCCGAGGAGGCGGCGCTGCTCAAGGTCGCGCCCGGCGCGCCGCTGCTCTCGGTCGAGCGCCTGTCCTACACCTATGGCGACCGGCCGGTCGAACTGCGCCGCGGCCTCTACGATACCCAGGCCCATCACTATCGCAACGTGCTCAACTGAGACGCCGCCGCTCCAGCTCCGCGTAAGTCTGCTGCGTTGCAATAAACTCAAGTGGTTTCACATGGTTTCGAGAGCCCCTATGACCGAGACGACCTCCAACAGACCCGGAACGATGCACCTCGCCGACGCCCTGCAGTACCGCTTGCCGGTCGCGGGCCTCGTCTCCATCCTGCACCGTGCCAGCGGCCTCATCCTGTTCCTGCTGCTGCCGTTCGTGGTCTGGATGTTCGACACCAGCATCACCGATGAAGTCTCGTTCGAGCGTTTCTCGGCGCTGTTCTCCGGCCCCGGCGGCGTGGTCGCCAAGCTCGTCGCGCTGGCGTTGATCTGGGGCTTCCTGCATCACCTCGCCGCCGGCCTGCGCCATCTCTGGATGGACGCCACGCACAGCGTGAGCAAGGAACAGGGGCGCACGTCGGCGATCGCCACCCTCGTCGTCAGCCTCGTGCTGACCGTGCTGCTGGGCGCCAAGCTCTTCGGCGCCTTCTGATTCGCGAGGCCCCCATGTCGGTCAATTACGGATCCAAGCGCGTCGTCGTCGGCGCGCATTACGGCCTGCGCGACTGGCTCGCCCAGCGCGCCACCGCGGCGCTGATGGCGATCTACGCGCTGCTGCTCGTCCTGCTCGTGCTCACCGGCGGCCCGCTCGGCTACGACAGCTGGTCCGGCATCTTCGCCGCGCAGTGGATGAGGGTCGCGACCTTCGTCGTCTTCGTCGCCATCGGCTGGCATGCCTGGCTGGGCATGCGCGACATCCTGATGGACTACGTCAAGCCGGTCGGCCTGCGCCTGGCGCTGCAGGTGGGCGTCATCGTCTGGCTCGTCGGCTGCGTCGGTTGGGCGGTTCAAGTGCTGTGGAGATTCTGAGAAATGTCTAACCAACTATCGCGCCGCAAATTCGACGTCGTCATCGTCGGCGCCGGCGGTTCGGGCATGCGCGCCTCGCTGCAGCTGGCGCGCGCCGGACTCAACGTCGCCGTGCTGAGCAAGGTGTTCCCGACCCGTTCGCACACCGTCGCCGCGCAGGGCGGCATCGGCGCCAGCCTGGGCAACATGGCCGAGGACAACTGGCACTACCACTTCTACGACACCGTCAAGGGCGGCGACTGGCTCGGCGACCAGGACGCGATCGAATTCATGTGCCGCGAGGCGCCCAAGGTCGTCTACGAGCTCGAGCATTTCGGCATGCCGTTCGACCGCAACCCCGACGGCACGATCTACCAGCGCCCCTTCGGCGGCCACACGGCCAACTACGGCGAGAAGCCGGTGCAGCGCGCCTGCGCCGCCGCCGACCGCACCGGCCACGCGATGCTGCACACGCTGTACCAGCAGAACGTGAAGGCGCGCACGAACTTCTTCGTCGAGTGGATGGCGCTGGACCTGATCCGCGACGCCGAGGGCGACGTGCTCGGCGTCACCGCGCTCGAGATGGAGACCGGCGAGGTCCACATCCTCGAGGCCAAGTGCACGATGTTCGCCACCGGCGGCGCCGGCCGCATCTTCGCCGCCAGCACCAACGCCTACATCAACACCGGCGACGGCCTCGGGATGGCGGCGCGCGCCGGCGTGCCGCTCGAGGACATGGAGTTCTGGCAGTTCCATCCCACCGGCGTGCACAACGCCGGCGTGCTGCTCACCGAGGGCTGCCGCGGCGAGGGCGCGATCCTGCGCAATAGCAACGGCGAGCGCTTCATGGAGCGCTATGCGCCGACCTTGAAGGACCTGGCGCCGCGCGACTTCGTCAGCCGCTGCATGGACCAGGAGATCAAGGAAGGCCGGGGCTGCGGTCCGAACAAGGACTACATCAACCTCGACATGACCCATCTCGGCGGCGACACGATCGCCAAGCGCCTGCCCAGCGTGCTCGAGATCGGCCACAACTTCGCCAACGTCGACATCACGAAGGAGCCGATCCCGGTCGTGCCGACGATCCATTACCAGATGGGCGGCATCCCGACCAACATCCACGGCCAGGTCGTGGCGCCGAAGCACGGCGACCCGAACGCGGTCGTGAACGGCTTCTACGCCGTCGGCGAATGCTCCTGCGTCAGCGTCCACGGCGCCAACCGCCTGGGCACGAATTCGCTGCTCGACCTGCTCGTGTTCGGCCGTGCCGCCGGCAACCATGTCGTCGACGCCGCGCTCAAGGCGCGCCACCACAAGCCGCTGCCCGACGGCGCCGCCGACCGCACGCTCGAACGCCTGGCGCGCCTGGATGCGAGCACGAGCGGCGAGTACGCGCAGGACGTGGCCAACGACCTGCGCGACACGATGCAGGCCCACGCCAGCGTCTTCCGCACCCAGGCCCTGCTCGACGAGGGCGTGCGCAAGATCGCCGCCATCGCCGAGCGCGTGAAGGCGATCGAGCTCAAGGACAAGAGCAAGGTCTTCAACACCGCGCGCATCGAGGCGCTCGAGGTCGACAACCTGATCGAGAGCGCGCAGGCGACGATCGTCTCGGCGGCGGCGCGCCGCGAAAGCCGCGGCGCCCACACCGTCGACGACTACGCCGACACGCCCGCCCATCCGAACGGCCGCAACGACGCCGACTGGCTCAAGCACACCTTGTGGTACTCCGAGGGCAACCGGCTCGACTACAAGCCGGTGCAGATGAAGCCGCTGACGGTCGATTCGATCCCGCCCAAGGTCCGCACCTTCTGAGACAACTGCCATGACGCTGCGCACATTCCAGATCTACCGCTACGACCCCGAAACCGACGCCAAGCCGCGCATGCAGACGCTGCAGGTCGAGCTCGACGGCCACGAGCGCATGCTGCTCGACGCGCTGATGAAGCTCAAGAAGGTCGACCCGACGCTGAGTTTCCGCCGCAGCTGCCGCGAAGGCGTCTGCGGCTCGGACGCGATGAACATCAACGGCAAGAACGGCCTCGCCTGCCTGACCAACATGCTCACGCTGCCGGGCACCATCGTGCTCAAGCCGCTGCCGGGGCTGCCGGTGGTGCGCGACCTCATCGTCGACATGACGCTGTTCTTCAAGCAGTACCACTCGATCAAGCCCTATCTCGTCAACGACGAGCCGCCGCCCGAGAAGGAGCGCCTGCAGTCGCCCGAGGAGCGCGACGAGCTCAACGGCCTCTACGAGTGCATCCTGTGCGCGAGCTGCTCGACCGCCTGCCCGAGCTTCTGGTGGAACCCGGACAAGTTCGTCGGCCCGGCCGGCCTGCTGCAGGCCTACCGCTTCATCGCCGACAGCCGCGACCAGGACACCGGCGCGCGCCTGGACAACCTCGAGGATCCGTACCGGCTGTTCCGCTGCCACTCGATCATGAACTGCGTCGATGTCTGCCCCAAGGGCCTGAACCCGACCAAGGCCATCGGCAAGATCAAGGAGCTGATGGTCCGGCGCGCGGTATGAGAACCCCCCCGGAGCGCCTGCGGCGCCTCCCCCCCAGGGGGGCGACGCTGGCGGCCCGGCGGAGCCGGTTCCGCGGCGTCCGCTTGGAACACTGCTGAATTGCCCATGGAAGCTCGACTTGGCGTTCGCGAACTCAGCAAGCTGCGCTGGCGCTGCCGTCGCGGCCTGCTCGAGAACGACCTGTTCATCGAGCGTTTTTTTCGCGCGCACGAGGAGACGATGACGACAAGGCAGGCTGCGGGGCTGATGGCCCTGATGGACCTCGCCGACAACGACCTGCTCGACCTGTTGCTGGCGCGCAAGCAGCCGCAGGCCGGGTGCGACCTCCCCGAAGTCCACGAGGTGCTCGCGCTGATGCGCCGCCCCCGCCCGCCCACGACCCCAGAAAGGCCCACGAGATGACCCCCTCCGACGTCAAAGCCACGCTGTCGTTCTCGGACGGCAGTCCGAGCATGGAGCTGCCGATCTACAAAGGCAGCATCGGTCCGGACGTGATCGACATCCGCAAGCTCTACGCCCAGAGCGGCAAGTTCACCTACGACCCCGGTTTCCTGTCGACCGCGTCCTGCAACTCGACCATCACCTACATCGACGGCGACAAGGGCGAGCTGCTGTACCGCGGCTACCCGATCGAGCAGCTCGCGACGCAGTGCGACTTCCTCGAGACCTGCTACCTGCTGCTCAAGGGCGACCTGCCCAACGCGGCGCAGAAGACCGACTTCACCAAGCTCGTCACCAACCACACGATGGTCAACGAGCAGATGCAGTTCTTCCTGCGCGGCTTCCGCCGCGACGCGCACCCGATGGCGGTGATGACCGGCCTCGTCGGCGCGCTCTCGGCCTTCTATCACGACAGCACCGACATCAACAACGCGCAGCACCGCGACATCGCCGCGATCCGCCTCATCGCGAAGATGCCGACGCTGGTCGCGATGGCCTACAAGTACGGCGTCGGCCAGCCCTTCGTCTATCCGCAGAACGACCTCTCGTACTCGTCGAACTTCATGCGCATGATGTTCGCGACGCCCTGCGAGCCCTACGTGCCCAACGACGTGCTGGTGCGGGCGATGGACCGCATCTTCATCCTCCACGCCGACCACGAGCAGAACGCCAGCACCTCGACCGTGCGCCTATGCGGCAGCTCGGGCACGAACCCGTTCGCGGCCATCGCGGCCGGCGTCGCCTGCCTCTGGGGCCCGGCGCATGGCGGCGCCAACGAGGCGGCGCTGAACATGCTCGAGGACATCCAGCGCCACGGCGGCGTCGAGAAGATCGGCGAGTTCATCAAGCAGGTCAAGGACAAGAACTCGACCGTCAAGCTGATGGGCTTCGGGCATCGCGTCTACAAGAACTACGATCCGCGCGCCAAGCTCATGCGCGAGACCTGCCACGAGGTGCTCGAGGCGCTGGGACTGCACGACGACCCGCTGTTCAAGCTCGCGATGGCGCTCGAGAAGATCGCGCTCGAGGACGACTACTTCGTCTCGCGCAAGCTCTACCCGAACGTCGACTTCTATTCCGGCATCGTGCAGCGCGCGATCGGCATCCCGGTGAGCCTGTTCACGGCCATCTTCGCGCTCGCGCGCACCGTGGGCTGGATCGCCCAGCTCAACGAGATGATCGCCGACCCCGAGTACAAGATCGGCCGCCCGCGCCAGCTCTACGTCGGCTCGCCGCGGCGCGACGTGATGCCGATCACGAACCGCTGAGCCGGGCCCCGGCCCGCCGGCCGCGGCGGGCCGCGACCGGGCGGGCCGCCCGACGGGTGGCCTGTCGAGCTTGCGGTGGTACGCTGCCGCCACGAAACTCCGAACCCCGCATGCCATGATCCCGTCGATCGACCGCAGCCGCCATGCCGGTGCCGCCGCCGCGCTGCGCCCGCGCAGCCTGAGCGAAACCCCCGAACTCGTCGAGCGCGCGGTCGAGCTGCTGCGCACGCCGGCGCTGCTGGGCGCGATGGACACGCCGGACCTGCTGCGCGTGGCCTCGTTCCTGCGCCTGGTCTCGTTCCGCGCCGGCACGCGGCTGTTCGAGGAGGGCGACAGCTCGAACACGAGCTACCTGCTGCTGCTGCTGTCCGGCGAGGTCCAGGTCGTCGTCAGCCCTGTCGCCGGCGGCGACCCGATCGACCTCTCGGTGCTCGGTCCCGGCGATGTCCTGGGCGAGATGGGCCTGCTCGACGGCGCGCCGCGCTCGACCACCTGCACCGCCCTCGCCCCGGTGCAGGCGGCGGTGCTGACGCGCGGCGCGCTCGAGCAGCTGCTCGAGGAGAACCCGCGCGTCGCCGCCAAGCTGATGATTGCCCTGGCCAAGCGCATGGCCGACCGCCTGCGCGCGCTGGGCGAGCAGATCGGCATCTACGCCTCGATCGCGAGCGCGGCGACGTCGGCACCGACCAACTGACGCGCGGCGTGCGATCCACAGGCTGCGCCGGTCGAAGTCCCGCCGGGATCCCGAGCCCCCGCGGCGCCAGCATTCATTCGACCCCCATCCCGAGTAGTGGAGATACGCCATGACGACCCAGCCGACCATCATCTACACCCTCACCGACGAGGCGCCGCTGCTGGCGACCTGCGCCTTCCTGCCCATCATCCGCGCCTTCACCGCGCCGGCCGGCATCCGCGTCGAGACGAGCGACATCTCGGTGTCGGCGCGCGTGCTGGCCGAATTCCCCGAGTACCTGAGCGAAGCGCAGCGCGTGCCCAACAGCCTGGCCGAACTCGCGCGGCTGACGCAGCTGCCCGAGACGAACATCATCAAGCTGCCCAATATCAGCGCCTCGGTCGGGCAGCTGCAGGCCTGCATCCGTGAGCTGCAGGGCAAGGGCTATGCGATCCCCGACTATCCCGAGGACCCGAAGACCGACGCCGAGCGCGCGATCCGCGCGCGCTACTCGAAATGCATCGGCAGCGCCGTCAACCCGGTGCTGCGCGAGGGCAACTCCGACCGCCGCGCGCCGCGCGCCGTCAAGGAATACGCGCGCAAGAACCCGCATTCGATGGCCGAATGGGCGCAGGCCTCGCGCACCCATGTCTCGCACATGCACCACGGCGACTTCTACCATGGCGAGAAGTCGCTCACGCTGGACCGCGCGCGCGACGTCAAGATGGAGCTGCTGACGAAGAGCGGCAAGGCCATCGTGCTCAAGCCCAAGGTGGCGCTGCTCGCCGGCGAGATCATCGATTCGATGTTCATGAGCAAGCAGGCGCTGTGCGAGTTCTACGAGCGCGAGATCGAGGACGCGCGCAAGCATGGCGTGATGTTCTCGCTGCACGTGAAGGCGACGATGATGAAGGTCTCGCACCCCATCGTCTTCGGCCATTGCGTGCGCATCTTCTACAAGGAGGCGTTCGACAAGCACGCCAAGCTGTTCGACGAGCTCGGCGTGAACGTCAACAACGGCATGGTCAACCTCTACGACAAGCTCGCGACGCTGCCGAGCTCGCAGCGCGACGAGGTCATGCGCGACCTGCATGCCTGCCACGAGCATCGGCCCGAGCTGGCGATGGTCGACTCGGCCAAGGGCATCACCAACTTCCATTCGCCCAACGACATCATCGTCGACGCCTCGATGCCGGCGATGATCCGCGCCGGCGGCAAGATGTGGGGCGCCGACGGCCGGCCCAAGGACGTCAAGGCCGTGATGCCCGAATCGACCTTCGCCCGCATCTACCAGGAGATGATCAACTTCTGCAAGTGGCACGGCAACTTCGACCCGAAGACGATGGGCACGGTGCCCAATGTCGGGCTGATGGCGCAGCAGGCCGAGGAATACGGCTCGCACGACAAGACCTTCGAGATCCCGGAAGGCGGCGTCGCCAACATCACCGACCTCGCCACCGGCGAGGTGCTGCTGAGCCAGAACGTCGAGGCCGGCGACATCTGGCGCATGTGCCAGGTCAAGGACGCGCCGGTGCGCGACTGGGTCAAGCTGGCCGTCACGCGCGCGCGCCACTCGGGCATGCCGGCGGTGTTCTGGCTCGATCCCTACCGCCCGCACGAGAACGAGCTCATCAAGAAGGTCAAGACCTACCTGAAGGACCACGACACGAACGGGCTCGACATCCAGATCATGTCGCAGGTGCGGGCCATGCGCTACACGCTCGAGCGCGTCGTGCGCGGGCTCGACACGATCTCGGTCACCGGCAACATCCTGCGCGACTACCTCACCGACCTGTTCCCGATCATGGAGCTGGGCACCTCGGCGAAGATGCTCTCGATCGTGCCGCTGATGGCCGGCGGCGGCATGTACGAGACCGGCGCCGGCGGCTCGGCGCCCAAGCATGTCAAGCAGCTGGTGGAAGAGAACCACCTGCGCTGGGATTCGCTGGGCGAATTCCTGGCGCTGGCCGTCTCGCTCGAGGACCTCGGCCTCAAGACCGGCAACGCGCGCGCGCAGCTGCTGGCCAGGACGCTCGACGCCGCCACCGGCCAGCTGCTCGACAACAACAAGAACCCGTCGCCCAAGACCGGCCAGCTCGACAACCGCGGCAGCCAGTTCTACCTCGCGCTGTACTGGGCGCAGCAGCTCGCCGCGCAGACCGAGGATGCCGCCCTCGCGGCGCATTTCGCGCCGCTGGCGCGGGCCCTGGCCGACAACGAGAGCAGGATCGTCGGCGAGCTCAACGCCGTCCAGGGCCAGCCGGCCGACATCGGCGGCTATTACCGGCTCGACGCGGCCAAGGCCGAGGCGGTGATGCGTCCGAGCGCGACGCTCAACGCGACGCTGGCGGCCGGCTGACGGCGGCCGGCCGCGGCGCGGCGTTCAGGCACCGAGCCGCAGCCCCGCCGCGGCGCCGGGCGGCCAGCCGGATGCCGGTGCCGGCAGGGCCGGGTCGACGTCGGGAGGCGTCCACGGATCGGCCGTCGGCTGGTCGCCATCGCCGGTCCCGGCCAGCGGCGCCGTGAACGTGAACCAGAATGTCGAGCCCGCGCCCGTGCGGCTGCGCACCTGGAGTTCGCTGCCCATGCGCCGCAGCAGCTGGCGGCTCAGTGCCAGCCCGAGTCCGGAGCCGGCTTCGCGTTGCGCCGAGCCGGAGCCGATCTGCGAGAACTCCGAGAACAGCAGCGGCAGGTCCTCGGCGCTGATGCCCGCGCCGGTATCCTCGACCGCGATGTGGACGCAGGCCATGCCGGCGGCGGCCTCGCGACGCTGGACGCGCACCGTGACATGGCCGGCGTCGGTGAACTTGAGCGCGTTGCCGAGCAGGTTGGACAGCACCTGGCGCAGGCGCCGGCCATCGGCCTGGACCTCGGGCAGCTCGGTCGGGGCGTCGCAGACCAGGCGCAGCCCCTTCTCCAGGGCCAGGACCTCGAACTCGCTCGTCAGCTCACGCGCCAGGCGGGCGATGTCGACCGGCTGGCACAGGATGTCGAAACGCCCGGCTTCGAGCTTGGCCATGTCGAGGATGTCGTTGACGAGTGCCAGCGCCGACCGCACCGACTGCGTCGCCAGCGAGACATAACGCGACTGCCGCGGGTCGAGCCGGGACTCGAGCAGCAGCAGCGAATTCACGCCCATCACGCTGGCCAGGGCCGATCGGATCTCGTGGCCGACATAGGCGACGAATCGCCGCTGTTCGGCAAGGTCGGCCGCGGAGGCGGCGGGCTCCTGCATCGATTGCCGCAGCGTGCTGATGCTGCGGTCCAGCGCCTCCAGCCGGTTCCGGCTCTGCGCCGGTGGCGGCCCGGCCGCTCCCGCCGGCGGCCGCTGCAGCTTCAGCGACAGATAGCGCGCGCGCACTCTGGCCCAGCAGGGGCAGGGCGGCGCGCTGCGACGCCTTGTGCGCCAGCAGCGCGGCGCGGAAGTCGCCCAGGACCTCGCAGGCTTCGCGCAGGACGTCGAACACCCTGACCAGGTTGTAGGGCGTCTCGGCATGCGGCTGCGACGCCGATGCGGCGAGGAAGTCCTCGCACAGGCTGCGCGCCTGGGCGGCCTGCCCGAGAGCCAGCAGGACCCGGGCCTTGGCCCAGATCCAGGCCGTGGTGCGGTGTCGATCGCCGCCCGCATCGGGCGCCGGCGCTTCGACGATCGGCAGCGCCAGCGCGGGCTGCCCGGCGGCCAGCAGTCCGAGCGCGATCGCCACGCCCCGGTCATGCAATTCCCGCGCGCTGAAATCCCCCACCGCCGCGCGCCACTCGGCCAGGGTGCGAGCGGCCGCGCTGGGCCGCTCCTGGGCGTCGTGGATGAGGATCAGGTTTTCCCAGACATAGGGCCTGACGAAATCCATGCCGGCGGCTTGAAGCGCGGCCTGCGCCTCGAGTTGCAGTGGCAGCGCGTCCTCGAGGTTGAACAGGTTGAGCTGATTGGCGGCCAGATTGTGGGTGGCGATCGCGCGCGCCGGCGCCAGGCCGACCGCTTCCGCGCAACGCAGGGCCCGGTAGCCCTGCTCGAGGACCGCGTCGAAATCGGCGCGTTGCAAGGCGATCTCGGCCAGTCCGAGCGCGTTGACGGTCTGGTCCGGCGCCGGGCGCGCCGTATCGAAGCGCTGCATCTCGGCATGGGCAATTTGCCAGGCCCGGTCGATCTCGCCGCGGCGCAGCAACAGCCCGGCGCGCAGGTCATGCACCAGCTGCAGCACCCGCAGTTGGCCGCTGGCCAGACAGCGCTGCTCGGCCTCGTCGAGGGCGCGCTCGGCGTCGGCGTCGGCGCGCGCGGCGATCCACGGCCGCGCGGCGAACAGCAGACCCAGGCATTCGAGACCCGCGTCGGCCCGGGACAGTCCTTGCCTGCGCAGCGCCTGCGCGGTTTCCGCCAATTCCCAGGGGGCCTGGAACCATTGCATCCAGGCCCTGGATTCAAGATCCGGGATCAAGGGATCGGACACGCCGAACTCATGCTAAAGACTGGTTTTGATCATAGCCCGTGGCGGCGACGGAAAACCATCGCCTGGGATGCGGCCGCTGCAGTCTGCGTGGAGCCTTTCATGCTCGCCAGGAACAAGATCTGTCTGTGGTTCGACGGCAACGCGCTCGAAGCGGCACGCCGCGGCTGGGACTGCCGCGCGCGCCGCTGCTCGTCCTTCACCGGCTCAGCGCAGTTCCTGCACCAGCAGCGCGACGATGCGCTTGGCGTTGGCGCCGGTGTCGGTGACGCCGGCCGAGTTCTGCACCGTGAGCAGCGTCGACTTGTCGTCGCGGCCCTTGAGCACGAGGCGGTAGCGCAGCGCCGCCTGCGGGTCGCTGTGGTCGCCCCACAGCCGCGCCCACCAGCCCGGGCCTTCCTTGCCCGCGTTCCTCGGGTCGACCCAGCGCACGTAGTAGATGCCGGCGGCGCGGTCGCGGTCCTCGACCGTGAAGCCGCCGCGGTCGAGCACGATGCCGACGCGGCGCCAGGCGCGGTCGAAGCCGTCGTCGACGACGATCGAGGTCGGCGCGTCGGCGGCCGCGATCTGCGCCTTGGCGGGCGCCTGCGGCGCGCTCGCCACGGCGATGCGCGCCTGCTCGTCGGTGCTGCCCAGTGCGACCAGCATCTGCGCGAGGATGGCGGCCTCGGCCTGCGGATCGGGCGGCGTCGCGCGCCAGCCGGTGGTCTGACCCTGTTCGTTCGCCGACGACATGTCCTCGAGCCCGCGGTGCGTGACGTAGACGTCGCTGCCGGTGGCGGTGCGTTCGACGCGCGTGCGGTAGCGGTCGCGGAAGCCGCTGTCGAACAGGTTCGGCAGCAGCTTGCCGAGCGTGCTCTGGATGAAGTCGGCGGGGCGCTTGTCCTTGTTCTGCACCCAGTCGGTTTCCATCACCCCGGCCTTGGGGTCGTCGGTCGTCAGCGGCGTGCCGCGATCCTTCCAGAACTGCTCGAGCTTGGGCCACAGCGCCTCGGGTGCCAGCGGCACGACGAGCCAGCGCATCTCGCCGTCGCGCGCCACGCGCAGCGCGCCCGCGCGCGTGACGGCGACGCCGGCCGGCGCGCTCGCG
>JAGWVB010000083.1 GCA_018971105.1 Burkholderiales bacterium
CGGCGGCGTCGAGCGCCGCCTGCAGCGCCTGCGCCGTGCCCAGCGCCAGCACCTGGCCGTCGACGGCGACGACGCTGCCGCGCGGCAGCTGGCGCGCCAGCCAGTCGATGTGCGCCGGGCTCGCGCCGCTGTCGATCTTCACCAGGTCGACGCCGCTGCCGGCGATCTCGGCCAGCGCCTGGACCCAGTAGCGGCTGTCGGCGAACAGTGCGGCCTCGGTCGCGGTGACGACCAGCGTGCCCATCGACCCGGTGAAGCCCGACAGCCATTGCCGGCCCTGCCAATGCGCCGGCAGGTACTCCGAGAGGTGCGGATCGCTCGAGGGCAGGACCAGCGCCTGCACGCCGGCGGCGGCCATCGCTTCGCGGACCTGGCTCAGGCGCAGACGGGTCGGATTGGTGCGGGTGTCCATCGCTGCCTTTCGCTGTGAAGATCGGGGATTCTAGGGATCCGCGGCGCTGCGCGCAGGTCTGCGCCGTGGTGATATCCCTCATGCCTGCGCTCTGGCGGCGAGCCCTCGGGTGACCAAGTACATGTTGACAGGGGTCGTTGCGTACGCCGATCATGAATCGAAATGGCGGCGGCATGCCTGAGCCGGACCCGCCGCGGGAGGATCGCGCTTGGTCACGATTGCCATCAAGGCGCCTCAGACGCGCTATTACATCTCGACTCAACCGGCCCTGCCGCGGATCCAGCTCGAGGCGGTGATCAGCGGTGCCACGGCCCCCGTGCAAGCGGACTTCACCTGGAACTTCAAGCTCGAATACAGCGACTTCATCATGGTCGCCGGTGCACGCCGGCGCAACGTGCGTACGAAGTTGCATCCGCCGATGGTGGCCGTGAAGGGCAATCCGGTTCTCGTACCCTTGTCCACGCTGATGTGCGGCAAGCTGACCGTGACGGTCGAGGCCGGTTTGAGGGGCCAGAAGCTGTCCGCTACGCGCGATGACATCTTCGTCGGCGGATCCAATCCGAGCAGAGTGGAACTTCATGCGGCGGTTGGCCGGCGTATCGTGCGCCAGATGATCGAGCAGGAATCCTG
The DNA here is from genome assembly GCA_018971105.1 of Burkholderiales bacterium. Lineage (GTDB taxonomy): Bacteria > Pseudomonadota > Gammaproteobacteria > Burkholderiales > Burkholderiaceae_C > Rubrivivax. The sequence goes on from JAGWVB010000083.1 coordinate 1,043, forward strand.
CGCTCACCACCGACCAGCAGGACCTCGAAGGCTTGCGGGCCTACAACGGCTTCGGGCCCCAGGTGGCTGGTGAATACCTGAAATACGTGCATGAGTTCGAACCGGCCACGACCGTCCTCGTATCGTCCAAGCGCAAGGGCCCCAAGGGTCAACCGATGCAGTCGCCGCAGGTGCTCGATGTCGATGCCAGCGGGCGTGCCAAGTGGGTGCAGATCGACGGCGCCGAGCGAATCCGTCGCCAGGGCGGTCGCAAGTTCGGCGATCCCGACTATGTGGCCCATGTCCTGTCCCGGTCCGGCTAGCCGGGCGCGCCGGGCCGCATGCATCGCCGTCTGGCTGCTGGCCGGCGCGGGCTGCGATCGGTCGGTCCCGCCTGCGCCGGCAACAGCGGCGGCATCCGCCGTGGCCGCGCCGGCTTCCGACGCTGCGCCGGTAACCTTGCTGGTCGGCTCCTCATGGCTGGGCCTTTGGCAGGGGGGCAGGCTGCAGCGTCGCGTCGACGCGGTCGAGTGGAATTTCAACGCGGTGCACCTGTCGGCCGACGGCAAGGCGATCGAGGTTGCCGCCTATCCGTCCAATGACAGCGGACGTGCCGCCGATGCGCCCGCCGTGCTGCGCTACGACGCGCACACGCTCGAAGCCCTGGGTCGGACTGCCGATGCGGCTGCCGGCGCCTGGCGACCGCTGCCGGCGCCACTGGGCACCGACAGCCCGGACCTGCCGGCCGGGCCCAGCGCGCCCGCTGCGTCGGCCGTCGAAGTCGGCTCGACCCTGGTGGCGGTGCGAGGCGAGGCCTGGTTGACGGCAGCCTCGGCCGCCGCGGGCGGGACGCGACTGCAGGTGCGTGATGCGGCTGGCCAGACGGTCGGTCCGGCGCACACGATCGCCGGTGCGGTTTGGCGTGCCGCCCTGTCGCCCGATGGCTCCACGGTGGCCGCGTTCACACCCGGCGCCGCCAAGGGCCAGGCCTGGCCGGGAACGGCCTGGGCCGCGGCCACGGGTCAGACCTACGTGACGCCGGGCTTTTCGGTCGACGACGGCTCGGCGCGCGAGAACGGCGCGCCGCGGACGCTGGCCTGCCTGCTGCCACGCGGCGAGGGCGCCATCTTCACCTACCTTGGCGCGCCCGCCGACCGCTGGTCGGAATTCCTGCCGTTCGCTCCCGGGGCCGGGACGGCGATCCGCCTGGACACGCCCTGGGTGATGGGTTGCCTCAGTCTGCCGATCAAGGATCGGACCTGAGCTGCAAGCTCTCCGGCATCGAGCGGTAGCGAGCCTTCCACCGATTGCAGGGCAAGGCGCCGTCGCTGTTCACGCTGATGCAGCAGCTTCCCGAACTGCCCGCCGATGTCGGCGAGATCCCGCGCATGGACGTCGAATTCCGCGACGTCGAGTTCTGAGTCGGCGGCATGATCGTCCTCGATACCAACGTCGTCTCGGAGTTGCGCAAGCGGCCGCGACTGCAACATGCCAGGGTGTGCGCCTGGTCGCAGGCGCACCCGGCGAGTGCCTTCTACCTGACGCCGTTGACGATCATGGAGATCGAACGCGGCATCCTGATGGACGAGGCGAAGGCTACGCCGCGGGGACCCTTGCTGCGGACCTGGTTCAACGCGCTGCGCATCGCCTACGCGGGCCATGTGCTGCCCTTCAACGAAGGGGCCGCCATTCGCGCTGCGCAGCTCGCCGGCGGCAACCGGCCGTCGGTGGACCTCATGATCGCTGCCATTGCGCTGGAATTCGGCTACGCCGTGGCGACCCGCAACGTGGCGCATTTCAACTTCCCCGGTCTGGCAGTCGTCGACCCCTGGGCCTGAGCGGGCGACCCGACCCTATCAACACGGTCAAAGATCGGTCCTGAGCTTCCAGATCTCCGGGAACAGCACGACGTCGAGCATCTTGCGCAGATAGCCGACACCCGAGGTGCCGCCGGTGCCGCGCTTGAAGCCGATGATGCGTTCGACGGTCGTCACATGGCGGAAACGCCAGAGCCTGAAGGCGTCCTCGAGGTCGGTCAGCTCCTCGCCCAGCTGGTAGAGGTCCCAATGGGTCTGCGGATCGCGGTAGACGGTGAGCCAGGCGGCCTCGACCTCGGCGCTCTCGACATAGGGGCCGGTCCAGTCGCGCTCGAGATGGTCGGCCGGCAGCGCCAGGCCGCGCCGCGCGAGCAGCCGCAGCGCCTCGTCGTAGAGCGAGGGCGCACGCCAGGCGGCCTCGACCTCGGCGAGGCGGTCGCTGCGGTGCGCATGGGGCTGCAGCATCGCCTCGTTCTTGTTGCCGAGGCTGAATTCGATGCAGCGGTACTGCCAGCTCTGGAAGCCGCTGCTGTGGCCGAGGTAGGGGCGGATCGCCGAATACTCGGGCGGCGTCATCGTCGCCAGCACGTCCCAGGCGTGGACCAGCTGCTCCATGATCTTCGAGACGCGCGCCAGCATCTTGAAGGCGCGACCGAGCTCGTCGCCGGCCACGGCGGCGATCGCCGCGCGCAGCTCGTGCAGCATCAGCTTCATCCACAGCTCGCTCGTCTGGTGCTGGACGATGAACAGCATCTCGTTGTGGTCGGGCGAGAGCGGGTGCTGCGCGCTGAGCACGGCGTCCAGGTGCAGGTAGTCGCCGTAGCTCATGTCGCGGCTGAAATCCAGCTGCGCGCCGTGGTGTGTCGGCTGGTTCATGTCACCCCCTGTCGGCGATTGAACTCGGGTCGCCGCCACGCGCCGCTGGCCATGACGTCGACCAGATGCCCGGCGGCGTCCCAGGCGTCGACATGGCGCAGATAGATCGGCGCGAAGCCGAAGCGCAGGATGTCGGGCGCGCGGAAGTCGCCGACGACGCCGCGCGCGATCAGCGCCTGCACGGCGCCGTAGCCGGCCTCGGCATGGGCGTGGCTGACCTGGTTGCCGCGGCGCGCGGCGTCGCGCGGCGAGGCGAGGGTCAATTCGGGGCAGGCGGCGCTGACGCGCGCCTCGAAGATCGTCGTCAGCGCCATCGCCTTCGCGCGCAGCGCCGCGATGCCGCCCAGCGGCTGCGCCGCCAGCAGCGTGTCGACGCCGCATTCGAGCGCCGCCAGCCCCAGCACCGGCGGCGTGCCGCAGAGATAGCGCGCGATGCCGGCCGCGGGCCGGTAGCCGGGCGTGAACTCGAACGGCGCCGCGTGGCCCATCCAGCCCGCCAGCGGCTGCCGGAAACGGTCGGCATGGCGCGGATGGGCCCAGACGAAGGCCGGCGCGCCGGGGCCGCCGTTGAGGTATTTGTAGCCGCAGCCGACGGCGAAATCGGCGCCGTCGCGGTGCAGGTCGACCGCGAGCGCGCCGGCGCTGTGCGCCAGGTCCCAGACCGTCAGCGCGCCGGCGGCGTGCGCTTGGGCGCTCAGCGCCGCCATGGCGTGCAGCGCGCCGCTGCGGTAGTCGACCTGGGTGACCATCAGCACGGCGGTGCGCTCGTCGAGATGCCGGCGCAATTCGCCAGGCTCGGCGAGCACGAGCTCGCAGCCGCGCTCGCGCGCCAGCGCCTCGGCGATGTAGAGGTCGGTCGGGAAGTTGCCGCGCTCGCTGAGCACGACGCGACGCTGCGGCGCAGCGTCATGCGCGATGGTCAGTGCCGCGCTCAGCACCTTGTAGAGATTGACGCTGGTCGAATCGGCGACGACGAGTTCGCCCGGCCCGGCGCCGACGAGGCTCGCGATCTTGTCGCCGACGCGCCGCGGCAGCTCCATCCAGCCGGCGCTGTTCCAGCTGCCGATCAGGCCGCGGCCCCATTCGCCCTCGACGACCTCGCGCAGCCGCGCCGATGTCGCCCGCGGCAGCATGCCCAGCGAATTGCCGTCGAGGTAGATCAGCCCGGCGGGGATCTCGAAGTGCTCGCGCAGCGGCGCCAGCGGGTCGGCGGCGTCGAGCGCCAGGGCCTCATCGCGATCCATAGCCTAACGCTCCAGTTCCCGCAGCACCGCGCGCACCGGCGAGGCATCGGCCTCGACCAGCTTGAGCGGCAGCGCGATGAGTTCGTAATCGCCCTCGGGCACGTCGTCGAGGACCAGGTTCTCGAGCACGCGCAGGCCGCGCCGGCGCAGCACCTGGTGCGTCGGCAGCGTCTTGCTCGCGGCCGGGTCGACGCTGGCGCTGTCGATGCCGATCAGGCGCAGCCCGCGGTCGGCCAGGGCCTCGACCGTCTCGGGCGCGAAGGCCGGCAGATCGGCGTCCCAGCGCGCCACCGGCGCGCGCTCGTAGGTGCGCACGAGCAGGCGCGGCGGCAGGCCCTCGAGCGCATGGGCCAGGTGTTCACGGCGCACGAGCCGCGCGCCGATGGCGTGGACGACGCGGCAGCGGCCGAGATACGGTTCGAGATCGAGCGCGCCGACGGCCGTGCCCGCATCGGCGTAATGCAGCGGCGCGTCGGCATGGGCGCCGGTGTGCGGGCTGAGCGTGATCGTCGAGACGTTGACCGGACTGCCGGCGCCGATGCGCGCCGCCCAGACGGCGCGGTAGGCGGCGTCGCCCGGGAACACCGGCGACGCGGGCCCGACGGGCGGCGAGATGTCCCAGATGCGCAAGCGTTCACCGTGCATGGCGGCGATCATAGTCGTGGGGGGCGATTGATTGACATCTAAAGTATCCCGTCAAAGAATGCGGCCATGACCCTGGAACGATCCACGCCGCAGCGGCCCTGCAGCGCGCATGTCGACCGTTATGCGATCGAGCACCTGCCGCCGCGCGAGCAATGGCCCGAGATGCTGTTCGAACTGCCCGAGCTGCAGTTCCCGCCGCGCCTGAATTGCGCCTTCGAGCTGCTCGACCGCGCCGTCGCCGCCGGGCGCGGCGAGCGCCTGTGCATCCAGGGCGCCGGCGTGTGCTGGAGCTACGCCGATCTGCAGGCGCAGGTCAACCGCATCGCGCGCGTGCTCGTCGACGAGCTCGGCGTCGTCCCCGGCAACCGCGTGCTGCTGCGCGGCGCCAATTCGCCCATGCTCGCGGCCTGCTGGTGCGCCGTCGTCAAGGCCGGCGCGATCGCGGTCGGCAGCATGCCGCTGCTGCGCGCGCGCGAGCTCTCGGCCATCATCGACAAGGCGCAGATCAGCCACGCGCTGTGCGACGAGCGCCTGGCCGAGGAGCTCGAGTCGGCGCGCATCGCCTGCTCGACGCTGACGCGCATCGTGCCTTACGGCCAGGGCCGCGGCGAGCTCGAGGCGCGCGCCGCGAACCAGCCGCCGCGCTTCGAGGCCGTGGAGACCGGCGCCGAGGACATCGCGCTCATCGCCTTCACCTCCGGCACCACGGGCGTGCCCAAGGGTGCGATGCACAGCCACCGCGACGTGATGGCGGCCTGCGCCTGCTGGCCGGCGCATGTGCTGCGGCCGCGCCCCGAAGACATCTTCATCGGCAGCCCGCCGCTGGCCTTCACCTTCGGCCTCGGCGGGCTGCTGCTGTTCCCGCTCGCCGCCGGCGCGAGCACGGTGCTGGTGGAGAAGGCGAGTCCGGACGCGCTGCCGGCGGCGATCGAGCAGTACCGCGCCACGGTCTGCTTCACCGCGCCGACCTCGTACCGGGCGATCGCGGCGCAGGCGGGCCGGCACGACCTGCGCTCGCTGCGCCTGTGCGTCTCGGCCGGCGAGGCGCTGCCGGCGGCCACGCGCACTGCCTGGAAGGCGGCGACCGGCATCGAGATCATCGACGGCATCGGCTCGACCGAACTGCTGCACATCTTCATCTCGGCCGACGCGGCGCAGGCGCGGCCGGGCGCGACCGGCCTGCCGGTGCCCGGCTACCGCGCCGCCATCCTCGACGAGCAGGGCCGCGAACTGCCGCCGGGGCGCGTCGGCCGGCTCGCGATCAAGGGCCCGACCGGCTGCAGGTACCTGGCCGACCCGCGCCAGACGCAGTACGTGCAGAACGGCTGGAACCTCACCGGCGACGCCTACCGCGTCGCCGCCGACGGCCAGTACGAATACCAGGCGCGCACCGACGACATGATCGTCTCCGGCGGCTACAACATCGCCGGCCCCGAGGTCGAGGGCGCGCTGCTGCTGCATCCGGCGGTGGCCGAATGCGGCGTCGTCGGCGTGCCCGACGAGGCGCGCGGCATGGCCGTGAAGGCCTACATCGTGCCGCGGCCCGGCTTCGAAGCCGGGCCCGATCTCGTGCGCGACCTGCAGGACTTCGTCAAGCGCACGATCGCGCCCTACAAATACCCGCGCCGGATCGAGTTCCGCGCCGCGCTGCCGCGCACCGAGACCGGCAAGCTGCAGCGCTTCAAGCTGCGCGACGGCGGCTGAGCGCGGGCCGGCGCGGTCCCGCCGCGGCGCATCGCCGCGCCGGCCAGACTTGACAGGATTGACCGCCGCCGCAGTTCGGGTACGCTAGACGCGGTCCGAGGTCACCCAGGAGCGTCCATGAAGCCGGTCTCATTGCTGCTCAAGAACCGCGACGGCACGCTGTGGCATGCGCGCCCCGACGACACCGTGTTCTCGGCGCTCCAGCTGCTGGCCGAGTACGGCGTCGGCGCGCTGATGGTGATGGACGGCGGCCGCCTCGTCGGCATCCTGTCCGAGCGCGACTACACGCGCAAGGTCGCGCTGCTGGGCCGCAATTCGAAGGAGACCCGGGTCGCCGAGATCATGTCGACCCAGGTCACGACGGTGGCGCCGGGCACCGGCACGCGCACCTGCATGGCGCTGATGAGCGAGAAGAAGATCCGCCACCTCCCGGTGGTCGACGGCCACACCGTGCTCGGCATGATCTCCATCCGCGACATCATGGACGACATCATCGCCAGCCACGAGGAGACGATCCAGCAGCTCGAAAGCTACATTCAAAGCTGAGCGGCAGGGCCCGCTCAGAGCGCCAGGCGCCGGCTCTGCAGCAGCAGCAGGCCCTCGAAGATCAGCGTCTCGACGGTCTCGAAAGGCAGGTCGGTGATCGGCGCGAGCTTGACGGCGGCGCCGCCCGTCATCAGCAGCATCGGCTCGGCGCCGGTGCGTTCGCGCAGGCGGCGCACCTGGCGCTCGATGGCGCCGGCGATGGCGCTCGCGCCGCCGCTCATCAGCGCGTCGCTGGTGTTGGTCGGGAAATCGACGATCTCGCCGGTCGGCACCTTCAGCCCCGCGGTGCCCATCTCGAGCGCGCGCAGCATGAGCCCGAAGCCGGGCAGGATCAGCCCGCCGAGGAAATGGCCTGCGGCGTCGAGCGCGTCGACGGTGACCGCCGTGCCCACCATCACGACCAGCGCCGGCCGCGTCGGCCCGGCCGCGAGCACGCGCGAGCGCGCGCCGGCCAGCGCGACCCAGCGGTCGGCGCCGAGCCGGCTCGGGTGGTCGTAGCCGTTCTTCATGCCGGCCTCGTGCGCCGTCGGCACGACCCAGCGCGGCGCGATGTCCCACAGCTCCATCTGTTCCTCGGCGCGGCGGCGCACGGCGTCGCCGGCGACGACGCAGCCCAGCATGCTCGAAGGCGCCTGCAGCGCGCGCCAGTCGCGGTCGGCCAGTTCGTCGATCGCCTCGACGAAGATCGCCCCCTGGTGCAGCAGCGTCGCACCCGGGTGCGGCGCCGCATAGAGCGCCCACTTGAGGCGCGTGTTGCCGATATCGATGGCCAGGAAGGTCATGGGTGAGCGTGCGGGCGGCGGGTGCGCGAGCGTAGCAGTGCGCCGGTGCACCGCCGCGGTCTCGGGGAAAACCAGGAGGTCGGGATTCCGTCAGACGGCCATGGCATCATCGGCGATTGACGTTAACGTCAATTCAAACCGCCGGAAACCGTCATGACCGATCTGTCCGCCGAATCCCAGGCCCTGGCCCAGTACCGCCCCAGGAACAAGGTCCGCTTCGTCAGTGCCGCGAGCCTGTTCGACGGCCACGACGCCGCGATCAACATCATGCGGCGCATCCTCCAGGGCATGGGTGCCGAGGTGATCCACCTCGGCCACAACCGCTCGGTCGACGAGGTCGTCACGGCGGCGCTGCAGGAGGATGTCCAGGGCATCGCCCTGTCCAGCTACCAGGGCGGCCATGTCGAATACTTCAAGTACATGGTCGACCTGCTGCGCCAGCGCGGCGGCGCCCACATCCAGGTCTGGGGCGGCGGCGGCGGCGTCATCGTGCCGGCCGAGATCGCCGAGCTCCAGGCCTACGGCGTGGCGCGCATCTTCAGCCCCGAGGACGGCCAGCGCATGGGGCTGCAGGGGATGATCGGCGAGATGATGATGCGCTGCGACGTCGACCTGTCGTCGTATGCGCCCGGCGACGTGACGGCGCTGCAGGGCCACAGCGACGCCGCCTGGCGCGCGCTCGCCCAGGCCATCACGGCGCTCGAGAACGGCCGGGCCAGCGCCGAGTTCAAGGCCGCGCTGGCGGCCGCCGGCGCGCCGACGCCGGTGCTCGGCATCACCGGCACCGGCGGCGCCGGCAAGAGTTCGCTCACCGACGAGCTGATCCGCCGCCTGCGCCTGGACCAGGACGACCGTCTGCGCATCGCCGTGATCTCGATCGACCCGAGCCGGCGCAAGAGCGGCGGCGCGCTGCTCGGCGACCGCATCCGCATGAACGCGATCTCGCCCTGGCGCCATGGGCAGAGGGTGTTCATGCGCAGCCTGGCGACGCGCGACTTCGGCAGCGAGGTCAGCCAGGCCCTGCCCGACGCGCTGCTGGCCTGCAAGGCGGCGGGGTTCGACCTCATCATCGTCGAGACCTCGGGCATCGGCCAGGGCGACGCGGCCATCGTGCCGCTCGTCGACGTGCCGATGTACGTGATGACGCCCGAGTTCGGCGCCGCGAGCCAGCTCGAGAAGATCGACATGCTCGACTTCGCCGAGTTCGTCGCCATCAACAAGTTCGATCGCAAGGGCGCGACCGACGCGCTGCGCGACGTCGCCAAGCAGGTCCAGCGCAACCGCGAGGCCTTCACGACGCCGCCCGAGCAGATGCCGGTGTTCGGCACCATGGCCAGCCGCTTCAACGACGACGGCGTGACGGCGCTGTACCAGGCGCTGCTGCCGCGGCTGGCGCAACTCGGCCTCGAGCTCGGCGAGGGCCGCCTGCCGCCCGTCCACACGCGCCACAGCACGCACCAGGTGCCGATCGTGCCGCCGGCGCGCGTGCGCTACCTGGCCGACATCGCCGACACCGTGCGCGGCTACAAGCAGCGCGCCGTCGCGCAGAGCCGGCTCGCGCGCGAGGTGCAGCAGTTGCGCGCGAGTGCCGCGATGCTGGCGGCGCAGCCCGAGGCCAGCGCGGCGGCGGCCGCGCTGGCCACCGAGCGCGAGGGCCGGCTCGAGGCGAATTCGCGCAAGCTGCTCGCGATGTGGCCGGACATGAGACGAGCCTACGCCGGCGACGAATACGTCGTGAAGATCCGCGACAAGGAGATCCGCACGGCGCTCACCCATCTGACGCTGTCGGGCAACAAGATCCGCAAGGTCGCGCTGCCGGGCTACGAATGCCATGGCGAGCTGCTGAAATGGCTGCTGCTCGACAACGTGCCCGGCAGCTTCCCCTACACCGCCGGCACCTTCGCCTTCAAGCGCGAGAACGAGGACCCGACGCGCATGTTCGCCGGCGAAGGCGATGCCTTCCGCACCAACCGCCGCTTCAAGCTGCTGAGCGAGGGCATGCCGGCCAAGCGCCTGTCGACCGCCTTCGACAGCGTCACGCTCTACGGCAACGACCCCGATCCGCGGCCCGACATCTACGGCAAGGTCGGCAATTCGGGCGTCTCGATCGCGACGCTCGACGACCTCAAGGTGCTGTATTCCGGCTTCGACCTCACGCACCCGGCGACGAGCGTGAGCATGACGATCAACGGCCCCGCGCCGAGCATCCTGGCGATGTTCATGAACGCGGCGATCGACCAGAACCTCGACAAGTTCCGCAGCGACAACGGCCGCGAGCCGACGGCCGACGAGGCCGCGAAGATCCGCGCCTGGACGCTGGCGAATGTGCGCGGCACCGTGCAGGCCGACATCCTCAAGGAGGACCAGGGCCAGAACACCTGCATCTTCAGCACCGAGTTCAGCCTCAAGGTGATGGGCGACATCGCCGAGTACTTCGTGCACCACGACGTGCGCAATTTCTATTCGGTGTCGATCAGCGGCTATCACATCGCCGAGGCCGGCGCGAACCCGATCAGCCAGCTCGCCTTCACGCTGTCCAACGGCTTCACCTTCGTCGAAGCCTATCTCGCGCGCGGCATGCACATCGACGATTTCGCGCCCAACCTGAGCTTCTTCTTCAGCAACGGCATGGACCCCGAGTACACGGTGCTCGGCCGCGTCGCGCGCCGCATCTGGTCGGTGGCGATGCGCGAGCGCTACGGCGCCAACGAGCGCAGCCAGAAGCTGAAGTACCACATCCAGACCAGCGGCCGCAGCCTGCACGCGCAGGAGATCCAGTTCAACGACATCCGCACCACGCTGCAGGCGCTGATCGCGATCTACGACAACTGCAACAGCCTGCACACCAACGCCTACGACGAGGCGATCACGACGCCGACCGAGGAATCGGTGCGCCGCGCGATGGCGATCCAGCTCATCATCAACCGCGAATGGGGGCTGGCGAAGAACGAGAACCCGAACCAGGGCGCCTTCATCATCGACGAGCTGACCGAACTCGTCGAGGAGGCGGTGCTGCAGGAGTTCGAGAAGATCGCCGAGCGCGGCGGCGTGCTCGGCGCGATGGAGACCGGCTACCAGCGCAGCAAGATCCAGGAAGAGAGCATGCATTACGAGATGCTCAAGCACACCGGCGAGTACCCGATCATCGGCGTCAACACCTTCCGCGGGCCCGAGCAGCCGCCGCAGGCGATCGAACTCGCGCGCAGCACCGAGGACGAGAAGAAGAGCCAGCTGCAGCGGCTGCAGGACTTCCACGCCCGCCACGCGGCCGAGACGCCGGTGCAGCTGCAGCGGCTGCAACAGGCCGTGATCGACAACCGCAACGTCTTCGAGGTGCTGATGGACGCCGTGCGCTGCTGCAGCCTGGGGCAGATCACGAACGCGCTGTTCGAGGTCGGCGGGCAGTACCGGCGCAGCCTGTAGAGCGACGCGGCGCTGCACGCTGGCGCTGCGGCAGAATGCTTCCGCGGCCGATGGCTGAAAGGGAGGGCGCATGGCGTTCGAATACAGCACCCAGGGCGCGACGCTCGATTTTCCCAATCCGTACCGGATCGAGAACCAGTTCCTCGCCGTGCGCGGGCTCGTGATGCTGGTCTGCGGCGTCGCGCTGCTGCTGCAGGCGCGCGGCAGCGGCGCCGCGGTATCGATGGCGCATGCCGATATGACGCAGGGCGTGCTGCTGCTGCTGATCGCCGGCGGCGGCCTGCTCGTGCTGCTGGGCATCGTCGAGTTCGGCCACGCGGCGCTGCAGCTGCGCGTGTTCTTCGGCCGCGGCCAGCCGGCATCGCTGGCGCCCGATGTCGCGCGCGAGGCCGAGGGCTCGAGCCCGCACGCGCAGACCCTCGTCGATCAGCTGCGCCAGGGCGCGATCGCGCTGGCCGTGCCGCAGGGCGCGCTCAACGGCGTGCTGTATTCGCTCTCGCGCCACCTCGTCACGGCGCCGCGGCCGCTGCGCGAATTCATGCAGGTGCGTTTCGCGAATGCGCTCGCCTGCGCCAGCCTGCTGCTGCTGTTCGCGCTGACCTGGCTGTTCACCGCGCCGGGTGCGGCGCAATCGCTGGTGGCGTTCGTGTACCTGCTGCTGGGTGGCGCGCTGATCCTGCGCAGCTACCTGCGCCGCGCCTCCGCCGTCGTCGCGCTGACGCCGATGGCACTGGCGCTGCTGCTCGTGTTCGGCATCGTCGGCTCGGTGCTCGTCGGCCGCGCCGTCGCCGGCGCCGACTGGCCCTGGCTCGACCATCTCGCGCTGCCGCGCATCGCCTTCGTGCTGCTCGCGGCCAGCCTCGTCATCGAGGCGCTGGGCCTGTATGCCGGCCATGCCCATGTCGACGAGCCGCCGCCGGCCAGCACCGCCAACGACCAGGTCGCGGTGAGCTTCAACGCCGACCCCAACCTGCTGCTGCAGGAGATCGACCGCGAACTGCAGCGGCGCTGGAACCAGGGCATCCCGAATCGGCGCTACATCTGGCGACAGCCGAAGGTCGAGCCGACGCGCGAGGCCGGCAATTTCAACGCCATGGCGCTCGAGGAGACGCAGCCGATGCCGCCGCAGGCGGTGCGGCGCATGGACTGGTCGACCTGCCTCGCGTTCCCGCGCTTCCTGCGCCTGGCGGCGCTCGACGCGCTGGCGGTGGCGCTGACCGGCGCCGGTGCGCTGCTGTGGCTGATGCTCGGGCGCGAACTGAGCCGGGGCCTGGCCGTCGAGTCCTGGTCGGCGGGGTCGATCGGCTTCATCCTCATCGTCGTCGGCAGCTACGGGCTGCGCGTCGCGCACCGGCTCTGGGGCCGGCTCGATTTCGAATCGACGCTGATCTGGCTCGACCTGGGCGGCTCGTATGCGCGTTCCCAGATCGGCCTCGGCGCCCAGTGGAGCGACCGCGTGCGCAGCGAGCGCACGGTCGTCAACGTCGAATCGATGACGCTGCGCGCCTGGGTCGTGCGCACGCGCTCGGTCATCTTCAGCTACCGCGACGATGAGATCGGCAGCCGCACGCTCGTCGGCATGAGCGGCGACATCGACGCCGCGCGCGGCTGGACCCAGCTCGTCGCCCAATTCGCCTCGGCACAGAGCATGGTCGTCGTGCCGGGGGCGCAGGAGGACGCGCGCCGGCTGCAGCAGCTGGGCGCGGCGAACCGGCTCGCGGGCGCCGAAACCTTGCCTCAGGTCGGCCTGCAGACCGCGATGGCGGCGGCAGCGATGCCGGCGGCGGTGGCGGCATCGCGCGCCTGCGGCCATTGCGGCGCGGCGCTGGCGCTGGCGGCGCGATACTGCGCCCAATGCGGCACGGCGGCCGGCGGCGAGGTCGATCTGGCCCTTTGAATCGGGGGCGCCGGGCCCGACCAGGGGATGGTCCGGCCGCTCGATCGTGCGGCAAGAATCGCCGCGCTCCAGCCCGACTTGCCCGCGCATGACGCCGTCCCGATCGCTGCTCGCCCTCGCCCTGACCGCGTCGACCGCCAGCGTCGCCGCGGCCGACCTGCCGCCGGTCGAACCCGGGCTGTGGGAGATCCAGGCGCTGACGACCTTCGATCCGCGCCCCGCGCAGGCGCCGCGGCCGCACAGCTACCGCATCTGCATCGACGGCAACCGCGCCCGCGCGCCGATGATCCCGGCGCGGCTGCCGGGCGCCGGCGAGGTGCTGATCGGCCGCCAGGCGCTGAGCGGCCATTACGTCCAGACCGGGGTCGACGGCCGCCCGCAGCAGGTCGAATTCCGCTACCGCCGGCTGGGCCCGACCCGCTTCGAGGGCAGCTACGACCGTGCCGCCGGCGGCGTCGCGCTGCACGGCGAGTACGAGGCGCGCCGCCTCGGCGCCGATTGCGGCGCGACCGCGCCGACGCCGCCCCAGCCCACGGGGCTGCCCTGACGCCCCGGCTCAGGCCGGCTCGGCCTCGATCGCGCTGATCATGCGCATGTCGGCCACGGCATGGTCCTCGTGCGTGGTGACGGCGTCGACGTAGCGCATGCCGGGGGCAAGATCGGCGCCGCGGTAGGCACGCATCGCGTGGACCTCCGCGCCCAGCGCCTGGTCCAGCGCCGTCACGCTCACCATCATGCGCAGCGAGGCGCAGCGTGCCGCGTCGTCGACCAGGCCGTGCAGCGGGCTTGCCGGCGTGATCTCGTGCATCAGGGTCCAGGTGAGGGCGAAGAACGGCAGGTCGGCGCGTTCGAGCTTCAGGTCGATGGCGCGCCTGAAATGCTGGCCGTCGGGGCGCTCGACGACGACGAAGACGGTGGCACGCGCGACGGCCTCGATGAGCGCGTTGGCGCGGCCGTTGCCGATGCGGATCATCAGCGTCGGATGCGCGCCCGCGCGCGCGATCACCGGTCGCGCGGCGAACAGGATCTTCGCCTTCGGCCGGGAGAAGCGCACGAAGAGCAGTCCGGTCATCGTCGCGGTGAACAACATGCCGACGAAGATCTCGACCGTGGCCACGGCGTGGCCGTAGCCGCTGGCCGGCGCCATCACGCCGTAGCCGACCGTGGCCAGCGTCTCGACGCTGAAATAGAACGCGGCGAGCAGCGCATGCGGCGGCAGGTTGGCGACGCAGCCCGGGCGCGCCGCATAGAGTTCGGCGAAACCGAGATTGATCGCCAGGTAGGCCAGCACCATCGCGACCAGGAAGGCGGGCCAGCTCAGCGTCAAGGCCAGGTGATAGGGGTCGCGCAGGTCGAAACGCGAGACGCCGAGCTTTTCCATGCTGAAGGCGAGCGCGCCCGAATCGACCTCGGTGCGCGCGCCCGCGCGGCGGTGCTTGTGCATGCGGTTTCCGGTCCGGGTTGATCGAGCCCGGTCGGCGCACATTGTCCACGCCGCCGCACCGCGCCGCGTGGCCGCGGCGCCTCCTACAATCGGCGCGGTGCGTGCCCCTGGCTCAATTCGTCCGCGCCCCCCCGAGGGGCGGCTCAGCAGCTTCGGAGCGGCCGGGCGGTACTGAATGTCTGCCCCGCCGCTGCTCCAGCCTGGCAGCGCCGTGCGGCGCCGCATCCGCGAACTGCCCGACGAACTCGTGAGCCAGATCGCGGCCGGCGAGGTCGTCGAGCGCCCCGCCTCGGTCGTGCGCGAACTCGTCGACAACGCGCTCGACGCCGGCGCGCGCCAGATCACCGTGCGGCTGGCCGCCGGCGGCGTGCGCGCCATCGTCGTCGAGGACGACGGCAGCGGCATCGAGGCGGACGACCTGCCGCTGGCCCTGAAGCGGCACGCGACGAGCAAGATCGCGAACCTGGCCGAGCTCGAATCCGTCGCGACCATGGGCTTCCGCGGCGAGGCGCTGGCGGCCATCGCGTCGATCTCGGAGATGAGCGTGACGACGCGCTGCGCCGGCGCCGCCCATGGCTGGCGCCTGGCCGCCGGCAGCGGCGAGATCAGCGCCGCGGCGCGCGCGCTCGGCACCACGGTCGAGGTGCAGGAGCTGTTCTTCAGCACGCCGGCGCGGCGCAAGTTCCTCAAGACCGACGCCACCGAGCTCGCCCATGCGCTCGAGGCCGTGCGCCGCCATGCGCTGGCGCGCCCCGAAGTCGCCTTCGCCGTCTGGCACGAGGGCCGGCTCGTCGCCCAATGGCGCGCCGCGGCCTCGGCGCCGCAGCGCTGGACCGACGTGCTGGGCGCCGATTTCATCGCCGCCAGCCGCGCGCTGCAGGCGCGGCGCGGGCCGCTGGCGCTGACGGGCCGCGTCGGCCAGCCCGAGGCGGCGCGCAGCCGCGCCGACCTGCAATACCTGTTCGTCAACGGCCGCCATGTGCGCGACCGCCTCGTCGCCCATGCCGTGCGCTCGGCCTACGAGGACCAGCTGCACGGCTCGCGCCAGCCGGCCTGGCTGCTGTTCGTCGAGATCGCGCCCGAGCTCGTCGACGTCAACGTCCATCCGACCAAGGTCGAAGTGCGTTTCCGCGACGGCCGCGCGCTGCACCAGGCGGTGCAGCAGGCGGTCGAGGACGCGCTGGCGCCGACGCGGGCGGTCGATGCGGCGTCC
>JAGWVB010000373.1 GCA_018971105.1 Burkholderiales bacterium
CGCAGCCGGCGAGCACGAGCGCGGCCGCCGCGGCGGCCAGAGTGAGCCTGGGGTGCGAAACTTTGCGCATGATGGTTTGCCTGGCCGCAGCGCGACCGCAGTCAAAGCCGCGCATTCTGCCGTCCGCGACACGCGTGCAAACATAGGTTTCTACGGAGTCACCATGGATGACGGCGATCTCACGACGCACCTGATCTACCTGCACGGCTTCCGCTCGTCGCCGGCCTCGGCCAAGGCGCGCCGGCTGGCGGCCTGGGTCGCGGCCGAGCGGCCCGACCTGCACTGGCTCTGCCCGCAGCTGCCGCCGTCGCCGCGCGCGGCGCTGGACCTCGTGCGCGCGGCCACCGCCGGCTGGCCCGGGGCGACCGGCGCCGTCGTCGGCAGCTCGCTCGGCGGCTGGTACGCGACGCGGCTGGCGCAGGAGCGCGGCTGGCGCTGCGCCGTCATCAACCCCGCCGTCGAGCCGGCGCGCGACCTCGCCGCGGCGCTCGGCGAGCAGGGCTGCTGGCACGACCCGTCATCGCGCTTCGAGTTCACGCGCGCGCACCTGGACGAGCTGCGCGCGCTCGGCCGCCCGGCCGTCACGCATCCGGCGCGGCTGCTGGCGGTGATCGCCCAGGGCGACGAGCTGCTCGACTGGCGCGAGATGACGGAGCGTTACGCCGGCTGCAAGCTGCGCCTGGTCGCGGGCAGCGACCATGGGCTGTCGGACTTCGACGACCACCTGCCGGCGCTGATCGACTTCCTGGCCCTGCGGCGACAATCAGGGCCATGTATGCACTCTTCGACGACGCCGGGAAGTTCCACGCCGGCCGCCTGATGTCCGAGGCCGAGGCCTCGGTCCAGATCGAGCTCGACTCGGGCAAGCGGGTCAAGGTCAAGGCCGCCAACGTGATGCTGCGCTTCGACAAGCCCGCGCCGGTCGAGCTGATGGCGCAGGCGCAGGCGCTGGCGCTGGAGATCGACCTCGACCTGGCCTGGGCATGCGCGCCCGAGGCGGAATTCGGCTTCGCCGACCTCGCGCGCGACTATTTCGACGCCGCCGCCGGCCCCGAGCAGCAGGCCGCGGCGCTGCTGCGCCTCTTTGACGCGCCGCATTACTTCCGCCGCCTCGGCAAGGGCCTGTTCAGGAAGGCGCCCGAGGAGACGGTGAAGGCCGCGCTGCTGGGCATCGAGCGCAAGAAGCAGCTCGCGCTGCAGATCGAGCAATGGGCGGCCGAACTCGTCGCCGGCCGCTGCCCCGAGCCGGTGCGCGAGCAGCTCTACCGCATCCTCTTCAAGCCCGACAAGAACGGCCCCGAATACAAGGCCGTGGTCGAGGCCTCGAAGCGCGCCCAGCGCGCGCCGCTGGACCTGCTGACCGCCGCCGGCGCCATCGCCAGCCCCTACCAGTTCCACTGGCAGCGCTTCCTCTTCGACGAGTTCCCCAAGGGCACCGGCTTCGGCCAGCCGGCGCCGGCCGCGCCGCCGGTCAAGGACGCGCTGCCGCTGGCCGCGGTGCGCGCGTTCTCGATCGACGACAGCGCGACGACCGAGATCGACGACGCGCTCTCGGTCCGGGGCCTGGGCAGCGGCAGCGTCGTGTTCGGCATCCACATCGCCGCGCCGGGGCTGGCGATCACGCCCGACAGCGCGCTCGACAAGCTCGCGCGCGAGCGCCTCTCGACGGTCTACATGCCGGGCTGGAAGATCACGATGCTGCCCGACGAGGTGGTGCAGGCCTACACGCTGGCCGAGGGGCGCGACTGCCCGGCGCTGAGCCTGTACGTCACGCTCGACGAGGCGACGCTGGAGGTGCGCGGCACCGAGACGCGCGTCGAGCGCGTGCCCATCGCCGCCAACCTGCGCCACGACCGGCTCGACGCCGTCGTCACCGAGGCCGCGCTCGCCGGCACGGCGCCGGCCGACTACCCGTTCGCGCCTGAACTCGCCTTCGCGCATCGCCTGGCCTGCGAGCTCAAGCGCCGGCGCGAGGTCGTGCGCGGCAAGCCCGAGATCTTCAACCGCCCCGACTACGCCTTCCGCCTCGAGCGCGCCGACACCGACCGCGAGCCGCGCGGCGACGAGCCGGTCGAGATCACGACGCGGCGGCGCGGCGCGCCGCTGGACCTCATCGTCGCCGAGGCGATGATCCTGGCCAACAGCCACTGGGGCGGCTGGCTCGGCGAGCTCGGCGTGCCGGCGATCTACCGCAGCCAGGCCAGCCTGCTGCCCGGCATCAAGGTGCGCATGGGCACCAAGCCGGCGCCGCATGCCGGCATGGGGGTGGCGCAATACGCCTGGTCGACCTCGCCGCTGCGGCGCTATGTCGACCTCGTCAACCAGTGGCAGATCATCGCCTGCGCGCGCCACGGCCGCACGGCGGCGCTGGCGGCGCCGTTCAAGCCCAAGGACGCGGCGCTGTTCTCGGTCATCTCGGCCTTCGACGCCGCCTGCGGCGCCTACAACGGCTTCCAGCAGGCGATCGAGCGCTACTGGACGCTGCGCTACGTCGAGCAGCAGGCCATCGCCGAGATCGACGCCGCGGTGATGAAGGACGGGCTCGTGCGCGCCGAGGCGCTGCCGCTGGTGTTCCGCTGCGCCGGCACCGAGGCGCTGGCGCGCGGCGCGCGCGTGCGCGCCCGCGTCACCGGCATCGACCTGCTCACGCTCGAGCTGCACGCGACGCTGGCGGCGCGGCTCGACGCCGAGGCCGGCGCCGCGTCCGCCGCGGCGCCCGGCAGCGCCGAGAGCGCCGAGACGATGGACGACGAGGACGAGGCGGCGCCGGCGCTGCAGCTCGCGATCGACCTCGACGAGGCCGACGCGGCCCCGGCCGCCGCCGCGGCGGCCCCTGCCGCAGCCTGATCCGGCCGATGCGCTGGCGCGAGCTGTCGACGCTGCAATGGGCGCTGCTCGCGTCGGCGGCGTTCCATGGCGCGCTGCTGCTCGTCCATGTCGTCGGGCCGGGGCGCCTCGAGCGCGCGTTCCGCGACGCCCCGCTCGAGGTCGTGCTCGTCAACGCCAGGACCCACGATGCGCCGGACCGGGCGCAGGCGATCGCGCAGGCCGACCTGGCCGGCGGCGGCGAGGCCCGCAGCGGCCGCGCGACCTCGCCGCTGCCGATGGAGGCGCTCGTGC
>JAGWVB010000084.1 GCA_018971105.1 Burkholderiales bacterium
CGCCGCCCTTTGCCGACGTGATCAAGGGCGCCAGCCGCATCGACGGCCCGCTCACGATGTGGCGCAAGGACGACAAGGTCTGGATCGAGATCCAGCCCGCGCAGTTCGGCCAGCCCTTCATGCTCTCGCCCAAGATCCGCAGCGGCATCAGCGAGTCGTGGATCCTCGGCGGCCTGATGGCGCAGCCGATCAACGGCGCCGGCGGCATGCAGGTGGTCGAGTTCGTGCGCGTGCACAACCAGGTGCGGCTGGAGGCCATGAACACCGAGGTCGTGGCCAGGGAAGGCACGCCCGAGGCGCGGGCCGTCGCCGACGCCTACTCGAACAGCCTGCTCGGATCGGTGCCGGTGGCCAGCGCCGAACATCCGGTGCGCCACAGCGTGCTCATCGACGCCAGCGGCATCTTCCTCAACGACCTGCTGGGCATCGGCATGTCGCTGCAGAAGACGCTGCACCAGGGCTACGGCATGGACCGCTCCAACTCGCTCATCACCGCTGTGCGCGGCAGCGACGCGGCGATCGAGATCGAGACCCAGGTCCATTTCTACTCGCCGGGGCTGGCGACGCCGCAGTTCCAGTTCCCGCCCGGCTTCCCGATCTCGCTGCCGACGCCGCAGCTGCCGCGCTTCCTGCCCGACACGCGCAGCCTGCTCGTCTCGCTGCATTACTCGCTTGCGCCGCTGCCCGACCAGCCGATGAAGCCGCGCGCGGCCGATCCGCGCGTCGGCTACTTCTCGTCCAGCGTGCTCGATTTCTCCAACGACCTCGCGCGCTCGCCGCGCGAGCGCCACATCTACCGCTGGCGGCTGGAGAAGAAGGACCCCAAGGCGGCGCTCTCCGACCCCGTCAAGCCGATCCGTTTCATCATCGACCGCAACGTGCCGCGGGCCTACCGCGAGACCGTGCGCTCGGCGATCCTCGAATGGAACAAGGCCTTCGAGCGCATCGGCTTCCGCAATGCGATCCAGGTCGAGCAGCAGGCCGACGACGCGAGCACCGACACGCTGGACTACGGCACCGCCTCGGTGCGCTGGATGATGGACGCCGACGCGCCGTTCTCGGCCATCGGACCGAGCCATGTCGACCCGCGCACGGGCGAGATCCTGGACGCCGACATCGCCTTCCAGGGCATGGCGGCGCGCGACCTGCGCACGCTGCGCGCCCAGGTGCTGCGCGCGGGGCTGGCCCGGCCCGCGCTCGACCTCGCGCCGCCGGCCGAGCGCCACGCGGCGCGCGCGCTCGAATCGAGCTGCCGCATCGACGGCGCCGAGGCCGAGCAGGCGGCCTATGCGCTCGACGTGCTCGACGCCGAGGGCGAGATCGACCCGGACGGCCCGGTGGCGCGGCAGTTCGTGCTCGATTTCGTGAAGGCCTCGATCCTGCACGAGGTCGGCCATGCGCTCGGGCTGCGCCACAACTTCCGCGCCTCGCGCGCCTACACCGAGGCGCAGCTCGCCGACCCCGAATTCACGCGCGCCTACGGCATCAGCGGCTCGGTGATGGACTACAACGCGATCAACCTGCCGCTCCCGGGACAGAGCGGCGGCATGCGCTTCCAGACCACGCTCGGGCCCTATGACTACTGGGCCATCGAATACGGCTACAAGCCGATGCCGCCGGGCACGACGCCGGCGGCCGAGCATGCGGCGCTGGACAAGATCGCCGAGCGCGGCCGGGAACCCTGGCTCGCCTACGGCAGCGACGAGGATGTCTACGCCGGACTCGACCCCGAGACGCTGCCGCTGGACCTGGGATCGGACCCGATCGCCTTCGCGTCCAAGCGCATCGCGATCGCGCGCGACCTGTTCCGGCGCCAGGAGACACGCCGGCTGCCGCCGGATCGCGACTACGCGGTGCTGCGGCGCTCGCTCGGCTTTGCGCTCGCCGACACCTTCCGCGCGCTCGAGGTGCTGGCGCGCCAGATCGGCGGCGTGCGCACGCTGCGCGACTTCCCCGGCAGCGGCCGCGACCCGCTGCAGCCGGTGCCCGCGGCGGTGCAGCGCGCGGCGCTCGACCTGATGGCGGGCACGACGCTGGGCCGCCAGGCGCTGCAGATCACGCCGGCGCTGCAGCGCCGGCTCGCGCCGAACTACCTCGACCGCGAGGACGGCGAGGGCGGCGCGGTCGACTACGCGCTGCCGCGGCGCCTCTTCCTCATCCAGCAGGCGGTGCTGGCCTACCTGATGAGCGACGGCCTGGCCGCGCGCGTGCTCGACGCCGCGTCCAAGACCGATCATCCCGAGGCCGCGTTCCAGCTCGACGAGGTGTACGACCGCATCGACGCCGATGTCTGGGGCGACCTCGGGCACGGCGGTGCCATCGCCGTGCCGCGGCGCGAGCTGCAGCGCGACTTCGTCAACCGCATGGCGGCGACGCTGCTCGCGCCCTCGGACTTCGCGCGCTCCGAGGCGCGCGCGCTGATGCGCCGGCACGCGCGGCGGCTGCTGGCGCGACTGCAGGCGGGCGAGCGCTCGGCGCGCGACGCGGCCACGCGCGCGCACCTGGCCGATTGCGCCGAGACGCTGCGCCAGGCGCTGGCCGCGCCGCTGCAGAGGACGGCGCTGTGAGCGCGGCGATGCAGGGCTGGGTCTGCAGCGAGCTCGCCGGCGCCGACGCGCTGCGCTGGCAGACGCTGGCGCTGCCCGAGCCCGGCGCGGGCGAGCTGCGCGTGGCCATCCATGCCGCGAGCCTGAACTTCCCCGACCTGCTCGTCGTCGAGGGCAAGTACCAGATCAAGCCGCCGCTGCCCTTCGTCCCGGGCGCCGAGTTCGCGGGCCGCGTCGAGGCCGTCGGCCCCGGCGTCACGGGCTGGGCCGTCGGCGACGCGCTGGCGGTGATCGGCAGCCACGGCGGCTTCGCGACCCATGCCCTCATCAAGGCCGCCGGCGCGCTGCCGCTGCCGCAAGGCTTCGACCTCGGCGACGGCGCCGCCTTCGCCTTCACCTACGGCACCTCGCACCATGCGCTGATCGACCGCGGCCGGCTGCGCGCGGGCGAGACGGTGCTCGTGCTCGGCGCCGCCGGCGGCGTCGGCAGCGCGGCCGTGCAGATCGCCAGGGCCGCCGGCGCGCGCGTCATCGCCGCCGCCTCGAGCGCCGAGAAATGCGATTTCTGCCGCACGCTCGGCGCCGATGCGACGATCGACTACGGGCGCGAGAACCTGCGCGAGGCGCTCAAGGCGCTGACCGGGGGACACGGTCCCGACATCGTCTACGACCCGGTGGGCGGCGCGCTCGCCGAGCCGGCGTTCCGCTCCATCGCCTGGCGCGGGCGCTACCTCGTCGTCGGCTTCGCCGCCGGCGCGATCCCGGCCCTGCCCTGGAACCTGGCCCTGCTCAAGGGGGCCGAGATCGTCGGCGTGTTCTGGGGCGACTTCGTGCGCCGCGAGGTCGCCGCACATGAGGCGGCGATGGCCGAACTGGCGCGCTGGCATGCGCAGGGCCGGGTGAAGCCGGCGATCGCGCAGCGGCTGCCGATGTCCGAGCTGCCCGAGGCGTATCGGACGATGGCGTCGCGGCGCGTGCTCGGCAAGCTGCTGCTGGTCAACAAGTAACAGAAAGCAACTTCAGCGGCATCATTCAGAGGGATGGCCCGGACCCGGTCGGGGCGCGTTTTACGCGCTAGGATTCGGAGTCATCAGGAGCGCACTCCCCATGCCGGTCAAGGTGCTGATACTCGAGGACAACCCCGTCGCGCGCGGCTTCCTGGGCCGCGTCGTGCGCGAGAGCTTCAGCGACCCGATCAGCATCACCGAGGCGGGCGACCTCGAGACGGCGCGGCGCCACATCGCGCTCACCGGCGGCGCCCAGGGCCTGCACGGGGTCGACCCGTTCAAGCTCGTGCTCGTCGACCTCGAACTGCCCGACGGCAACGGCATGGAGCTGCTGAGCGAGCTCTCGGCGTACCCGGCGACGAAGATCGTCACGACGCTCTACTCCGACGACGAGCACCTGTTCCCGGCCCTGCAATGCGGCGCCGACGGCTATCTGCTCAAGGAGGATCGCTTCGAGGTCCTGGTCGAGGAACTGCAGAAGATCGTGCGCGGCCAGCCACCGCTGTCGCCGGCGATCGCACGCCGGCTGCTGACGCATTTCCGCCAGGGCGCGCGCGGCGACGGCCAGGCGCCCGACTCGGGCTTCATGCCGCCGCCCTTCACGACCAGCAAGCCGGTGCCGATCGCCAAGCCGATCGACCACGAGCGGCTGACGCCGCGCGAGAGCGAGGTGCTGACCTTCCTCAGCAAGGGCTTCACGATCCGCGAGATCGCAAGCCTGATGGGCATCAAGTGGTTCACCGTCAACGACCACATCAAGTCCATCTACAAGAAGCTCAACGTCTCCAGCCGCGCCGAGGCGGCGGTGCTGGCGAGCAAGCAAGGTCTGGTGTGAGGCCGCCCGCCGCGGCCCGCGCCTGAGGACCGGCGCGATGGCGGCGGCGACGCTGCCCGAGTCCGGCCCGGATGGCGCGGCCGGTGCGGCGCTCGATCCGGACGCGGTCGACGCGGCCTTCGACACGCGCGAGCGCATCGGCTGGCGCCGCCGCCTGCTCATCCTGGCCACGCTGGCCGCCTGCGTCGGGCTCTTCTTCCTCGCCCGCGGCCTCGCCGCGGCGCCGCAGATCCCGGCGACCTGGGACGCGGGACCGGGCGGCAAGCTGCTGCTGCACTCGAGCCCGCTGCCGACGCTGGACCTGCAGCGCGGGCGTGCGCTGGCGTCGATCGCCGGCCCCGGCGGGGCCGCGCTGCCGGTCGACGCGCGGCTGCTCCAGCATGCACTGCGCTGGCAGGTCGACGACGCGGCCCGGCGGGCCGAGGCGGCGCAGCGCCGCGGCCTCGCCCGGCGCCTGGAGGCGGCGCGCGACGGCTCGACGCTGGCGCTGAATTTCGCCGACGGCGGCCGCGTCGACGTGGCCGTGCAGCCGCGCGGCTACGCCGGCCTGGGCTGGATCTTCTGGCCGCTGTCGGGCACCGCGCTGCTGCTCTACCTCTTCGGCTGCGTGCTGCTGCTGTCGCGTCCACAGCGCCGCAACCTGCTGTTCGTGACGATGAGCCTGTGCCAGGCGGCGAACCTGCTGCTGATCGCGATCGAGACCCTGCCCGGCCTGACGGCGTCGGCGCGGCCGCTGCTCGACGAACCGCTGCTGCGCGCCGCACTCGACCTCGCGACGGTGGCCGCCATCGTCCAGGCCTGCGCGCTCTACCCGACCCGGCTCGCGCATTCGCGCGCGCTCGGCAGCGCGGCCTGGGCCACGGCGGCGCTGCCCGTGTCGCTGGCCGCGGCGCTGCCGGCGCTGCCGCAATGGTGGCTGATCCAGGGCACCCTGATCGCGCTCGCCGCCACCGCGCTGGCGGTGGTCCAGCGCTCGCATCGCAGCGCCCCCAACCCCTACACGCTCGTGCTGCGGCGCTTCGGCGCCGCGGCGCTGGCGACGCTGGCGCTGGCGACCCTCGTCGTCGCGCTCGCGGCGCGCACGCCGCTGGCGGCCGAGGTCGCCGCCGGCGCGTCGACGGCCTGGTACCTGTTCTTCGCCTCGCTGCTGCTGCTCACGCCGCTGCTCACGCGCAGCCGCCGGCTGCTGCGCGAGTTCGCGCTGCTCGCCGGCATCAGCACCGTCGCGACCTCGATCGACCTGCTCTTCGTCTCGGTCTTCGCCTTCAGCCCCTCGGGCTCGCTCGCCTTCGCGATCTTCGTCGCGCTCGGCGTCTATGCCGGCGCGCGCCAATGGGCCCTGGACCACCTGCTCGGTTCGGGCATCGTCAGCACCGAACGCATCTTCGGCCAGCTCTACCGCGCCGCGCGCGCGGTGCAGGCGCAGCCGGCGCGCTACGGCGCCGAGCTGGGCCAGCTCATGCGCGCCTTGTTCGACCCGATCGAGGTCCAGGCGCTGGCGCGCGCCGCCCCGCGCAGCCATGTCGCCGCCAGCGGCGCCGCGCTGATCGTGCCGCTGCGCGGCGACGAGGCCGGCGCGGCGCTGGTGCTGCGCCATGCGCGGCGCGGCCAGCGCCTGTTCAGCGACGACGATGCGCGGCTGGCGGACCGCGTCGTCGAACAGCTGCGGCGCGCGGTCGAATACGACCAGGCGGTCGAGCGCGGGCGCAGCGAGGAGCGGCTGCGCATCGCCCAGGACCTGCACGACGACATCGGCGCGCGGCTGCTGACGCTGATGTACCAGGCGCCGACGCCCGAGATCGAAGACTACCTGCGCCACACGCTGCAGGACCTGAAGACGCTCACGCGCGGCCTCGCGGCGCCCGAGCAGCCGCTCTCGCAGGCCGCGGCCGAGTGGAAGGCCGACCTCACGCAGCGCCTGTCGGCCGCCGACGCGCGGCTGCACTGGTCAGCGACGCTGGACCGGGACCCGCTGCTGACGGTCGTCCAATGGTCGGCGCTCACGCGCGTGCTGCGCGAGCTCGTCAGCAATGCGCTCTACCACGGGCACGCGCAGCAGGTCGAGGTCACGCTGCTGCTGCAGGGCGGCGAGCTGCGGCTGCAGGTGGCCGACGACGGCCTCGGCGCCGACCCGGGAAGCTGGTCGCATGGGCTCGGCCTGGGCGGCGTGCGCAAGCGCGTGAAGCTGCTCGGCGGCGAGGTCGAGTGGCGCGACCGCGTGCCCCGCGGCATCGTCTGTACGATGCGCGTGGGCGCTTTCTGCGCCCCGGATTGAGCTTGGGCAAGGCGGCGCCGGTTTCCCAGGTGCCAGGCGCGCGCATTTCGGGGACAATAGGCACTTCGCGACGATCGGGGTTCACCGCCCCGGCCCCTACCTGCCATGACCACTCGCCGCACGCCTGCCACACCAGAAGCCACCAGCGGACCCAAGCTCCGCCAGACCCAGGCCGAATACACCGCCGCGCGACCCAATGCCGAACCCGGTGTCCGTCCGATGATGTCCAGTTCCAAGATGTACGTGTGCATCCGCTGCCACGCCAACTTCAAGACCGGCGACGGCAAGCCCGACCCGCGGCTGCGCGGCCTCGGCCGCTGCAACACCTGCCTCGGCGTCACCGTCAGCACGACTTGAAATCCCCATTCCCCTCAACCACGGAGTCTGTACCCATGTCCGTCAGCAATCGTCGCACCTTCCTGTTCCAGATCGCCGCCACCGGCACCGTGCTCGCCGCCGCCACCCAGGCGCGCGCGGCCGCGGGCATGGTCGAAGAAAAGGATCCGCAAGCCGTCGCGTTGGGCTATGTGACCGTCAGCGCCAAGGCCGACGCGAAGAAGTACCCCAAGCATGCCGCCGACCAGCATTGCGGCAACTGCCAGCTCTACCAGGGCAAGCCCGGCGAGGCCAACGGCCCCTGCCCGCTCTTCGGCGAAAAGCATGTGATGGCCACCGGCTGGTGCAGCGCCTGGTCCAAGAAGGCCTGAGTCCGCGCCTCCCTGTTCCACTGCCGGGACGGGGACGGACGGACGAGTGGCGCGCCCGCGCCACGCGGCCTGCAAGGCTGAACCCGTTCAGCACTGCCGACGACGGCCCCTCGGGGCCGTTTTTCATGGCGCCGGCAGCAGGCTGTCGCGCACGACCTCGGCCAGGGCGAGCG
Source organism: Burkholderiales bacterium (assembly GCA_018971105.1). GTDB lineage: Bacteria > Pseudomonadota > Gammaproteobacteria > Burkholderiales > Burkholderiaceae_C > Rubrivivax. The sequence goes on from JAGWVB010000084.1 coordinate 7,544, forward strand.
CCGAGGTCAGACCCGGCGATTCGATGCCGAACAGGTTCACGAGCCCCGGCCGGCCATGCTGGCCGGGACCGTCGATGCGGAAGTCCGGCGCGGCCTCGCCGGGCCCGTGGATCTTCGGGCGCACGCCGCTGTAGCCCGGCTGCAGCGCCCCGTCGGGCAAGGCCGGCCAGTAGCGCCGGATGGCGGCTTCGAATTCGGCACGGCGCGCCGCCGACACCGCATAGTCGATCGCGTCGGGATCGGTGGTCGCGAGCCACTCGTGGTCGGGGCCGAACTTGAGCTGGCCGCCGAGGTCGAGCGTCACATGCACGCCGAGCCAGGCATCGACCGGTGCCGGGTAGATCAGGTGCCTGAACGGCGACGCGCCGGCCAGCGTGTAGTAGCTGCCCTTGGCGTAATGCGCCTGCGGCACCCGGTCGGCGGCCAGCCCGCGCATCGCCGCGGCGACCTGGCAGGCGTGCAGGCCGGCCGCGTTGACGAGGCGGCGCACTTCGATCTCGGTCGCGCCGTCGGGCGAGTCGATGCGCACCACGGCGCCCGTGCCGCCGACCCCGAGTTCGACGCCGACGACCTTCGAGCGCAGCGCCACCATGCCGCCGTCGCGCTCGAGATCGCCCTGCAGCGCCAGCATCAGCCCATGGGTGTCGACGATGCCCGAACTCGGCGACCACAGCGCCGCGGTGCAGGCCAGCGCCGGCTCGAGCGCGCGCGCGCGCGTGGCGCTCCAGGCCTCGACCTCGACGCCGTTGGCCAGCGCCGTGCGCTGCAGCCGTTCGAGGGCCGCGTGCTGGTCGACCGCCGTGGCGACGACGAGCTTGCCGCAGGCCGCATGCGCCACGCCGTGGTCGGCGCAATAGGCGTAGAGCAGGTCCTTGCCGCGCACGCACAGCCGCGCCTTGAGCGAGCCCGGCGCGTAGTACAGGCCGGCGTGGATGACCTCGCTGTTGCGCGAGCTCGTGCCCTGGCCTATCGCGTCGCCCGCTTCGGCGACGATGGTCTCGCAGCCGGCCCGCGCCAGCGCGCGCGCCACCGCCAGACCGACGACACCGGCGCCGATCACCAGCGTGTCGATGCGTTCCATGCGTATACCTCCTGCCGGCCGCGGCGCCGGCGCGGGACGCATGGCCCGCGTCGGCCTTGCCGACCGCGTCCATCGCGGCCCGGGCGCGGATCGCGCCGATCGCGACCCCTGCGGCCCCGCGGCGAGGCTAGCACGACGCGGCGTCGACGATCACCGCCCGGAAGTCGTTGACGTTGGTCAGCGTGGGCCCGGTGACGACGGCATCGCCCAGGGCCTGGAAGAAGCCATGGCCGTCGTTGGCGTCGAGGCGGGCGCGCGGATGGATGCCGGCGGCCCAGGCACGCGCCAGCGTGTCGGGCGCGAGGCAGGCACCGGCGATCTCCTCGACACCGTCGACGCCGTCGGTGTCGGCGGCCAGCGCATGCACGCCGGGCAGGCCGTCGAGCGCGATGCCGAGCGCGAGCAGGAACTCGACATTGCGACCGCCGCGGCCCTGGCCGCGCAGCGTCACCGTCGTCTCGCCGCCCGAGAGCAGCACGCAGGGCGCGGCGAAGGGCTGGCCGCGCAGCGCCACCTGGCGCGCGATGCCGGCCATCGCCTTGCCGAGATCGCGCGCCTCGCCCTCGAGGCTGTCGCCGAGGATGTAGGGCGTGAGCCCGGCCGCGCGCGCGACGCGCGCCGCGGCCTCGAGCGCGAGCTGCGGCGCGGCGATGATGCGCGTTTCGGCTCGCGCCAGGCGCGCGTCGCCGGGCTTGATCGATTCGCCCGCGCCCGAGCGCAGCAGCTCGACCATCGCCGGCGCCAGCTCGATGCGGTAGCGCGCGATGATCGCGAGCGCGTCGGCACAGGTCGTGGGATCGGCCACCGTCGGGCCCGAGGCGATGTCGATCGGGTCATCGCCCGGCACGTCGGAGATCAGCAGCGCGAGCACGCGCGCCGGATGGCAGGCCGCGGCCAGGCGCCCGCCCTTGACGGCCGAGAGATGGCGGCGCACGCAGTTCATCTCCGAGATCGTCGCCCCGCTGGCGAGCAGCGCGGCGTTGACCTGCTGCTTGTCGGCCAGCGTCAGCCCCGGCAGCGGCGCCGCGAGCAGCGCCGAGCCGCCGCCCGAGATGAGCGCGATCACGAGATCGTCGGGGCCGAGCGCGTCGACGCGGGCGCGGATGCGCCGCGCCGCCTCGATGCCGGCGGCATCGGGCACCGGGTGCGCCGCCTGCACGATCTCGATGCGCCGGCAGGGCACCTCGTAGCCGTAGCGCGTGACGACGAGGCCCTCGAGCGGCGCGTCCCAGTGATCCTCGAGCGCGCGCGCCATCGCCGCCGACGCCTTGCCGGCGCCGATCACGATCGTGCGCCCGCGCGGCGGCGGCGGCAGGTGCGGCGGCAGGCAAAGCGCCGGCTGCGCGGCGGCGACGGCGGCATCGAAAAGGCTGCGCAGCAGCGCGCGGCGGTCGGTCATCGGCATGGCGCCTCGCTCGTCGGAAAAGGCGAAGTCTAGGCCGCTGCGCCGGCGCCAGCCGGGTTCGACCGGCGGGCCGCAGGCCGCGACGTGCGGCGGCTGCCCGGTCCTCGAGGCCCCGCGTCGCGCGGCGCGCGGATGGGCGGCGGCGCGACGGCGGCCGGGCCGCAGCTGACCGAGGTCAAACCGGCGCGCTACAGATTCCGCACGCTCTGCCGACGATAGTACCATCGGCCAGGTCCGCGGCCCATCATTCGAGGAGTCACCCGCGATGCGCAGTGCCCCTCGTCGCCCGCCCCGGTCAGCCGCTCCAGCCGCCCGGGTCCTGCTCCAGGCCTATGGCTCCGTCGCCGTCGCGCTGCTGCTGCTCCTGGCGGCCATCGCCTATTTTCGCGGCGCCACCACCGCCGACGCGCGCCGCTTGAACGCGTCCTTCGCGCAGATCATCGAGGAGCAGACGTCGCGCACCCTGCAGGCGGTCGACGAGCGCCTGGAACTGGCCGGCCTCGCCCTGCAGTCGCGCCAGGCGACGGGTGCGCTCGACGAGGCGGCAGGCGGCGATCTGCTGCGCGCGCAGATCCGGAAGCTGCCCGAGCTGCAGGCGATGTGGTTCCTCGATGCGCAGGGGCGCATCACGCTGGCGACGGACCCCGGCGAGCTCGGCCTGAACGGCGCTGACCGGCCCTACTTCCGGATATACCGACAGAACCCCGGCGCCGGTTTCAGGCTCGCCGACCCGGTGCAAGGCCAGGCCCGGCCAGAGCCGCTGGTGATCGCGACGCGGCCAGTGATCGACGCCGGGGGTCGCTTCCTCGGCGTCGTCGCGGCGGCCGTGGAGCCGGCCTATTTCGACCGCCTGTGGCGATCGGTCGACCTCGGCGCGGACGGTGCCATCTCGCTCATCCGCCGCGACGGCACCTTGATCATGCGCAGCCCCCTGAGTCCGGGCCAGGTCGGCCGGCGCCTGCCCGACCTGCGCGCCCTGGCCGCGCCGCCGGCGGCCCAGGCCGCGGGCGAATTCGTCAAGGCCAGCGTCTACGACGGCAGGATGCGGTTCTTCGCCTACCGCCGCTTGTCGGCCGATCCCGATCTGGTGATCGTGGTCGGGCAGGCCTCCGATGTCGTGCTGGCCCCGTGGCGCCGCATGTCGGCGCTGGCGCTGGGCCTGTGGCTGCTGGCCTCGGGCGTGCTGCTGCTGCTGTCGCGCGGCCTCGCGCGCGCGTGGACCGATCGCATGCGGGGTGAAGCCGTGCTGCGCGAGAACGAGCGCAGCCTGGCCATCACCCTGGGCTCCATCGGTGACGCGGTGATCGCCACCACGGCCGAGGGCCGGGTCCAGCGCATGAACCCCGCCGCGGAGAAGCTCACGGGCTGGCCCCTGCACGAGGCCGAGGGGCGCGCGCTGACGGAGGTCTTCCATATCGTCAACGCGCGCACGCGCGCGCCCGTCTCGGACCCGGTGCGCACCGTGCTGGCGCGCGGCGAGGTCGTCGGCCTGGCCAACGGCACCCTGCTCATCGCCCGCGACGGCTGCGAGTACCAGATCGCCGACAGTGCAGCGCCGATACGCTCGCCCGAGGGCGAGATCCGTGGCGTGGTGCTGGTGTTCAGCGACGTGACCGAGCGCTACCGGACCGAGGAAGCCCTGCGCAGCAACGAACAGCGCCTGCGCAACCTGCTGGCCAACCTGCGCTCGGGCGTCGTCGTCCACGACACGCAGACCCGGGTCATCGAAGTCAATGCATCGGCCTGCCGCATCCTGGGTCTGACCGAAGCCCAGTTCCTGGGCGCCGACGCGGTCGATCCGCGCTGGACTTTCCTGAATCCGGACCTGACGCCGCTGGCCGTGCGCGACTATCCCGTCGTGCGCGTGCTCGAGCGCGGCCTGCCGCTGCAGGATCTGCTGCTCGGCATCCGGCGCCCCGACCTGGCGCGCCCGGCCTGGGTCCTGTGCAATGCGTTTCCGCTGCTGGATGCCGAGGGCCGGATCACCCAGGTCGTGGTGACGATCTCGGACATCACCGAGCTGCGCCACGCGGAGGAACAGATCCGGCAGACGACGCAGGCCCTGGGCGCGACGCTCGATGCGATCCCGGACCTGATGTTCGAAATGGACCTCGAAGGCCGCTACCTCTCGGTGCACGCGCCGCAGCGCGGCCTGCTGATCGCGCCGCCGGTGGACCTGATCGGACGCCGCGTCGACGAGGCGCTGCCGCCCGACGCGGCCGCCACCGTCATCGCCGCGCTCAGGGAGGCGCACGCCGTCGGCCATTCAGCGGGACAGCAGATCGAGCTCCCGCTGGACCAGGGCCGCACCTGGTTCGAGCTGGCGGTGTCGCGCAAGACGGCCGCGGACGCGCCGCTGCCGCGCTTCATCGTGATGTCGCGCGACATCACCTCGCGCCGGCAGGCCGAGCTCGAACTCCAGCACATCAACCGGACCCTGCGCGTGCTCAGCCGCGGCAGCGCCGTGTTCCTGCAGGCCCATGACGAGACCGAGCTGCTGTGGGAGCTGTGCCGGATCATCGTCGAGGCCGGCGGCTACAAGCTGGCCTGGATCGGGCTCGCGCAGGACGACGCCGCCAAGTCGGTGCTGCCGGTGGCGCAGGCCGGCGATGTCGACGGCTATCTGCAGGATCTCGTGGTGAGCTGGGATCCGCAGCAGGAGGCGGGGCGCGGTCCGACGGGCCAGGCCATCGCCTCGCGCACGACCCAGGTCAATCACGACGTCGGCACCAACCCGGCCATGCTGCCCTGGCGCGCCGAGGCGATTGCGCGCGGCCTGCGCTGCAGCGTCGCACTGCCCATCGTGAGTCCGCATCGGACCCTGGGCGCGCTGACCATCTATGACCTGGAGGACGACTCCTTCCGCGCGCCCGCCGTGGGTCCGCTGGAGGAACTCGCGCACAACCTGGCCATCAGCATCGAGGCGCTGCGCGCGCGCGCGCAGCGCGACGAAGCGAATGTCGCCAACCGGGCCAAGAGCAGCTTCCTCGCGAACATGAGCCACGAGATCCGCACGCCGATGAACGCCATCCTCGGCATGACGTACCTGCTCAAGCGCAGCGGCCTGAGCGCGGACCAGCGGAACCGGCTGGACATGGTGGACGCGGCCGGCAAGCACCTGCTGACCCTGATCAACGACATCCTCGACCTCTCGAAGATCGAGGCCGGTGCCGTCGAGCTGCGCAACCGGGACTTCGACACCGCCGCGCTGCTCGAGCATGTCCGATCGATGGTCGTCGAGGACGCGCAGCGCAAGGGGCTGCGCGTCTCGATCGAGCAGCAGGGCCTGCCGCGCCGCCTGCACGGCGACCAGACCCGCCTGCGCCAGGCCCTGCTGAACCTGGCGGCCAACGCGGTCAAGTTCACCGAGCGCGGCTACGTCAGGATCCGGGCCCAGGCGATGGAGGCGACCGACAGCGACCTGCGCGTCCGGTTCTCCGTCGAGGACTCCGGCATCGGCGTCCAATCGCAGGCGCTGCACCGCATCTTCCTGGCCTTCGAGCAGGCCGACAACTCGATCACGCGCGAATTCGGCGGCACGGGCCTCGGGCTGGCGATCACGCGCAAGCTGGCGCAGTTGATGGACGGCGAGGCCGGTGTCACGAGTGCCCAGGGCGCAGGCAGCATCTTCTGGTTCACGGCGCGCCTGAAGCGGGCCGTGCTGGCCGACGGCGACGCGGCGCCGGACGCGGCGGCGAGCGAATCGGCCGAGGCGGAACTGCGGCGGCGCCATCGCGGCTGCCGCGTCCTGCTGGCCGAGGACGATCCGATCAACTGCGAAGTCGCCAGCAGCCTGCTGCAGATCGCGGGCGCCGTCGTCGACGTGGTCAACGACGGCGTCCAAGCCGCGGCGCTGGCCGCGCAGCGCGACTACGACCTCGTGCTGATGGACATGCAGATGCCGCATCGGGACGGGCTGGAGGCCACGCGCCAGATCCGCGCCGGCGATCGCAATCGGCGCACGCCGGTGCTGGCGCTGACGGCCAACGGCTTCGTCGAGGATCGCGACCGCTGCCTGGCCGCGGGCATGAACGACTTCCTGGTCAAGCCCGTCGAACCCGAAACGCTGTTCGCGGCGATGCTGCGCTGGCTGGACTTCACGCCCTAGGCGGGCGGCGCGGGTTCAAACGTGCGGGGTGCCCGGGTGCGCTGCTGGGATACGAAACGGCGACCTAAGCTGTTGATCTCATTGGAAAAAGGCAGGAAGCATTTCAAGCTGTTCCCCTGTCTGTCACCCCCGGTCCGCTCGGGACGTCATGAGACCGCCGGCGGCCACCATGCTGGTGCGATCCCGTCGCCATCTCGATGGCTCGTCACGCCACCTTGAAGCCAGTGCGCCGGCAGATGCAGGCTCAGTCAGCTGCCCCAAAGCCGCTGCGAACCAGCTCCGCGATGCGAACCGTCATGCTGCGCGCAGGATCGAATGGAAGGTCTTCGAATCCGAACGACGCATAGAGCGAGCGCAACTCGTCATCCAGCGGATGCGTCAGCACGCAGAAGCAGCCGACCTGATCGTACAGGCGCACCGCCATGGTGAGCGCATAGAACATCAGCGATCGCGCGATGCCTTGCCGCTGCCAACGCAGGTCGACCGCCAACTGGCCCAGCAGGATGGCGGGGAGCGGATCCGGTCGATTGCGTTGCCGCGCCTTCGGCAACCAGGCTCGCTCGACCTGCGCCGTCGCCAGGCCCATGTAGCCGACGATGCCGCCAGTTTCCGCTTCGCAGATCACGCTGGTCCGCGAAACTCCCCATTCCTGGTTGCGCCACGCGTGGCGGTGGAACCAGTGGTTCAACGCGTCGCGCCCGCAATCGAACGCCGCCGTGTCGTCATCGCCCGCCAGGGGTCGCGGCGGTGCGAAGGCGGCAGCTGAGTCTGAACTCACTTCTGCCAGACGGTGCGAGACTTGGACAGTTTTCGAAGCGCCGGGACTTCCCTCGCCGGCGCACGGGCCCAGGCCTCGAACTTGGCCCAGTCCTTCGCCGCAATCGTCACGATGCGGCGATTGAGCAGATCGGTCTCAGCGGCTTCGAGGGCGCGCCGCCTCACGAAGTCGCTGAGACTGGTACTGGCCTGTTCGGCTGCGGCCTCCAGCAAGGCACGTTCGCTGGCATTGACGCGAACACTCAGAACGGCGGCGGAGGCGGTTGGCATGAGGACATCTCTCAACGGATGTATGACAACAGCATACAAGGCCGCGTGGCGCCACGCTCCTGGCATGCCCATCGCCTACGACGAGCGCCGTGCCATGACCTCGTCCGGCAGCAGCTCGCCCAGCCTCCCACACCGCACCGGATTCCGACCATGAACATTCATTCACTGCGCCCGCGCGATCACGAAGACGCGGCCCGCGCGAGATCAACAGTCCAGGCCGGCCTGGCGCCGCTGGTCGTCGGCCAGCAGCACCTGCCGCACCCAGAAACGGGCGATGCCCTTGAGCTGGTCGTCGTCGAGCTTGGCGATGCGCCGGGCCGAGAACGAAGCCCGGCTCAGGTCGAGCTGCTCGCTCTGGAGCCTGAACTCGGCGTCAATGCGGGCGAGTTCGGCATGGGCACGCTCCTTGGCCAGGCGGCGGTCTGCGTTGCCCAGGCTGCGGACGATGGGCGTCTGCTTGGCGGGACAGGCTGCACGGATGGCGGCCGGGATGCGACGGCGCCCGTACTGAATGCCGTGCCGGCCGCGGGTGTAGATGTTTTCGGCGCTGGCTTTCATGGTCTGTTCCACAAGGTTGTGTGACAGACCGTGTTGCAATCGCGGTTCAGCCTTGAAGCAACAAGGCCTTGATTCCGTCGGGAATCAAGGCCTTGCGTGCGCTAACGGTGTTCGGTGGGGTGGCTGATGGGATACAAAACGGCGACCTAAGCTGTTGATCTCATTGAGAAAACTTCCGGGAGAAATCGAACTGTTCCCCCGTCTGTTCCCCTACCCTGCGTGAGCCGTCATGAGACCGCAAGCAACGACATTCTGACGGTCTTGCTCGTCGCTGACAACGACGCTCTGGCGAATTTGAATCGAGCCGCTCCATCGGTGGGGAGCATCTCCGACTCGACCGTGGGCTAAGGCCTGTCCGGTGGCCCGTTGACGGCATTCCGTAGCCCCGCCATCAACTTGCCGATGCCGATGACGATGCCGTCGACCTCCGACGTTGAGACCGTGATCCGCTGCCCAACCTTGTAGGTCGGGTCGCCCGACTCGTTGATGTATCGCTGATCCACGATGCCATCGCTGTGAGCCAGCAGGTGCCGCTTCTGGAACAACCTCCTGAGTCGCTCCAGGTCCGAACTGCCGAGGATATCGACAT
>JAGWVB010000085.1 GCA_018971105.1 Burkholderiales bacterium
CTCGTAGCCCTGGCGCGTGATCTCGTAGACCTCGCCGCGCTCGCCGCGCGCGGCGAGCAGGCCGCGGTCCGCCAGCTCCTGCAGGGCCGATTCCCAGGCGGCCACCGCGCGGTGGTCGGACTTGTCGGTCAGCAGGCTCACGCCGTGGCTGCGCAGATCGACGCTGGCGCCGAACTTCTCGTAGAAGACCTGGCCGCCGGGATCGGCCGCCGCGGCCGCCAGCAGGGTGCGCGCCTGCGGCGACAGCCCGGCGTCGACGCGCGGCGCCGCCGGCGCCGGGCCGTCCGAGGCACGAAACATCGCGACGCCGAAGCCGATCACGCCGGCAAAGCGCAGCACGAAGATGCCGACGCGCACCCGGACCGTCGCGCCCGGCGTCACCGCGGGCGCGCCGCGGTGACGGATCAGAACAGCGCGGCCGCCTTCTGCAGCGCGATCGACAGCCCGATCAGGAACGGCACGCCGACGGCCAGCCAGGCCAGCACGCCGGTCACGCCGAGCGGGCCGCGCGCGGCGCTCTCCGCGTGGCCGGGGATGCGGTCCTCGCTCTGCAGATCGCGCTCGCGCGCGAGTTCGGCATCGGTCATGTGCACCGAATCGGGCACCGGCTTGACGAACAGATTGCACACCAGCCCGGCCAGCAGCAGCGCCGCCATCAGGTACAGCGTGCGGTCGTAGACCAGGCTCTTGTCGATGCCGGCGGCGAGTTGCGCCTCGCGCACGGCGGCGATGAGGGCCGGACCGACGATGCCCGCGACCGACCAGGCGGTGAGCAGCCGGCCATGGATCGCCCCCACCATCTGCACGCCGAAGATGTCGGCGAGGTAGGCCGGGATGGTCGAGAAGCCGCCGCCGTACATCGTCAGGATGATGCAGACGAAGATCACGAAGGCGCCGGCCATGCCCAGGTGGCCGAGCGTCGGCAGCGTGCAGTACAGCGCCATGCCGAGCACGAAGAACACGATGTAGGTCGTCTTGCGGCCGAGCTTGTCCGACAGCGTGGCCCAGAACAGCCGGCCCAGGCTGTTGAACAGGCTGATGAGGCCGACCAGGCCGGCCGCCGCCGCGGCGATGCGCGCCTTCTGCAGCGCATCGAGCGCCGTCACCGTGTCGACGCCGAGCAGCCGCGCGCCGAACACGTCCTGGAACATCGGGCTGGCCATCGAGATGACGCCGATGCCGGCCGTGACGTTCAGGCACAGCACGGCCCAGATGAGCCAGAACTGCGGCGTCTTCCAGGCCCGGTCGAGGTGCACATGGCGCCCGGTGATCATCGAGCGCGTCGAGGCCTGGCCGGTCCAGCCGCTGGGGCGCCAGCCCGTGGGCGCGACGCGGAAGCCGAAGGCGCCGGCCGACATCGCGAAGAAATAGATCACGCCCATCACCATCAGCGTCGACGCCACGCCCTGCGTGCCGGTGGGTGCGAAATGCTTCATCAGCGCCACCGCCAGCGGTGCGCCGACCATCGCGCCGCCGCCGTAACCCATGATGGCGAAACCGGTGGCCATGCCGCGGCGGTCGGGGAACCAGCGGATCAGCGTCGAGACCGGCGTGATGTAGCCCAGCCCCTGGCCGACCCCGCCGAGGATGCCGCAGCCGAGATAGACCAGCCACAACTGGTGTATCGAGACGCCCAGGCCGCCCAGCACGAGGCCGCCGCCCCAGCACAGCGCGGCGATGAAGCCGGCCTTGCGCGGGCCCGCATGCTCGAGCCAGCCGCCCCAGATCGCGGCCGAGATGCCGAGCATCGCGATGAAGGTCTCGAAGATATGGGTCACCTGCGGCACGGTCCAGTTGCAGGTTGTCGTCGTCAGCGCGTCGATGAAGCCCAGGTTCTTGCACGTCAGCGCGTCCGGGCTGGCGATCAGGTGGCTCATCGGCAGCCAGAACACCGAGAAGCCGTAGGCCATGCCGATGCACAGGTGGATGGCCAGCGCCGCCGGCGGCACCATCCATCGGTTGAAGCCGGGGCCGGCGACGATGCGGCCCTTTGCAAGCAAGCTTGTGGTCATGAAGTCTCCATGGTTCTAGATATCACGCGCCCCGCCGTGGGGCGCGCGCTCACGAGGACCCCGGCCACTCGGGGTGGTGGCCTGTCGGGTGCGTGTCTGGGGGTGTGCGGGCCGCGGGGCGTCGTGGGTCGATGGTCTGCCCTCACGGTTTGCCGCCGGTCGTGATCAGGCGCCGCCAGGCGCGCAACCGGGCCTGCACCGCGCGCTCCCGTTCCGGGCCCATGCGCAGCAGGATCTTCTGGCCCGCGCTCAGCGACTCCAGTGCCGGGTCGGCGTAGACATAGAGCGTCGGCGTGGGCGTCGGCGCCTGCCCGGACGCGGCCTGGGGCCGTTCGAGGCGGATCGGCCGCTCGACGACCGGGGTCGAGATCAGGAGGTCGAGCACCTCGACGAACCGGTCGTTGAAATACCCTTGCGGGTAGCCCAGATCGCGATAGGCGCTCTGGAACTGCGGATAGAGCTCGATGTAGGCGGCGGCCAGGCGCTGCAGGTCGACATGCCGGAGGGCGTGCAGATAGCGTGCGTAGCGCAGGCCGTTGTCGCGGGCGATGACGACGCCATCGGCGCCGGCCCGGGTCTCGAAGCGACCCGGCGGGCCCTGGACCGGCCACACCAGCGGCGACGCGTGCGCGCGGCCGAGCGCGTCGACGGTGGCGACGACATGCGGCACGAAATCCTGCGCGATGAAGAGCGTGGCGTCGCGGCCGAACAGGCGGGCGAGGGCGCCCTCGATGCCGCTGGCGCCCGCCGCGGCCTGCGATGCGGCCGGGACCGGATGCCGGATCACCGGGCCGGGCGCGGGCGTCGGGGCACTCGGCGCCGGCTCGACGCGCACCGCCTGCGGCACCGGGGGCGGCGGCGGCGCGACCGGGGCTGTCCTGTGCGTCCAGTACCAGGCCCCTGCCGTGATGGCCAGGACGATGAAGGCGCCCGTGATCCCGCGCTGTGCGGGTTTCACCGCAGGATCCCCTGGTGTTCGTTCGGCAAGTCCGTCGCGCTCGCTGACTTCGGAAGCCGCGAGCATAGACGAACATCCATGAATCGATCAGGGCGATCGACGCGCGCACCCTCCTGTACCGGCGCCCGGGGTGCGTGCGGCCCCGTCGCGGGCGCTCAGCAGGGCGCGGGCAGGGCGGGCGCGGACTGCAGCGCGCGCCTCATCTCCGTCACGAGCCGGGCCTCGTGCACCGGCTTGTGCCAGTACTCGCGGGCGCCCAGGCTCATCGCTTCGACCACGCGCGCCGAGAACGCATGCCGGGTCAGCAGCACGAGGCGCCCGACGCAGCCCGGCTCGAGGGCGCCGATCTGGCGCACGACCTCGAGCGCGTCCTCGTCGGGTAGCTCGAGGTCGAGCAGCACCAGGCCGGGCCGCCGCGCCTGGGCCAGCCGCAGGCCCTCGCGCCCGCGCCGGGCCTCGAGCAGGTGCACGCCGGCATGCGGCGCGACGATGGCGCGCACGGCGGCGACGCTGGCCGCGTCGGCGTCGATGCACAGCAGCGTGCCTTGAAGTCGGGTCCCGAGGGCCCCGTCCGAGCTGGATTCCATGCTGTCCTTCCTGTGCGCGGTCCCGCCGGCGGCGGCACCGTTGTCGCCCGGCGCGTCAGCGCGCACGGCCGCCCGCCATCGTGCGGCGGCGGCGGTGGCGGCAGGCACCGATAAGCGGGCACAAGCCGATGCATCTATGCGGCACCGCAGGCGGTGCCGGGATGCGCCGGGTCAGAGGCCGAGCTGGCGTTCGTGGCGGTCGGCGGCAGCGCTCAGGTCGGCGGCCATGCCGGGGCTGATGCAGCGCATCCTGCCGGCGAGGCCGCGCAAATGCTCGGCATCGGCGCGCGCCTGTTCGACGCGCCGGCGCTCGGCGGCTCGATCCAGCCCCCGGATCAGCCGGACCAGGACCATGCGCAGAGCCCGGGTCCAGCCGGAGCCGCTGCGAGCGGCGATGTCGCGGTCGAGCCGGGCCTGGAAGTGGGTGGCGGACATGTGGGGTGTTCCTTGCGGCACCTTGATTGGTGCGATGCAGCAAATATAAGGGAAAACCCTGAAGCCTGCAGGAACCCCCGCGCCGCACCGGTGCCCGGCATCGGTCCATTAACATCGCAGCGTGAGTCGCCATCTCCGCCGCCGAGCTGCCGCCGCAGCGCTGTTCGCAGCGCTGCTGGGCGCGTTGATGCCGGGCGTCAGCCGCATGCTGGCGGCCTTGGGCGGATTCGACCCGGCGCTCTACAGCGTGTGTAGCGCTGCCGCCACGGCACCCGCCGACGGCCATGGCGTGCCCGGCCATCTCGATGCCTGCCCGTATTGCGCCGGCCATGGCACGACACCGGCACCGCCGCCGCTCGCGTCGGCCTGGACGCCGGCGCCGGTCATGCGCCAGGTCGCGCTGGCGCCGGTCGAGTCGGCGCCGGTTGACCTGCCCTGGCCCCTGGCGGCGCAGCCGCGCGCTCCGCCCCTGGCTTCCTGAAGCGCCCAGCCCCTGCCTGGCCCGCGGCCGCTGCCCGCGTGCTCGGGCCCCTGCGTACGGCGCCGCCGCGCGCCGACGCGGCCCAATCTTCAGGAATCCAAAATGCATCGACATCCCGGCCGCTACGCGGCCCCGACCGCGGCGATGGCCGCCGTCGCCGCGCTCGCGCTCAGCCCCGCTGCCGCGCAAGCCTGTGCCACCTGCGGCTGCTCGCTCGCGAGCGATGCCGCGACGGGCTACGCGTCCGCAGCAGGCTGGCGCGCGAGCCTGCAGTTCGACTTCATCGACCAGAACCAGCTGCGCCACGGCAGCCATGCGATCGCGCCGTCCGAGGTGGCGGCGCTGAATCCGGACCTGGGGCAGGAGGTCGAGAAGCGCACGACGAACCGCTACACGACGCTGGGCATCGCTTACGGCGCCGCTGCCGATTGGGGCTTCAAGATCCTCGTGCCCTACCTCGATCGCGGCCACCAGACCTACGGCGCGAGCGCCGATCCGCTGGTCCCGGATGCGGTCTCGGATGCCTCGATCCGCGGCCTCGGCGACATCAAGCTCATCGCCAGCTACCAGGGCCTGCTGCCGACGCATGACCTGGGACTGCAAATCGGCCTCAAACTGCCCACCGGCGCCTACGGCGGCGGGCCGGGCGCGGGCGGCCAAAACGTCGGCCATGGCTACGCCGATTTCGCCTCGGGGCCGAACCAGGGTGCGCCGGTCGACACCAGCCTGCAGCCGGGAACCGGCAGCACCGACCTCATCGTCGGCGCCTATTACTACCGGGCGGTGAGCCAGGATTTCGATGCCTTCGTCGACGGTCTGTGGCAGGGCGCGGTGGCGCATCGCCTCGATCGGCCCGGCGCCGATTTCCGACCCGGCAACAACACGACGCTGAGTTTCGGGCTGCGCTGGGAAGCCGATCCGGCCTGGACGCCGCAACTGCAGGTGAATCTCACGCGCAAGCAGGCCGACCGCGGCGACCTCGCCGATGGCGCCGACACGGCGGGCACGGTGGCCTACCTGAGCCCCGGCGTCACGCTGCGCACCATCGCCGACCTGAGCCTGTTCGGCTTCGTGCAATGGCCGCTCCACAGCCGCCTCGCGGGCTACCAGCTGTTTCCGCATTGGACGGCGACGTTCGGCGCCAGCGCTTCGTTCTGACGCCCATGAACATCCCGAACCACCCGCGCCGCGCCTGGCTCGCGCGCGCGCTCGGATGCGCCGCCGCCGCCGCCTGGCCGGCGCGGCCGGCACAGGCCAACGAATTGAAGCTGGGCGCGCCGGCGCCGCCGCTGGTGCTGCACACGATCGACGGCCGCCGGATCGCCACGCGCGACCTGCTCGGCCAGGTCGTGCTCGTCAATTTCTGGGCCACCTGGTGCCCGCCCTGCATCGACGAGATGCCGCAGCTCTCGGCCTATGCCGCCAGCCGCGCCGCGCAAGGCCTGCAGGTGCTGGGTTTCTGCCTCGACGACGCCGCCAACCTGGGCCAGGTGCGCGCGCTCGCGGCCTCGCTGCCATACCCGGTCGGCCTGCTCGGCAGCGCCTGGGCCGGCGGCTACGGCCGCATCTGGCGCTGCCCGGTGAACTTCGTCATCGACCGCGCCGGGCGCCTCGCCCACGACGGCTGGAACGACGCGACGGCCACGCCCTGGAGCGGCGCGCAGTTCGCGCGCGTCGTCGATCCGGTGCTGCGGCGCCACGAGCCGCGGCGCGACGCGCCGCTTTGATGCAGGTCAAAGGCCGGCCGACGCCGCCTTGTGGACGCTACCGGTAGTGGGTAATCTGCGCTCGCACCACTAGATCTAGTGGTCGGAGGCCCGATGATTGCCGCAGACCCGATCGCCACCCACCTCATCAAGCGCGACGGCGCGCTGCGGCCCTTCGACGCGGCCAAGATCGCACACGCGATCGCGCGCGCCGGCCGCGCCAGCGGCGAATTCGATGCCGCCGAGGCCGAACGCCTGACGCGCGACGCGGTGCTGCCGCTGCTGGCGGCGCTGGGCCCGATCACGCCGCATGTCGAGCAGATCCAGGACCGCGTCGAGCAGGCGCTGTTCGAAGCCGGCCACCGCCGCACGCTGCGCGCCTACACCGTCTACCGCGACCAGCATCGCAAGCTGCGCGACGCGCGGCGCACGCTCGTCGACGTCGAGGCCTCGGTCAGCGAATACCTGCAGCAGCGCGACTGGCGCGTGAACGCCAATGCGAACCAGGGCTATTCGCTCGGCGGGCTGATCCTGAACGTCTCGGGCAAGGTGATCGCCAATTACTGGCTCGACCATGTCTACCCGCCCGAGGCCGGCCGCGCGCATCGCGAGGCCGACCTCCACATCCACGACCTCGACATGCTCAGCGGCTATTGCGCCGGCTGGTCGCTGCGCACGCTGCTGCACGAGGGCTTGAACGGCATTCCGGGCAAGATCGAATCCGGGCCGCCGAAGCATTTCTCGAGCGCCGTCGGCCAGATCGTCAATTTCCTCGGCACGCTGCAGAACGAATGGGCCGGCGCCCAGGCCTTCAGCTCTTTCGACACCTATCTCGCGCCCTTCGTGCGCAAGGACGCGATGGGCTACGCCGACGTGCGCCAATGCATGCAGGAGCTGATCTACAACCTCAACGTGCCTTCGCGCTGGGGCACGCAGACGCCGTTCACGAACCTGACCTTCGACTGGACCTGCCCCGAGGACCTGCGCGAGCAGGTGCCGGTGATCGGCGGCGTCGAGATGCCATTCCGCTACGGCGACCTGCAGGCCGAGATGGACCTCATCAATCGCGCCTACATCGAAGTCATGACGGCCGGCGACGCCAAGGGGCGCGTCTTCACGTTCCCGATCCCGACCTACAACATCACGCGCGATTTCGACTGGGCGAGCCCGAATGCCGAGCGCCTGTTCGAGATGACGGCGCGCTACGGCCTGCCGTATTTCCAGAACTTCGTCAATTCCGAACTCGAGCCGCATATGGTGCGCTCGATGTGCTGCCGGCTGCAGCTCGACCTGCGCGAACTGCTCAAGCGCGGCAACGGCCTGTTCGGTTCGGCCGAGCAGACCGGTTCGGTCGGCGTCGTCACGGTGAACTGCGCGCGCCTGGGCCACCGCCATGCCGGCGACGAGGCGGCGCTGCTGGCGCGCCTGGACGAGCTGATCGAGCTCGGCAAGCAGGCGCTGGAGGTCAAGCGCAAGGTGATCCAGCGCCTCATCGACCAGGGCCTGTTCCCGTACACGCGGCGCTACCTCGGCACGCTGCGCAACCATTTCTCGACCCTGGGCGTGAACGGCATCAACGAGATGGTGCGCAATTTCAGCGGCGGCGCCTACGACCTGGTCGATGCGCGCGGCCATGCGCTGGCCGTGCGCCTGCTCGACCACCTGCGCGCGCGCATGGTGCAGTTCCAGCAGGAGACGGGCCACCTCTACAACCTCGAGGCGACGCCGGCCGAGGGCACGACCTACCGCTTCGCCAAGGAGGACCGGCGGCGCTGGCCCGACATCCTGCAGGCCGGCACGGCCGAGCGGCCCTATTACACGAACTCGAGCCAATTGCCGGTGGGCTATACCGACGACCCTTTCGAGGCGCTCGAGCGCCAGGACGAGCTGCAGCGCAAATACACCGGCGGCACCGTGCTGCACCTGTACATGGGCGAGCCGATCTCGAGCGCGGCCGCCTGCCGCGACCTGGTGCGGCGCGCGCTGACGAATTTCCGCCTGCCCTACATCACCGTGACGCCCACCTTCTCGATCTGCCCCACGCATGGCTACCTGGGCGGGCAGCACGAGTTCTGTCCGCGCTGCGATGCCGAGAAACTGGCGCGCAAGCGCGCCGCCCTGGCCTGATGGGGAGTTGAAGATGCACGAGATCCTGATGCCGATGCCGATGCCCACGCCGACACCGACGCCGATGCCCACGCCGGCCCCCGGCCCAGCGCCGCTGACCCTGGCTGACGACGAACGCCAGCGCTGCGAGGTCTGGACCCGGGTCATGGGCTACCACCGGCCGGTGTCCTCGTTCAACGTCGGCAAGCGCGGCGAATTCGATGAGCGCGTCAGTTTCGCCGAACCGGCGCGCTGAATTGCGCGTCGGCGGCGTCACGCCATTCACGACCATCGATTTCCCGGGCCGGCTGGCTGCGGTCGTCTATGTCCAGGGCTGCCCCTGGCGCTGCGGTTATTGCCACAACCCGCACCTGCAGTCCCGCGCCGCCGGCCCGGCGCGGACCTGGGCCGAGGTCGCCGCCTGGCTGCGCCGCCGCCGCGGCCTGCTCGACGGCGTCGTCTTCAGCGGCGGCGAGCCGACGCTGGACGCGGCGCTGGGCGACGCCGTCGACGAGGCGCGCGCGCTCGGCTATGCGACCGGGCTGCACACGGCGGGCATCTACCCGGCGCGCCTGGCCGCACTGCTGCCGCGCCTCGACTGGGTCGGCCTGGACATCAAGGCGCCGCTGGCGGATGCGGCGCTGCACGACCGCATCACCGGCGTCGAGGGCGGCGCCGCCGCGGTGCAGCGCAGCCTCGGCCATATGCTGGCCAGCGGCGTCGCCTACGAATGCCGCACCACCGCCGACGACGCCTGGCTGGACGACGCGGCGCTGCGGCGGCTGAGCGCCGACCTGGCGCGGCGCGGGGTTGCGCAATGGGCGCTGCAGGCCTGCCGTCGCCCCGGCGCCGCGGCGTCGTCGGCCTCCATCCCGTCGGCGCGCACCTGGGCCGAGCTGAGCGCACCGTTCGCGCGCTGCACGCTGCGCGGGCCCGACGGCGAGCACGCGGTGTTCGATGCGCCGCACTATACGAATGGCGATGCGCCGGCGCGCATATTTACCGATTCCTAGGAACGGGTCGAGATTACATTGCGGCGGTGCCCATGTGCCGAGC
This sequence comes from Burkholderiales bacterium, assembly GCA_018971105.1. GTDB lineage: Bacteria > Pseudomonadota > Gammaproteobacteria > Burkholderiales > Burkholderiaceae_C > Rubrivivax. Next base: position 9,342 of record JAGWVB010000085.1, read on the forward strand.
CAACGCCGACCGCGAAATCGCAGCGCCCGCCCGCGGTCGAGCGCGCGCGGCCGGCCGGCGCGGGCCGGTTGCCCGAGCGCGTGCGGAGTGTCGAAATGATCCAAGCCGATCTGCCTGATACGCGCCCCGAGACGGGGGCCGCGCCGCCGTTCGAGATCCCGAGCGGCGAGGACCTGCGGCTGGCCGATCTGGCGCATTACCGCACGCCGCTGGACACCCCCGACGACGATCTGACGCAACTCGCCCGCCTCGTCGCCACGCTGACGAAGACGCCGTTCGCCGGCGTCAGCCTGGTCGACGACGCGCATGTGTGGCTCAAGGCCCGGGTCGGCGTCGACGCGACCTGCCTCGTGCGCGAGGGCGCCTTCTGCGGCCACGCGATCGAGTCGCGCTCGGACATCTTCCGCGTGCCCGATGCCCTGCGCGATCCGCGCTTCGCCGGCAATCCGCTCGTCGTCGGCGAGCCGCGCGTGCGCATGTATGCCTCGGCCGTGCTGCACAGCGCTGCCGGCTATCCGGTCGGCACGCTGTGGATCATGGACCGCGTGGCGCGCGAACTCTCGGACTTCGAGCGCGACGGCCTGCTCGCGCTCGGCACCCACGCCGTGCACCTGCTGCACAAGCGGCGCCGCCACCCGGTCAGCGGGCTGCCGACGCGCGAGGTCTTCATCTCGCACCTCCAATGCGCGCTCGGGCGCGACCGCGCCGCCGACGACCGCTGCCGCAACGCCGACTGCCCGCACATGCGCGACGACGGGCGCTGCGCCAGCGGCCGCCGCTCGCCGCAGGCGACGGTGGGCTTCATCGCGCTGCAGAACCTCGCGCTCGTGCGCAGCGCCTATGGCGAGCTGTCGGGCCGCGCGCTGGTCGCGCGCCTGGGCGCGCTGCTCGGGCAATGGGTGGGCCCGCGCAACCTGCTCGCGCATCTGGAAGGCGACGACTTCGGCTTCGCCCTGCTCGAGGAGCCGGCGCGTGCGCGCCAGGCGCTCGAGCAGCTCGAGCAGCTGCTGGCGCATCCGGTCGAGGTCGACGGCGCGCTGATCCACGCCGCCTGCTCGGTCGGCGTGAGCATCGCGCCGGCGGCGCAGGCGCTGGCCTCGGCCATGCTCGACCAGGCGGCGGTGGCGGCGTCGACGGTGACCGCGATCGACTCCGCCTCGGTGCGCGTCTACGACCCGCACACGCGCGATTCGACGCGCCTGTGGGGCGACTTCCAGCGCAGCTTCCCCGAGGACATCGCGAACCGGCGCCTGGTTCCCCATTACCAGCCGCAGGTCGACGTGCGCAGCGGGCGCATCACCGGCTTCGAGGCGCTGGCGCGCTTCCGCCATCCGACGCGCGGCCTCGTCGGCCCCGACGCCTTCCTCGCGCTCGCCGCCCATGCCGGCCTCGCACGCATGGTCGACATGTGCATCCTCGACGCCGTCTGCGCCGACCTCGCGCAATGGCAGCGCGACGGGCTCGAGCCGGTGCCGGTGTCGATCAACCTGGCGCGCTCGACGCTGATGCTCGCCTCGACCGTCGACGCCATCGAGGCCGCGCTCGCGCGCCACGGGCTGTCGCGCGGCCTGCTCGTCGTCGAGTTCCTCGAGGACGGCATCGCCGATGCCGGGGACGGCCTGCGCGAGGCCTGCGAGCGCCTGCGCCACCTCGGCATCAAGGTCGCACTGGACGATTTCGGCACCGGGCGCTCGAACCTCGCGTCGCTGCAGTCGATGCGTTTCGAATACCTCAAGGTCGACCGCTGCTTCGTGCACGGCGTCTCGACCAATCTGCACGCCGGCGGCGTGCTGCGCCTGGTGGCCGGATTCGCCGAGCTGTTCGGCATGCGGCTGATCTGCGAGGGCGTCGAGGACGAGGCCGACCTGCACTGGGCCGAGTCGCTCGGCTGCCGCTATTTCCAGGGCTGGTACTTCAGCCGCGCGGTGGATGCCGCCGCCGCGGCCCGGATGCTCGGCGTGCGGCCCCCGGCCGAGGTGCCGGCGCCGGCCGAACTCGCGCGCTGGCTGGCGCGCATGGCCGAGGGAGACGCCGCATGATCCGCACCCTCGCCCGGCCGCTGGGCCCGGCGGCCCTGGGTCTGGCGCTGCTCCTGGCCCCGGCGCTCGCGCGCGCGCAGCAGGCGCCGACGCTGCGCTGGAGCGGCTACGGCACGCTCGGCCTGACCTCCACCGACAACAGCCAGGGCTGGCGCTTTTCGCGCGAGCTGATGGCGCCCGGCGCCGGCGCGCGCCTGGCGGCCAACGTCGACACGCGGCTCGGGATCCAGGCCAACGCCGGCTTCAGCCCGCGGCTGGACGGCGTGGCGCAGGTGCTGGCACGCGATCGCTTCGCCGCGTCGCCGGTCTCGGACTGGATCCAGCTCGCCTTCCTGCGCTACAGCCTGCTGCCCGACCTCTCGCTCAGCCTGGGCCGCACCAGCCCCGACATCTTCCTCTACGCCAACACGCGCAATGTCGGCCTCGCGATGCCCTGGGTGCGGCCGCCGGTCGAGCTCTACGGCTGGATCCCGTTCAGTGCCACCGACGGCCTCGACCTCGACTACCGCTGGCGTACCGACAGCGCCGACTGGAAGCTCAATGTCAGCTACGGCGACGCGCGCGCGCCGGTGGCGGTCGCGGCGCAGGGCACCGCGATCCGGGTGCGCGCCGACGGCGCGGGCGTGCTGTCGCTGACGCGCGAGTCGGGCGGCCTGCTGCTCAAGGCCAGCTATGTCACGACCCGGGCGCGTACCGGCCAGTCGCCGGCCTACGCGCCGCTCGTCGCCGGCCTCGAGGGCGTCGCCGCGCTGCCGCTGCCCGGGCTCGACGACGCCGTCCAGCGCCTGCTGCAGGGCATCGGCGCGCGGCCGCTCGGGCGCACCCATTACCTCGGTGTCGGCCTGCAATACGACTTCGATCCCTGGCGCGTCGACGCCGAATACAGCCGCGTCGTGGTGGGCGACACGGCGGCCTCGGGCGAGCACGGCTATCTCAGCCTGGGCCGGCGCTTCGGCGACCTGACGGCGTATGTGCTGCACGCCTGGACGCGCCCGCAGCGCGCGCCCGAGGCCGCGCCGCAGCTGCCGGCCCAGGCGCTCCCGCCGGCGGCGCTGGCGCAGGCGCAGTTCGTCCTCGACCTGGCGGCCGCGGCGAGCAACGTGCCGCGCATGGACCAGCGCACGTCGGCGATCGGCCTGCGCTGGGACCTGAGGCCGCGCCTGGCGCTCAAGCTGCAGGTCGACCGCGTCCGCATCGGGCCCTCCGGCGCCGGGCTCTGGATGCGCAGCACGCCGGCGCCGGCGACGGCCACAGTGACCTCGCTGGCGCTCGACTTCGCCTGGGGGTCCTGATGCCGGCCCGGGTCCGCCTCGTCGCCCGCGCCTGCGCCTGCGCCGCCGTGCTGGCGCTGGCCGGCGCGCGCGCTGGCGCGGCCGACCGGATCTACGTCGTCGTGCAGGCGTCCAACCCGGTGCAGTCGCTGAGCCTGCGCGATGTCGTCGCGCTCTACACCGGCCGCACGAGCGCCTTTCCGAACGCGCGGCGCGCGGTGCCGCTGGACTTCCCGCACGACAGCGCCCAGCGCCAGGCCTTCTACTGGACGCTCACGCACCAGGACCTGGCGCAGATCAACAGCTACTGGTCGCGCCTGTTCTTCTCGGGCCAGCTGCAGCCGCCGCGCGAGGTCGCCGACGAGGCCGAGATGCGCGCCGCGGTGCGGCACGACCCGTCGGCGCTGGGCTATCTGATGCACGACCCGGCCGACCCGGCGCTGCGCGTCGTGCTCAGCGTGCCCGTGGCCGTCGAACCGAAGTAGGGTGACCCGCATGGCCGCCTCGTCCCATACGCTGCATACGCGCTTCGTCTGGATCGTGCTGCGCGTGGCGCTCGCATCGACCCTCATCGCCGCGCTCGTGATCTACCAGTACGCGCTCGCGAGCCGGCGCAGCGACGGCGCAGAGGCGGTGCAGGGCGTCGTGAGCTCGATCGAGCGCACGCTGGCGATCGGCCTCTACGCCAAGGACAAGGTGCTGCTCAAGGAGCTCGTCGACGGCCTCGCGCGCCACCCGCTGGTGCGCGACGTGAGCGTCGTCGACGCGGCGCAGCTCGAGCTCGCGCGCGGCGGCGCATCGCAAGCGGGCGCCGCGCACAGCGGCGCGCCGGACTTCGAGACCAGCCTGGTCTCGCCCTTCGATCCCGGCGAGACGGTGGGCCGGCTGCGCGTCTGGATCAACCAGCGCGCCATCGCCGCCAAGGCGCGCCAGCAGGCGGCGGTGCTGATCATCGCGGTGGCGCTGGCGATGGCCGGCGTCGTGCTGGCGTTCAACGCCGTGGCGCTGCGCGCGCTGTCGCGCCCGATGCACCGCCTGTCCGACGAGCTCAAGGCGATGCAGCCCGGCGGCGGCGGCCGCCTGACGCTGCAGTCCGGGCATGCCGAGGACGAGATCGGCGTCGTGATCCAGGCCGCCAACCAGCTGCTCGAGGCGCAGCAGCGCGCGATCGAGCAGGAGCGCGGGCTGCGCCAGGAGATCGCGCGCATGGAGGCGCAGTACCGCCAGATCTTCGACACCACGAGCGCCGGCATCTTCGTGCTCGGCACCGGCGGCCGGCTCATCAACAGCAACCGCGCCGTGGCGCGCGTGATCGGCGCCGACGAGGCCGAGATGCGCCGCCTGGGCGCGACCGATTTCGCCGCCACCGTGTTCTGCGACCGCGGGCGCTGGGAGGCCACCGTCGCCGAGGCGCGGCGGACGGCGTCGACGACCTCGGCCGACCTCGAGCTGCGCCGGCTCGACGGCAGCCATCGCTGGGTGCATTGCCTGATCTCGGTGCAGGAGGGCGAGCGGCCGGAGCAGGAGCCCATCGTCGAGGGCGTGCTCTACGACGTGACGCAGCGCCGCGACGCCGAGACCCGCGCCGCGCGCCAGGCCGAGCTGGACGCCCTCACCGGGCTGGCGAACCGGCGCGGCATCGAGCGCCTGCTCGAGCAGAAGGTCGACGAGGCGCGCGCCGCCGGCGGCAGCCTGACGCTGATGTTCATCGACCTCGACGGCTTCAAGTCGGTCAACGACACCTACGGCCACGACGCCGGCGACGCCGTGCTGGTCGAATGCGCGCGGCGCCTGCGCGGCGCGGTGCGGCGCAAGTCCGACATCGTCGGCCGCCTCGGCGGCGACGAGATGGTGCTGGTGCTCGAACATGCCGATCCGACCGACCCGGCCGTGCTCGAGGTGGCGCGCCTGGTCGTGCGCGGCATGGCCCAGCCCATCCTCGTCGGTGCCGGCCGCACGGCGCAGGTCGGCGCCAGCATCGGCGTCGCCGGTTTCCCGCGCCACGGTGCCGACGGCGCCGGCCTGATGCGCGCCGCCGACGCCGCGATGTACGCCGTCAAGCGCGCCGGCAAGAGCGATTTCAGGGTCGCCGAGGGCGCCGTCGCCGAGGCGCCGGCGGATCATGCGCCGGCGGATCAGGCGCGCGTGGCCAGCAACACCGCATAGGCCTTGAACAGCGCCGTCGCCGGGCGCCCCACGGCGAGGTCGAGCGCGTCGACGGCGTCGGCCGCGAGGCTGGCGCTGACGGCCGCGCCGCCCGGCAGCGTGACGACGGCGAGCGCGTCGGCGCCCTCGCGCTCCAGGCGCGAGACGACGCCGTCGAGCCGGTTGCGCGCCGAGACCCGCGGCGCGGCCGGCGCCGTCGCGAGCACGATGTCGGAGGACTTGACCAGCGCCAGCGCCTCGACGCCCACGGCCAGCTCGAGGCGGCGCGCGGCGTCGCAGGTCAGCGTCGCGGTGATCGCATCGCCCGCGCGCAGCGCCAGCGTCACCTCGGCCGTGACGGCGCCGAGTTCGAGCGCCGTGACGCGGCCGGCGAACTGGTTGCGCGCGCTCGTCTTCATCGACATCCGCCGCAGCAGGCCCTGCAGCGCCTCGAGGCGCTCGAACTCGGCCTCCTGCAGGCGCAGGAATTCGCGCTGGCGCGCCTCGAGCACGCGCCAGGCGGCGAGCAGCGCGCGCGCCGCCGGCGTCAGCGTCGTGCCGCCGCCGCCGGCGCCGCCGGTGGCGCTGTGCAGCAGCGCTTCGTTGGCGAGATTGCCGGCGCTCTCGAGCATGAGCCAGGCGCCCTTGTAGCTCAGCCCCGCGGTGGCCGCCGCGCGCTTGATCGATCCGGTGCCCTCGAGCGCCGCGAGCAGCGCGAAGAAGCGCGCGTCCAGGCGCCCGGCGAGCTTGAGCTCGGCGCTCAGCAGGCGGCCGTCGGCGTCCTTCATTCGAGCAGCGCCACCGTCTTGACCTGGGCCCAGACGGTCATCCCGGCGGCGAGGCCGAGCGCGTCGGCCGAGCGCCGCGTCAGCCGCGCCAGCAGCGGCGCGCCGCCGATGCGCAGGCGCACGAGGGCGAGCGCCGGATGCTCGTCGCCGGCGATCGTCTCGACCTCGCCGCGCAGCTGGTTGCCGATGCTGGTGCCGGTCTGCGGCGCGCGCGTGACGCTCACGTCGCGCGCCAGCACGCGCAGGCGCAGCCGGCGGCCCAGCGCATGGCCGCGGTCGCGCGCCCACAGGCCGCAGCCGGCGCCCTCGATGTCCAGCCGCGCGAGCTGCCAGTGCGCGTCGCGCGCGCCGACGCGGGCGTCGAGCACGACGCCGGCCTCCTCGCCCGGCGGCCAGGCGAGGTCGGTGCGCGCCAGCGTCTGGGCCAGCGGCCCCGAGGCGCTGGCGCGGCCGCGCTCCATCAGCACGAGGTGGTCGGCGAGCTGCGCCACCTCGGCCACCGCGTGGCTGACGTAGACGATGGGGATGCCGGCCTCGTCGCGCAGCGATTCGAGGTAGGGCAGGATCTCGGCCTTGCGCGCGACGTCGAGCGCGGCCAGCGGCTCGTCCATCAGCAGCAGGCGCGGGCCGGTCGCGAGCGCGCGCGCGATCGCCACGCGCTGGCGCTCGCCGCCCGA
>JAGWVB010000374.1 GCA_018971105.1 Burkholderiales bacterium
ACCGTCGCGCCTTCGCGCACCTGCGCCTGGTTGCCCATGCACAGGCTGCAGCCCGGCATCTCGGTGCGCGCGCCGGCGCTGCCGAAGTTGGCGTAATGGCCTTCCTTGGTCAGCTCGGCGGCGTCCATCTTCGTCGGCGGCGCGACCCACAGCTTGACCGGGATGTCGCGCTTGCCCTCGAGCAGCTTGCTGGCGGCGCGGAAATGGCCGATGTTGGTCATGCAGCTGCCGATGAAGGCCTCGTCGATCTTCGTGCCCGCGACTGCCGACAGGAACTTCGCGTCATCGGGATCGTTCGGGCAGCACAGGATCGGCTCCTTGATCTCGGCCAGGTCGATCTCGATCACATGCGCGTATTCGGCGTCCGCGTCGGCCTCGAGCAGCGTCGGCGCGGCCAGCCATTCCTGCATCTTGGCGATGCGACGCTCGAGCGTGCGCCGGTCCTGGTAGCCGTCGGCGATCATGTTCTTGAGCAGCACGATGTTGCTCGTCAGGTACTCGATGATCGGCGCCCGGTTCAGGCGCACCGTGCAGCCGGCGGCGCTGCGCTCGGCCGAGGCGTCGCTGAGCTCGAAGGCCTGTTCGACCTTGAGGTCGGGCAGGCCCTCGATCTCGAGGATGCGGCCCGAGAACTCGTTCACCTTGCCGGCCTTGGCGACCGTCAGCAGGCCCTGCTTGATCGCGTAGAGCGGGATCGCGTGGACGAGGTCGCGCAGCGTGATGCCGGGCTGCATCGATCCCTTGAAGCGCACGAGCACGCTCTCGGGCATGTCCAGCGGCATCACGCCGGTGGCGGCGCCGAAGGCGACGAGGCCCGAGCCGGCGGGGAAGCTGATGCCGATCGGGAAGCGCGTGTGGCTGTCGCCGCCGGTGCCCACGGTGTCGGGCAGCAGCATGCGGTTGAGCCAGCTGTGGATGACGCCGTCGCCCGGGCGCAGCGAGACGCCGCCGCGGTTGCTGATGAAGGCCGGCAGCTCGCGGTGGGTCTTGACGTCGACCGGCTTCGGATAAGCGGCCGTGTGGCAGAAGCTCTGCATCACGAGGTCGGCGCTGAAGCCCAGGCAGGCCAGGTCCTTCAACTCGTCGCGCGTCATCGGGCCGGTCGTGTCCTGGCTGCCGACGCTGGTCATCTTCGGCTCGCAATAGGTGCCCGGGCGCACCCCCAGGCCCTCGGGCAGGCCGCAGGCGCGGCCCACCATCTTCTGCGCCAGGGTGAAACCGGCCTTCGACGTCGCCGGCGCCTGCGGCAGGCGGAACGTCGTGCTCGCGGCCAGGCCGAGGAAATCGCGCGCGCGCGCCGTGAGGCTGCGGCCGATGATGAGGTTGATGCGGCCGCCGGCGCGCACCTCGTCGAACAGCACGTCGCTGCGCAGCTGGAATTCGGCGACCGTGGCGCCGCCCTTCGTGATCTTGCCGTCGTAGGGCAGGATGTCGACGACATCGCCCATCTCGAGCTTCGAGACATCGACCTCGATCGGCAGCGCGCCCGAATCCTCCTGCGTGTTGAAGAAGATCGGCGCGATCTTGCCACCCAGCGTGACGCCGCCGTAGCGCTTGTTGGGCACGAAGGGGATGTCCTCGCCGGTGGCCCAGATGACGCTGTTGGTCGCGCTCTTGCGCGACGAGCCGGTGCCGACGACATCGCCGACATAGGCCACGAGGTGGCCCTTGGCCTTGAGCTCGTCGATGTACTTCATCGGCCCGCGCTTGCCGTCCTCCTCGGGCTTGAAGGCCGCACCCGGGCGCGTGTTCTTCAGCATCGCCAGGTAATGCAGCGGGATGTCGGGGCGGCTCCAGGCGTCGGGCGCCGGGCTGAGGTCGTCGGTGTTGGTCTCGCCCGGCACCTTGAAGACGGTGACGGTGATCTTCTCGGGCACTTCGGGGCGGCTCGTGAACCACTCGGCGTCGGCCCAGCTCTGGATGACTTCGCGGGCCTTGGCGTTGCCGGCGCGCGCCTTGTCGGCGACATCGTTGAAGAAGTCGAACATCAGCAGCGTCTTCTTCAGCGCCGCGGCGGCCGTGTCGGCGACCTCGGCGTCGTCGAGCAGGTCGATCAGCGGCTTGACGTTGTAGCCGCCGACCATCGTGCCGAGCAGCTCGGTGGCCTTGTTCTTGGAGATCAGCGCCACGCCGATGTCGCCATGCGCGACAGCGGCGAGGAAGCTGGCCTTGACCTTGGCCGCGTCGTCGACGCCGGGCGGCACGCGGTGCGTCAGCAGCTCGAGCAGGAAGGCGCTGTCCTCGCCCGCGGGCGGCGCCTTGATGAGCTCGATCAGCGCGGCGACCTGCCTGGCATCCAGGGGCAGCGGCGGGATGCCGAGCGCGGCGCGTTCGGCGGCATGTTGACGATAGGCTTGCAGCATGGGGGGCTCCGGGTCGGTGATAGGCGAAGGATGGGGGATCTGGCTGACATCACGCTCGAGGAACGATGACCTTCAGGCCTTTGAAGTAGTCGCGGAAGAAGCCGGCGTCGCGCGTGATCAGCGCCTTGCATTGCAGCAGCGCATGGGCGCCGATGAGGAAATCGGGGATCGCGCGCGGGCCCACCGGCGCCAGCCCTTCGGTCCGGCGCCGCTCCTTGTAGCGGCGCTGCATCTCGCCGGCGCGCACGGCGGCGCGCGACTCGACGGCCGAGTAGGCGATGCCGGCGTCCTCCAGCGTGTCGAGCAGCTCGGCGCCGTAGCCCAGGCCCGAGACGACCTCGCTCACGACGACATCGCAGACCACGACCGGCCCGCGCGCCAGCGCCAGCCGCAGCGCGTCCTCGGCCGCCTCGGCGCGGACGTCGTCGCCGAGCAGGTCGATGAGGACCGAGGAATCGATGGCGATCAAGTGCCGCGCGCCGCTCAGGGCTCGACCGGGTCGCCCGGGGCGCGGCCGCGCAACTCGCGCATGATGTCGTCGGTGCCGACGCCGGGCGGCAGCTTGTACTTGCCGCGCAGGCGCGAGATCGCGTCGTCGACGTTCTTGCGCAGGATGATGCGGCTGCCGTCGAGCTCGACCTTCAGCTGCGTGCCCTTGACGAGCCCGAGCGCATCGCGCACGGCCTTGGGCAGCGTGATCTGCCCGCGCTCGGCGACGGTGGC
>JAGWVB010000086.1 GCA_018971105.1 Burkholderiales bacterium
GGTGAAGGCCGTGGTGAAGGCCGCGGTGAAGGCCGTGGCGAGGGCCGCGGTGAAGGCCGCGGCGAGGGATCACGCGAAGGTCAGCGCGAAGGTCGCGGCGAAGGCCGCCGCACCGAAGTGGCTGCCGAAGCCGCACCGACCGAGCGCGACGATCGCGCGCCACGCGGCGAAGGCCGTCGCGGTCCGCGTCCCGAGCGCGCACCGCGCGCCGAGGAAACCGCGGCGGACGCACAGCCCCAGGCCTTCGTCGATTCGACGGGAGGCGGCGCAGCGCCCGAGGGCGATCGCCCGGAAGGCGAGCGCGGCGACGGTCGTCGCCGCCGTCGTCGCGGTGGCCGCGACCGCGGTGAAGGTCGCACCGAGGAAGGCGCGGCGCCGGTCGAAGGTGGTGATGCCGCTGTCGTCAGCGAGGCCGCACCCGCAGCCGAGGGCGAAGCCGCCGCACCGACCGAAGGAGGTGAGCGCGAGCGCGGCCGCCGCCGCGGCCGTGGCGGACGCGACCGCAATCGCGAAGGACGCGACGAGGCGCCGCGCGATGGCGAGGCCGAGGCCGGTGCAGCCGAAGCGGGCGCCGGCGTCGTCGTCGCCGCCATCGCGGCCGAGGAAGTCGAGCATGAGCATCGCCCCGCTGTGGCGCCGGTGATGCCGCCGGTGATCGAGCCGATGACCGAACCGGTCGCGGCCGCCGTGGCGACACCGATCGCCGCGCCGGCAACTGCACCGGCGCCCACCGCGGCACCGACGCCGCGCGCGGCCGAACCCGTCGTCGTCGCACCCTACGCGCTGCCGCTGGACCAGCTGCAGGCGCTGGCCTCCGGCGCGGGCCTCGAATGGGTGAATTCGGACGCCGAGAAGATCCGCGCCGTGCAGGCCGCGATGGCGGCCGAGCCGGCTCCCATCCGCGTGCCGCGCGAGCCGCGCCCGCCGGTGCGGATCGACGAGGGGCCGCTGGTGCTCGTCGAGACGCGCAAGGACCTGTCGCAGATCCAGCTGCCGTTCGACCACCAGACCGCCACGGTCTGAGACCGCGCACCGGCGCGATCAAGCGCAACGCCGCCGCGGCCCCAGCCCCGGCGGCGTTGCCGTTTTCCAGCGCCCCGACCCCGCGACGGGTGGCCACTGCGTTTGACAACTGCATTACTGAAGTAATACAGTAGGGCGATGCGTTTCAGCATCCTGCCCTCGGCCACCGAGCCCATCTACCGCCAGATCATCGAGCAGGTGCGGCGCCAGGTCGCCAGCGGCCAGTGGCCGGCCGGGACCGAGCTGCCCAGCATCCGCAACGTCGCGCAGGAACATGCGATCAACCCGATGACCGTGAGCAAGGCCTACAGCCTGCTCGAGGCCGAGGGCCTGCTCGAGCGCCGCCGCGGCATGGGCATGGTGATCGCCGCCATCCGCCCCGCGGGCGACCCCGATCAGCGCCTGGCGCTGCTCGAACCCACGCTGCGCGACGCGGCGCGCCAGGCGGCGCAACTGGGACTGGGCCGCGCCGAGGTCATCGCGCTGCTGCGACGCTGCCTGGACGAAGCCACCGAGGACTGACGAGATGCTGCCCAACCCTGAAGCGCGCGCGATCGCCATCGAGGCCCGCGACGTCACGCTGTACTACCGGATGTCCCCAGTGCTTAACCGCGTGACCCTGGCGATACCCGAGGGCGCGGTCGTCGGCCTCGTCGGTCGCAACGGCGCCGGCAAGAGCACGCTGCTGCGCTGCCTTGTCGGCTTGACCGCGCCGCACGATGATGGTCGCTGCAGCCTGCTGGGGTCGCCCTCGCTCGACCTGCCCGACACCGTGCGCGCGCGGCTGGGCTATGCGGCGCAGACGCCCGACCTCTACGGCTGGCTCGACGGCCATGCGCACCTCCAGCGGCTGGCCGCGCTCTACCCCAGCTACAGCGAGCTACGGGCGCTGGAATTGGCGGTCAGCCTGGACCTGCCGCTGGGGCTGCGCGCGAGCCGGCTGTCGATCGGTGACCAGCAGAAGCTCTCGATCCTGCTCGCGATGGCGCATGACCCGGACCTGCTGATCCTCGACGAACCGGTGGCCAGTCTCGACCCGCTGGCACGCCGCCAGTTCATGCGCGCCTTGTTCGAGCGGCGCGACGCGGGCGCTGCGCCGCGCACCGTGCTCGTCTCGAGCCACCTGTTGACCGACCTCGAACGCGTCGTCAGCCATATCGTCTTCATGCGCGAAGGGCGGGTGCAACTGGCCGACGCATGGGATGCGGTCGCCGAAAACCTCGAATTGCTGGTGCTGCACCGCGAATCAGACGCCGAAACGCGGGCCGCCGGCGTGCTGCACCGACGCCAGATCGGCGACGAATGGCGACTGGTGGTCGATCGGCGTGCGGTCCCGCCTGAGACGCCGCCGGGGCAGCGCATGAACCTCGACGACCTGTTCGCGGAGCTCAATTCATGAGCGAGCCCCTGGGACTGCAGGCGATGCCGCCGGGATGGAAGTGGGTTTGGGCTTGGTACGCCGCGTTCGCGCTCATCGTCGCGCTGCTGGCCATCGCAGCGGCGCTCGGCCGCCCCGACTTCGATCCCGGTTGGCGCGTTTCGCTGGCGCTGCAATTGCTGGCGCTGCTGCCCATGCCCCAAGTGCTGGTGTCGGGTCTCGTCGACTCGCGGCATTCGCGCTTCGCGCGCGTGCAACCGCTGCAGACGCTGCACGACGAAGCTCGCGCGGCACGCCGGCTGTTGCTGCTGGCCTGGCTCGCGACCGCGTTGCCCGCGGCCGTCCTGGCGCTGGCCCTGCATCGGTCGGAGACGACGCTGGCCGAGCTCGGCGCCGGCGCCGCGCTGTCGGGCCTGCTGATCGCCCTGCTGACGCTGCAGGCCACCGCCTGGTCGGGCTTGATGCCCGCGTTCTGGCTCGCGGCACCGCTGCCGCTGATCCTGTGGCCGCTGTGGCGCGGCTTCGGTGGGGCCTGGGACGATCTGATCCACCTCGGGCCGGCGAGCCTGCTTGCGGCATGGCTGGCGCTGCCCTTGGCGCTGGCCTGGCTGGAACGGTGTCTGGATCGCCCCCTGCGCATCGCCGTCGGGCCCGCCGAGCGCGAGCCGCGTACGCGTGTGACCGCTGCGCTGAGCGATTTCAACTCGCGCTGGCGCAATGTCGGGCGCGTCGACAGAGCGATCGGCCTCGGGGCTAGCCTGTGGTTCATCGGGCTGCTGTTGTTCGAGTACGTGATGCTGATGTCGCAGCCCTGGGGTGGTCCGGTCACCGGCTGGTACGGACTGCGCATCCTGTTCGTTTCAATGATCGTCGCGTCGATGTTGAAGGTCTACGACCTGCATTGGCGCCTGCTGCTGGCGCCTGGAGGTGTCGTTCGACGCAGGCTTGGATCGCGCATCGTCGTTTCGACCTTGGCCGTGATTGCGATTTCCGGCATGGCACTCGCCTTGCCCGCGCTCGCCATCGCGCATGGGGCCTTGGGCGTCACCTGGTCGCACATCGCGCATTGGACCGCCTACAACATCCCGCCGCCGGCGATCGAGATCGCGACGGCGGTGGCGCTCTGCACCTGGCTGCGCGGCTTGCGCCATCGGGACGTCACGATGCTGGCCATGATCTTCGGCGGCCCCGTGCTGTGGTTCGTGGCGGGCCTCGCGTCGGGCCTGCATGTGATCGGCAAGAACCCGACCCTTTGGACCTTCTCCTGGTGGCACGCCGGAGCGATGCTGGCAGCGGCAATGGCCTTCACGCTGCTCGCCAATCGAAGCTGGGCGCGCGCCGACCTCGGGACCCTGTTCACGCAACAGCCTCGCAGCGACGCCGACGACATCGACCCGCGCCGCTGGCGCTGGTAGGACCGATGACCAGAGCGGTCGCCCCGCCTCAGCCGCGCTGCCGCGTACTCGCGCGCACCACCAGCTCCACCGGCAGCGTGCGCGGCGGCACCGTCTCGCCGTCGATGATGCGCAGCAGCGCGTCGACGAGCTCGAGCCCGGCGCGCTCGATCGGCTGGCGCACGGTGGTCAGCGGCGGGCTCGCATGGCTGGCCCAGCTGATGTCGTCGTAGCCGACGACGCCGACCTCGTCGGGCACGGCGCGGCCGCACTGGTGCAGCACCTGCATCGTCGTCGCCGCGAGCACGTCGCTGCAGGCGAACACCGCATCGAAGTCGGTGCCGCTGCGGCACAGCTGCATCACCGCGGCGCGCGCCTGGTCGGCGTCGAAAGGCACCGGCAGCACGAGCGCCGGGTCGAGCGCGACGCCCGCCGCGGCGAGCGCGTCGCGATAGCCCTGGTAGCGCTGCTCGACCTCGGGCAGCTGATGGTCGCCGACGAAGACGATGCGGCGCGCGCCCTGCCCGAGCAGATGCCGCGTCGCCGCGAGGCCGCCGCCCTGGTTGTCGCCGCCGACGGTGCAGTACAGCTGCTGCGCGATCTGCGTGCCCCAGACGACGAAGGGCAGCTTGCGTGCCGCGAGCCGGTTGAGCTGGTCGTGGTGGCGCCACTGGCCGATCAGGATGACGCCGATCGCCACGCCCGAGCCGATCACGCGCGCCGCGGCGTCGAGGCTCTCGGCGTCGACGCGCGAGAGCAGCATGTCGAAGCCGCGCTCGGTCAGCGCGTCGGCCAGGCTGCCGACCATGGCCAGGAAGAAGGGGTCGGAGATATGCTGGCGCGAGACCTTGTCGTAGGGGATCACGACCGCGATCGTGCGGTTGTTCTTCAGCCGCAGGTTCTGCGCCCCGACATTGATCGCGTAGTCGAGCGAGCGCGCCAGTTCCTCGACGCGCTCGCGCGTCTCCCGGCTCACGAGCGGGCTGCCGCTGAGCGCGCGCGAGACGGTCGAGACCGAGACCCCGGCCAGGCGCGCGATGTCGGCCATCTGGAGCCGCTTCTTCTCGGCGGCGCTGGATTTCATGGCAGGCGCTCGAGGGCGTGCTGGTAGGCCGGGTCGTGCATCAGCTCGTCCCAGGCCAGCGGCGCCGTCTGCGGCAGCAGCGCCAGGCGCCGCGCCTCGCTGGCGGGATCGGGATGCCAGCGGTCCTCGGCGGCAGCGCGTTCGAGCCCGGCCAGCAGGCCGTCGACGACGCTGCCGTCGGCCGGGTTGCACAGCAGCACCAGGTCGCAACCGGCCTCGAGCGCCAGCGTCGCCGCCTCGGTCGGCTCGAGCAGGCTGCCTTCGAGGTGGCGCGCGCCCTCCATGCCGAGGTCGTCGCTGAAGATCGCACCGCTGAAGCCGTAGCGGCCGCGCAGGATCTCCTGCAGCCAGCGCGCCGAGAAGCCGGCCGGGCGGCGATCCACGCGCGGATAGACGACATGCGCCGGCATCACGGCCGCGAGCGCCGTGCTGAGCCAGTCGTAGGGCCGCGCATCGTCGTCGAGGATGGCCTTGAGGCCGCGGCGGTCGATGGGCACCTCGTGGTGGCTGTCGGCGGCGACATGGCCATGACCCGGGAAATGCTTGCCGCAGCAGGCCATGCCGGCGCGCAGCATGCCGTGCATGACGCTCTTGGCCAGCAGCGTCACGACGCGCGGGTCGCGGTGGAAGGCGCGGTCGCCGATCACGGTGCTGGGGCCGTGGTCGAGGTCGAGCACGGGGGCGAAGCTGAGGTCGACGCCGCAGGCGCGCAGCTCGGCCGCGAGGACGAGGCCGAGCGCGGTCGCGGCATCGGTGGCGGCCAGCGGTTCGCGCTGCCATCGCTCGCCCAGCGCGCGCATGGCCGGCAGGGCCGTGAAACCGTCGCTGCGGAAGCGCTGCACGCGGCCGCCCTCGTGGTCGACGCAGATCAGCAGGTCGGGGCGCAACTGCTTCACCGCCGCCGTCAGCTCGGTGAGCTGGCGCCGGTGCTCGAAATTGCGCGCGAACAGGACCAGCCCGCCGGTGAGCGGATGGCGGATGCGGCGCCGGTCGGCCGCGCTCAGCGCGGTACCGGCGATGTCGATGACGACGGGCGACGTGGGGATCGGATGCGGGTTCAAGACGCGGGGCCCCGGGTTTCGACGACGACGATCGAGCTCGCATAGTCGGTCTCGTCGCTGACGCTGACATGGCCGACCAGGCCCAGGCGTTCGAACCATTGCGCGAGTTCGCCCGACAGGCGCAGCACCGGCTTGCCGCCGGGCTCGTTGAGGACCTCGCAGGCGCGCCAGGTCATGGGCCAGCGGATGCCCAGGCCGATCGCCTTGGAGAAGGCCTCCTTGGCCGAGAAGCGCGTCGCCAGGTAGCGCAGGCCGCGCGCCGGCGCGCGCTCGCGGCGGGCGCGGAAGACCGCGATCTCGGCCGGTCCGAGCACGCGCTCGGCGAAGCGGTCGCCGCGCCGCGCCAGCGTCGCGGCGATGCGCCGCACATCGCAGAGGTCGGTGCCGATGCCGTAGATCATCGCTGCGCCAGCCGGATGCAGCGCTGGTAGAGGCGCACGGTCTCGGGCAGGCCGAATTCGAGCGCGTCGGCGATCAGCGCATGGCCGATCGAGACCTCGGCCACGCCGGCGACGCCGCGCAGGAAATCGCCCAGGTTGTCGCGGTTCAGGTCGTGGCCGGCATTGACGCCCAGGCCCCGGGCCTGGGCGGCGGCCGCGGCG
The DNA here is from genome assembly GCA_018971105.1 of Burkholderiales bacterium. Taxonomy (GTDB): domain Bacteria; phylum Pseudomonadota; class Gammaproteobacteria; order Burkholderiales; family Burkholderiaceae_C; genus Rubrivivax. The sequence continues at coordinate 6,543 of JAGWVB010000086.1, forward strand.
GCGGCGAAACGGGCGAGCTGCGCGCCCTGCTCCGCGCGGCCGTGGGCGGCGGCATAGGGCTCGGTGTAGAGCTCGACGCGGTCGGCGCCGACGGCCCGCGCCAGCGCCATCGCCTCGGGGACCGGGTCCATGAACAGGCTCACGCGCACGCCCAGCGCCTGGGCTTCTTGGATCAGCGGGCGCAGCCGCTCGCCGTCGGCCGCGAGGTCCCAGCCATGGTCCGAGGTGAACTGGTCGCTGCTGTCGGGCACGAAGGTGCATTGATGCGGCCGCAGCTCGCGCACGAAGCCCATCAGGTTGTGGTAGGGGTTGCCCTCGAGGTTGTATTCGGCCTGCGGCCACTGCCGCAGCAGCTCGGCGAGGTCGTGCACGTCGCGGGCCCGGATGTGGCGCTCGTCGGGCCGCGGGTGGACGGTGATGCCGTCGGCGCCGGCCTCCAGGCAGAGCCGCGCCGCGCCCACGACGCTGGGGATGCCGAGGTGGCGCGTGTTGCGCAGCTGGGCGACCTTGTTCACGTTGACCGAGAGCGCGGTGGCGGCGTGCGGCGGTTCGGAGGCGATCAGGGGATTCATCGGATGTCGCTCAAGCGCTGCACGCCCTGCCAGACCTGGCGCGTGCGCAGCGCGGCGGAGCCCAGATGATAGTGAAGCAGCGCACGCAGGGCGGCGCGCAAGGCCGGCTCGACCGGCAGGCAGGCCGCGCGCAGCGCCGCCGGGCCGCCCTGCGCGAGCGCGGTCTCGAGCGCGATCCAGGCCGCCCCCGGCAGTCCGGCGGCATGGGTCACGAGTCCGGACTCGGCCTGCAGCGCGTAGCGGGCCTCGGGGCGCAGCGGCTCGGCGCTGACCGTCACCAGCCCCAGTTCGGGCAGCCAGCCGAGCTCGCGCAGCAGCGTGAGCTCGAAGGCGCGCAGCATCGCGACCTCGTCGGCATCGGCGGCGAGCGCGACCAGCGCCGCGGCGTAGGCGTCGAAGAGCCGCGCATGCGGGTCCTCGCGCGCCAGCATCTTCAGCAGCAGTTCGTTGAGGTAATAGGCCGGGAACATCGCCGCCGCTGGCAGCAGCGGCGCGCCGCCGACCCATTCGGCGCTGCGCAGCGCATGGATCTCGGAGCGCTCGTCGGCCGGCGTGCGGCCGAGCAGCACCTGCAGCGGCTGGAACGGCAGCAGCACCGGACGGAAGTTCGAGGTCGGCCGCTTCGCGCCCTTGGCAGCGACGACGACGCGGCCGAGCGCGCGCGTGTAGAGCTCGACGATGAGGCTGGATTCGCTCCAGTCGTAGCGGTGCAGGACGTAGGCGAGCAGCGGCGGGGCGGTTCGCCCCGCGGCCGACGCTGCGCGTCGTCCACCCCCCGCGGGGGTCAAATTGACTTGGGGCGGCCCGGCGTCGACTGGCGCTCTACTCGTAGCCATACGAGCGCAGGTGGGCCTCGTCGTCGGCCCAGCCCGAACGCACCTTGACCCAGAGCTCGAGGAAGACCTTGGCGCCCCACAGGCGCTCGAGATCCTGCCGCGCCTCGCTGCCGATGCGCTTGAGCCGTTCGCCGCCCTCCCCGATCACCATGCCCTTGTGGGCGTCGCGCTCGACGACGATGGTGGCGGCGATCCTGCGCAGCTCGCCCTCCTCGGTGAAGCTGTCGATGACGACGGTGGCGCTGTACGGCAGCTCGTCGCCGGTGAGGCGGAACAGTTTCTCGCGCACGATCTCGCCGGCGAGGAAGCGCTCGCTGCGGTCGGTCAGCGCATCCTCCTCGTAGAGCCAGGGCTGCTGCGGCAGATGCGCCTCGACGATGGTCAGCAGGCGCTCGACATCGGCGTCGCGCGTCGCCGACATCGGCACGAATTCGGTGAAGGCGCGCCTGGCCTGCATCTGCTGCAGCCAGGGCAGCACGTCCTGGCGCCGCGCCAGGTGGTCGAGCTTGTTCGCCACCAGCAGCACCGGCTTTTCCGCCGGCAGCAGCGCCAGCACCTTCGCGTCGGGGGCGCCGAAGCGCCCGGCCTCGACGACGAAGAGCACGACATCGACATCGGCCAGCGACGACAGCACGGTGCGGTTGAGGTTGCGGTTCAGCGCCGTCGCATGCTTGACCTGGAAGCCCGGCGTGTCGACGAAGACGAACTGCGCCGCACCCAGCGTGCGGATGCCGGTGATGCGGTGGCGCGTCGTCTGCGCCTTGTTCGAGGTGATGCTGATCTTCTGCCCGACCAGCGCATTCAGCAGCGTGCTCTTGCCGACGTTGGGGCGGCCGACGATGGCGACCAGTCCGCAGCGTTGCGGCGTCTCGTCGCTCACTGGTGCACCCTGCGGCCTGCGGCCGGTCCCGCCAAGCGGGTATGAGCCCTCGGCAAAGCCTGCGGGCTCATGATCGCAGCGGCCCGCCGGGGTGGTCGCTGGCCTTGAGCGCGTCGAGCATGCGCCGTGCCGCTTCCTGCTCGGCGCTGCGGCGCGAGCGGCCCTGGCCGCGCTCGGTGAGCCCGAGCGTGGCGACGGCGCATTCGACCTCGAAGGTCTGCGCATGGGCCTGGCCGCGCGTGGCGACGATGGTGTAGGCCGGCACCGGCACGCGGCGCGCCTGCAGCCATTCCTGGAGTTCGGTCTTCGCGTCCTTGCCCCAGTTGTCGGCCTCGCTGGCCTGGATCACGTCGCCCAGCAGGCGCTGCACGACGCCATGCGCGGCGTCGTAGCCGCCGTCGAGGAAGACGGCGCCGATCAGCGCCTCGACCGCGTCGGCCAGGATGGACGGCCGCTGCGAGCCGCCGCCGCGCAGTTCGCCCTCGGACATGCGCAGCACCTCGGGCAGCTCGAGCGCGAGCGCGAGCCGGTGCAGGCTGTCCTCGCGCACGAGGTGGGCGCGCACGCGCGTGAGCTCGCCCTCGTCGCTGTCGGCCAGGCGTTCATAGAGCAGGCGCGAGACGGCCAGGCTCAGCACCGCGTCGCCGAGGAATTCGAGGCGCTCATTGTGCTCGGCGCCCCAGCTGCGATGCGTGAGCGCGCGGCGCAGCAGTTCCGGGCGCGCATAGGTGTAGCCCAGGCGCTGCTGCAGGGCCTGCCACAACGGCGGTGCGGAGCGCGGGTCGACCGCCATGACTACTGGGTCCGCCCTTCGTACTTGATCAACAGGTAGACCGGGCCGTAGATCGGGATCAGCTTGTCGTAGGCGAAGCTGATCACGACGCGATCGTTCTCCTTCGTGATCTGCAGGTCGTTGCCCGAGACGGCCGAGATCGCGTACTCGATGTCCTTCTGGCGGTCGAAGGCCTGGCGCACCTCGGCCACCGTGGCCGGCTGCGTCTTCGCGATCTGGTCGATCGTGCGCTGGATCGTCAGGTACTCGTTGACCGTGGGCAGCGTGCGCACGAGCAGGTAGGCAAGGAAGCCGATCACGATGGCCCAGAACAGCAGGCCGAACAGCGTCACGCCGCCCTGGCGCGCACGCCGCGCGGATCCGCCCCGGGCCGACCCACCCGTCGCCGGGCCCGCCGCGCTCATCGCTCGCTCCATCACCTGTCGTCTCCTTGCGGTGGGCATGCTTCGGGTCAGTGGAACGGCCCGATGCGACCCAGGTTGTGGAAATTCATCCAGACGAAAAACGCCTTGCCGACGATATTCTCGTCGGGGACGAAGCCCCAGTAGCGTGAATCTTCCGAATTGTCGCGGTTGTCGCCCATCATGAAGTAATGCCCGGGCGGGACCTTGCACACCACGCCCTCGGGGCTGTACTGGCAGTTCTGCACATCCGGGAAGTTGGGCGGGTTCGGGCGCACGAAGGACGGCCGCGCCGGGTCGACGCGGATCAGGTGGTCGACCTTGCCCAGATGCTCCATGAACATCGGCGAGTAGCTCATGCTGTCGTCGTCGTAGTTGTCGCCCATCGGCTTCTCGGCCACCGGCTGGCCGTTCACCATCAGCTTCTGGTTCAGGTACGAGACGGTGTCGCCGGGCAGGCCGACGACGCGCTTGATGTAGTCCAGCCGCGGGTCGACGGGATAGCGGAACACCATCACGTCGCCGCGCTCGACGGCATGGTTGGGGATGATCAGCTTGTTGACCACCGGCAGCCGGATGCCGTAGTGGAACTTGTTGACGAGGATGAAGTCGCCGACCATCAGCGTCGGCACCATCGATCCCGAGGGGATCTTGAAGGGCTCGAACAGGAACGAGCGCAGCAGGAACACGATGAGGATGACCGGGAACAGCCCGGCCGTCCAGTCCAGCCACCAGGGCTGCATCAGCAGCCGCGTCTTGGCCTCCTGCACGTCGCCGTCGACGCGCTCGATGCCCTGGCTCGCGAGCGCGGCGCGGCGCTGTGCCGCTTGCTGCTCGAGTTCGGTCGCCGCGGCCTCGCGTGCGGGCTTGAAGTGCCAGACCTCGGCGACCCAGAAGAACAGCGTGACGACGGTCAGGATGAAGAGCAGGAGGGCGAAGTCGCCGGTCCAGTAGTTGAGGAACCAGCCGCCCAGGTAGACGACGAGGGCGCCGTACAGCGCTGCAGTCAGGGAACTCATAGCTTGTGATCAGTCGTCCACTTGGAGGATGGCGAGGAAGGCTTCCTGCGGCACCTCGACGGCGCCGATCTGCTTCATCCGCTTCTTGCCGGCCTTCTGCTTCTCGAGCAGCTTCTTCTTGCGCGTGATGTCGCCACCGTAGCATTTTGCCAGCACGTTCTTGCGCAGCGCCTTGATGTTCTCGCGCGCGATGATGTTGGCGCCGATCGCGGCCTGGATCGCGACGTCGTACATCTGGCGCGGGATCTGCTCGCGCATCTTCGCCGCGACGGCGCGGCCGCGATACTGGCTCTGCACGCGGTGGACGATGATCGAGAGCGCGTCGACGCGGTCGCCGTTGATCAGCAGGTCGACCTTGACGACGTCGGCGGCGCGGTACTCCTTGAACTCGTAGTCCATGCTCGCGTAGCCGCGCGAGACGCTCTTCAACTTGTCGAAGAAGTCCAGCACGATCTCGGCCAGCGGGAGCTCGTAGGTCAGGTGCACCTGGCGGCCGTGGTAGCTCATGTTGAGCTGCACGCCGCGCTTCTGGTTGCACAGCGTCATCACCGGGCCCACCGAGTCCTGCGGCATGTAGAGCTGGACCGTGACGATGGGCTCGCGGATCTCGCGGATGCGTCCCAGATCGGGCATCTTGCTCGGGTTCTCGACCATCAGCACGCTGCCGTCGTTGAGCTCGACCTCGTAGACGACGCTGGGCGCGGTGGTGATGAGGTCCTGGTCGAACTCGCGTTCGAGCCGCTCCTGCACGATCTCCATGTGCAGCAGGCCGAGGAAGCCGCAGCGGAAGCCGAAGCCCAGCGCCTGGCTGACCTCGGGCTCGTAGCGCAGGCTGCTGTCGTTGAGCTTGAGCTTCTCGAGCGCGTCGCGCAGCTGGTCGTACTCGCTCGCCTCGGTCGGATAGAGGCCGGCGAAGACCTGGGGCTGGATCTCCTTGAAGCCGGGCAGGGCCTCGGTCGCCGGGCCGGCGTTGTTGGGCAGCTTCTTCTCCAGCGTCACGGTGTCGCCGACCTTGGCCGCCTGCAGCTCCTTGATGCCGCAGATCACGAAGCCGACCTCGCCCGCGCGCAGGCTCTCGCGCGCGACGCTCTTGGGCGTGAACACGCCCATCTGCTCGATGCCGTAGACGGCGTCGGTGGCCATCATGCGGATGCGCTCGCCCTTGGCGAGGCTGCCGTCGACCACGCGCACCAGCATCACGACGCCGACGTAGTTGTCGAACCAGCTGTCGATGATCATCGCCCGCGGCGCGCCGTCGGGGTTGCCGCGCGGCGCCGGCATGCGCGCGATCACGGCCTCGAGGATGTCGTCCAGGCCCAGGCCGGTCTTGGCCGAGCAAGGGATCGCGTCCTCGGCATCGATGCCGATCACGTCCTCGATCTCGCGCTTGGCGTTCTCCGGGTCGGCCTGCGGCAGGTCCATCTTGTTGAGCACCGGCACGACCTCGACGCCGAGCTCGAGCGCGGTGTAGCAGTTGGCCACCGTCTGCGCCTCGACGCCCTGGCTCGCGTCGACGACGAGCAGCGCGCCTTCGCAGGCCGACAGCGAGCGGCTCACTTCATACGAGAAGTCGACATGGCCCGGCGTGTCGATGAGGTTGAGCTGGTAGGTCTGGCCATCGCGGGCGAGGTATTCGAGCGCGGCGGTCTGCGCCTTGATCGTGATGCCGCGCTCGCGCTCGATGTCCATCGAGTCGAGCACCTGCGCTTCCATCTCGCGATCACTGAGGCCGCCGCAGCGCTGGATGATGCGGTCGGCCAGCGTGCTCTTGCCGTGGTCGATGTGGGCGATGATGGAGAAGTTTCGGATGTGGTTCATGGTCTCGAACGGCGTCTGCCCGGAGCCGAAAACGGCAGCGCCAGGGTCGCTGCGGTTCAGGCCGGCATCGCATTGCGCCGCGTCGGCGCAGCGCCGCTTGCCGCGATCGAAGGCAGCCAAAAAAAAGGCGCGTCCAAGTGGGTGACGCGCCTTCCAACAGAACGTTTGGCAACTGCTTGTTGGGCGTTCATTGTAGCCAAAAGAACTACCCGGGAACCCGCGTCATTGCTTGATTTCCGGCCGTTGCAGCGATCCGACAGGATGTACTTATCCACAGGAAATGAACAACCCTGGTGGAACCCCGGAACGCGATTGCAGAACGGTGACTTCAAGCGCCGATCATGGGTAAAAACGGCCTCGAAGGCAGGCATTCTAGACGCTGGAACCGCTAATCAAAGTCAACCCCAAGACGAAGTGAGAAGTCACTCACAAAGTGGTCCGACCGGGCAGGAAGCATGCCAATCCGGGCGTCAGGATTCGCTTCGTCATGCGGAAAACCCACACGGAATAGTCAACCATTCCGTGCGGGCGATGTCCCGGATCAGCGGTTGGGCTTGATCACGAGGTAGTTGGTCCAGTCGCCGCGCCGCACCAGCACGCTCACCGCCTTGGCCTTCTCGGCCTTGGCCGCGACGGCGGCGAACTGGCGCGCGTCGGCGATGTCCTGGTTGTCGAGCGTGAGGATGACATCGCCCTCGCGCAGGCCGGCGCGCGCCGCCACGCCCTCGACGGTGTCGACGCGCACGCCGCCGCGCACGCGCAGCGCCTTCTTCGCGTCTTCGCTCAGGTTGGACACGGTCAGGCCGAGCACGCTCTTGACTGCGGGCACCGGCGGGCTGGGCTCGCCACCGGCTGCGGGTGCCGGGCCGTCGCCTGCGAGTTCGGCCACGGTGACGCCGAGGTCCCGCGTCGCGCCGCGGCGGAACACCTGCAGCGTCGCGCGCGTGCCGGGCTTGACGGCGCCGATCATGCGCGGCAGGTCGCTCGACCGGTCGACCGCCTTGCCGTCGACCTTGAGGATGATGTCGCCCGCCTCGACCCCGGCCTTCTCGGCCGGGCTCTCCTTCTCGACGCCCTGCACGAGCGCGCCGCGCGGCAGGCCCAGGCCGATCGATTCGGCCACGTCCTTGGTCACGGCGCTGATCGAGACGCCGATGCGGCCGCGGATCACGCGCCCATGGGCGCGCAGCTGGTCGGCGACGCGGATCGCCTCGTCGATCGGGATCGAGAAGCTGATGCCCATGTAGCCGCCCGAGCGGCTGTAGATCTGCGAGTTGATGCCCACGACCTCGCCGCGCATGTTGATCAGCGGGCCGCCCGAGTTGCCGGGGTTGATCGGCACGTCGGTCTGGATCAGCGGCAGGTAGTCGCCGGTGTCGCGCTGCTTGGCGCTGACGATGCCGGCGGTGACGGTGTTCTCGAGATTGAACGGCGAGCCGATCGCGAGCACCCACTGGCCGACCTTGAGCTGGTTCACGTCGCCGAACTTCACCGCCGGCAGGCCGGTCGCGTCGACCTTGACGACGGCCACGTCGCTGCGCTTGTCGGCGCCGACGATGCGGGCCTTGAGTTCGCGCTTGTCGGTGAGCGTGACGATGACCTCGTCGGCGCCCTCGACGACATGGGCGTTCGTCATCACGTAGCCGTCGCTGCTGATGATGAAGCCCGAGCCGATGCCGCGCTGCTGCGGTTCGTCGTCGGGAGTCGACTGGCGCGGGGCGCGGCTGTTGGGCAGCGGGATGCCGAAGCGGCGGAAGAACTCCTCGATGTTCGGGTCGAGCTGGCCGCCGCCGGCCGTGCTGGCGCGCTTCTCGGTGGTGCGGATGTTGACGACCGAGGGATTGACGCGCTCGACGAGTTCGGTGAAGTCGGGCATCGCGACGACGGCAGGGCCGGGCGCGGCGGCGGGAGCCGCCCAGGCAGGGCCCAGGCCGATGGCGGCCAGCCCGAGCGCGATGCCGGCGGACCAGGAGCGGACGGGAGTCGATGACTTGGTATGCATGTTGTGGCTTGCTGTGGAACGGGAAAGGGAGGGCGGCTCGAGGCCGCGACGCTTCAGCGCCGCCGGCGCTCGAGGGCGACGGTGAAAAGCTGCAGCGTCGCCGTCGGGACGTCGCCGACGGCGGTGACCCAATAGTTGCCGCGGCGCGTCATCAGCGTCGCGGTGGCACCGCGCTGCGCGGCCATCTCGCCGCCATGCCGGTCGGCCTCGAAGTTCTCGACGAAGACCGAGACATGGGTCAGTCCGTCGGTGAACACGGCCTGCAGCACGCGATCGTCGTCGCCCGCGGTCACCATGCCGCGGCGCACGCAGCCGGACAGCACGAACCCCCGGACCGGCCGCGCCAGGACCCAGCCCTCCTGCTCGAGCGTCGTGCGCTGCTGCGTCGGACGCATGACCCTGTAGCCGTTCTTGTGCTCGAGCCGGCGCATCGCCCGCGTCACCGCCTCGGGCTGGGCGCGCACGCCGACGGCGATCTCGCTGAACGAGGTCGATTCGAGTATCGGTCGCCGCCCGCCCGCGTGCAGGGCCATGCCGAGCACGTCGGCACGCAGCACCAGGCCGGTGGCGTGGTCGGCCCACAGGCGCTGGGCATAGCGCAGCGCGTCGCGCGGCTCGAGCAGGAACACCGTGGCCTCGCGGCCGGCGATGCGGCCGGGCCCTTCGCGCAGCAGCCGGTACTCGTCGAGCGCGCGCGGATCGACCTCCTGCGGCGTCGTCGACCAGGCGGACAGCGTCTCGCGCTTCTCGATCACCGCCAGATGGCGCTGCGGCCACAGCGTCTGCACGTCGTCGTTGTGGCGCACGATGCGCTGCTGCCGCCCGTCGAGCGATTCGAGCTCCTCGTAGACCTGCTCGCCGACGACGTAATGCGAGACGCGCGACGCGGTGATCGCGCCGCCGGCGCTGAACACCATCGTGCCGCGGTAGTTGCCACTGTCGGCGGCGGCGCGGATGCGCGCCAGCCAGGCCCGCCCCTCGAGCGGCGCCACCGGCCCTTCGGCGCTGCCGGCATGTGCCTGCAGCACGCAGGCCAGCAGCAGCGCGAGCGGCAACCAGCGCGCGACGGGCAGCGGCCTCACTGCGCCGGAGCCGCGGGAACGACGACGATGTCGACGCGCCGCAGGGCGCCGCTGGGGACGGCGATCGCCGCGCCGCCGCTGGCGAACTGGTGCGCGCGCAGGAATTCGTCGAGCCGCGCATCGCGGATCAGGCCATCGTCGTCGACGCGCCGGCGCGGCATCGCCTCGGCGGCCACCATCTGCGTCGGCACGGCGCTCGACGCGGCGGCCAGTTCGGCCGCGGGCCGCGCGCCGCCGCCGCCGCCCATGCGCGCCACCACCAG
>JAGWVB010000375.1 GCA_018971105.1 Burkholderiales bacterium
ACGCCGGCCGCGGCCGCCGTGGCGGCCTCGCGCGGCAGGGCCGCGACGACCAGGTCGACCAGCGTCGCCAGCGGTTTCAGGTCGGGCGCTGCGCTGCGCTCGAAGCGCGTGTCGACGAGTGCGATCAGGCGCTCGACCTGGGCCTGCGCGGCCAGGCATTGCGCGCGCAGCGCCGGCTCGCGCCCGAGCGCAGCGGCCATCATCTGGTGCACCTGGTCCCGGGAGTACTTGGCGCCGCTGGCGGGCGGGCTGCCGCAGGCGGCCTCGACATCGCGCACCTCGAGCACGCCGATCGCGCGGTCCTCGGCCAGCCGCGCGCCGCGCAGCGTGCCCAGCAGCCCGGCCGGCTCGCGCAGCAGCGTGAGCGCGTTGACGCGGCCATAGGCGTCGCCGTCGTCGGGCAGCGGATGGACGCCGTCCCAGAAATCCTCGAGCAGGCCGCAGATCAGCCCCAGGCCGGTCGGCAGCGCGCTCCACCCCTGCAGCGCCAGCGTGCCGCGCAGCCATTGCACGGCCACGCGCAGGTCGCGCGTGCGCTCGAACAGCGCGGCCGCGGTGGCGACCGCGGTGCGCCAGTCGGGCGGCTCGGCCGCGCTGAACTGGGTCTCGGGCTTGCCTTCGCAGGCCTTGTTCAAGGCCAGGAATTCGTTGTCGTATTCGAGATCGGGCCCGCAGGGGGCGGCCTCGTCGGGCAAGGGCCGCAGCCAGGCCGCGACCTGCGTTGCGACCGCGTCGGCTTCGTTCATCGCTTGAATCGGACTGGGTACGGCATGGGGCTTTCATCGCGCCGTGGATGGCGCCTGGGCAAGCGGCCCGCCGCGGCAGTGTCGCAATAAGACGTGACCGTGAGAACCCCCTGCAAGCCCCTAGTCGGGAACCGCAACGCAGCGCCCGTCACTGACACCGGCCCCCAGCTTCCGAGCAGCCGCGACCGCGGCCCCGGCACGCGATCGGGGGCCGCGCCGCGCCCCCGGTCCGCCGGGCGCGGCGCGGCCGATCGGCCGCCGCATCGATCAAGGCAGACCGAAGCCGTAGACGCGCTTCACGCCAGTGCCGGCGAAGGTGCCGGTGCCCCAGTACACATGGCCGTTCGATATCGAGGGCCCGGCGGCGCAGGCCGCGCCGCTGCGGTAGGACCACTTGATCGAACCCGTGGCGGCGTCGAGCGCGAAATAGGTGTCGGCGAACGGGTTGTAATTCACGCTGCAGCCGAACACGACGCCGTTGGCGACGCTGACCGCGCCTTCGGCGCGGCTGCCGTTGGGGTCGGGCGTCGTCCACAGCACGTCGCCATGTCGGGGGTCGAGCGCGGCCCAGCCGCCGGCCGTCGTCGTCGAGGGCGGATTCGTCTTCAGCGTCCACGGCGGCACCGGCGCCTGACCGCCGCCGTTCGGGCCCGCCTGCGACACCGCGACATAGATGCGCCGGCCGTCGTAGGCCGAACCCCATTGCAGACCGCCGGTCAGCCCGCCCGGTGCGACCTGCGTGTGCCAGGCCGGCTCGCCGTTCTTGGCCTTGAAGGCCCAGAACATGCCGCTCTTCTGGCCCGCGCCGACGATGTCGTTGTCGCCCACGCCGGCGCTGTCGACCATCAGGATCGGACCCTGGCCGAAGTCGTAATCGGGACCTTTGGGGTGCGGGCAATTGTCGTTCGGCGGGATCGTGAACACGCCTGGAATGACGAGACCGCAACCGACGTTCCAGACGTCGTAGGGGATGCCGTGGCGGGCCCAGTTCACCTTGCCGGTGTCGAGATCGAGGGCGACGATCGAATCGAAATAGTCATCCGCGGCAAAGCAGGTCGTCGGCGTCTTGCCCGCGGCCAGCGCGGTGGCGGCGCATTGCTGCACGCTCTCGGGAACCCAGAAGTTGTCGCCCGTGGCGACGTAGAGCTGGTTGCGCTTGAGGTCGACGGCGCCGGTGCTGCCCCAGATCGAAGCGCCGTAGTAGCCGCCCTCGGGCACCATGTAGGTCTTCCAGCGGATCGCGCCGGTGGCCACGTCGAGCGCCACCATGCTGCCGCGGCCCTGCCACTGGAAATTGCCCGGCGCCGCCTTGGTGACGAGTCCGGCCACCAGTTCATCGTTCGATGCCACGCCGACATAGGCCATGCCCTTGGCGACGATGGCCGACTGCGTGACCATCGAGCGCTTGGCGGCGTCGATCTGCGTCAGCCAGAGCTTCGCGCCGCTGCGCTTGTCGACCGCGAACACCCAGGCCCCCTGGGCCGGCACCGGGTTGCCGAAATACTCGTTGTTCTTGCCCGACTGGTTGCCCATGATGAGCACGTTGCCGGCGATGGCCGGCGTCGCGCGCACGTAGTCGTTGGGGATGCCGGTGATCGAGCCGACCGCGACCTTCCAGCCCAGCGTGCCGTCGGGGTTGACCTTGTAGAGGAAGCCCGCCGAATCGGCGAAGTAGATCGCTCCGTCCTCGTCGACCGCGGGACTGCCCGTGACGTCGCCGGCGACGGCGAAGGTCCATTGCGGCGCCAGCGCGGCGACCGTGGTCGTGTTGATCAGCGTCTCGCCGGCCTGGTTGCGCGTGTTGGCGAGGTCATGCCCGGCCGTGTTCCAACTGCCGTCGGCCCATGCGGCGGGGCCGATCAGGGCCAGCGCCAGCGCTGCCATGCAGGGCCCGCTGCGACTCAGGAATCGAATCATCTTGCTGTCCTCCGGTTGTGGTTGACCGGCTCGAGATCCGCCGCGCCGATGCTCGCCGAGCATCGCTGCCCCTACCGTAAATCCAAATCATTAGTATTGATCTAGCCGGTACGGGCTTGTACTTTGGAATGGTTGCAGTTACAACCTGATACCCCCCCGATTCAGGGGGTATCGACGACGCGGGCGTGGCTGGCGCCGCCGGCCGCGCTAGGCGAGGCGACTCAATTCAGCCGCCACCCTCGCCTTGGCCGCGTCGGGCGTGGCCTCGACGAGGAGCGCGAACAGCGCGTCGCGCTGGCGCGTGCGTTCGACGGCGCGGCGCACGACGACCTTGGCGATCGGCCCCAGGTGTGCCGCGAGCAGCTTCTGCGCCTGTTCGATCACGGCGTCGGAGACGGGCGGCGCGGCGCGCGTGCC
>JAGWVB010000087.1 GCA_018971105.1 Burkholderiales bacterium
GGCGAGCTGGCGGCGCCGCGCGTCGCCCTGGCGCTCGAGCATCCAGCCCGGGTATTCGGCCGGCAGGCGGCTGACCTCGTCGAGCGCGCGCAGCTCGTCGGCCGTGAGCTCGACGCGCGTCGCCTCGATGTTGTCGGCGAGCTGCTCGGGCCGCTTGGCGCCGACGATGACGCTCGTGACCTGCGGCTGGTGCAGCAGCCAGGCGAGCGCGATCCGGGCCACCGAGACGCCATGCGCGGCGGCGATCGGGCGCATGGCGTCGATGCAGTCGAAGGCGCGCCCGCGCTGCACGGGCGGGAAGTCGAACCCGGTGCGGCGGTCGCCGGCGGCGCCGGGCTGGTCGCGCTCGTACTTGCCGCTCAGCAGGCCGCCGGCGAGCGGGCTCCAGACGAGCAGGCCCAGGCCTTCGCTGCGCAGCATCGGCACGAGCTCGCGTTCGAGGTCGCGCCCGGCGATCGTGTAATAGGCCTGCAGCGATTCGAAGCGCTCCAGGCCGAGCCGCTCGGCGATGCCCAGCGCCTTGACGATCTGCCATGCGGCCCAGTTGCTGACGCCGACATGGCGCACGCGGCCGTCGCGCACGAGCTGGTCGAGCGCGCGCACCGTCTCCTCGATCGGCGTCGCCGGGTCGAAGCCGTGCACCTGGTAGAGGTCGATGTGCTCGAGCTGCAGCCGGCGCAGGCTGGCGTGGACGCCGGCCAGGATGTGCGCGCGCGACGAGCCGCGCTGGTTCGCGCCCGCGCCGGTCTCGCCGAACACCTTGGTCGCGACGACGACGCGGTCGCGCTCGACCTTGAGGTTCTTCAGCGCCTGGCCGGTGATCTGCTCCGCGAGGCCGCCGGCGTAGACATCGGCGGTGTCGATGAAGTTGATGCCGGCGTCGAGCGCCTGGCCGACGAGGCGCTCGGACTCGGCCTGCTGCAGGTTGCCGATCTGGCCCCAGATGCCCGAACCGCCGCCGAAGGTCATGGTGCCGAGGCAGAGTTCGCTGACGAATAGGCCGGTGCGGCCCAGCGGGTGGTGACGCATGGTGAAGACTCCTGATGGGGTGGCGCGCGTGGCGTCCGCGCGGCCGTTCGAGGATACGCCGCCGGCGTGGCAACTTCGCGGCGCCGCCGCGCCGGGCGCCGCGAAAAGTAAACTCACGCCTTCACATCGTCGAGGAGTCCATCTTGCGTGCCTTGTCCTTCCTGCGCCGCGCGTGCGTGATCGCGATCCTGGGTTCGAGTGCCGCCGCGGGCGCGGCCGACATCCGCATCGGCGTCGCCGAGGCCCTCAGCGGCGGTGCGGCGCAATACGGCATCAGCATCCGCAACGGCTTCCAGCTCGCGGCCGACGAGATCAACGCCGCCGGCGGCGTCGGCGGCGCCAAGCTCGACCTCCTCGTCGAGGACGAGCAGGGCAAGAAGGAGGAGGCGATCAACACCTTCAAGAAGCTGATCTTCCAGGACCAGGTGCTGATGCTGTTCGGGCCCACGCTGTCGAACTCGGCCCAGGCCGCCGACCCGATCGCCCAGGCGGCGAAGGTCGTCGTCTTCGGCACCTCGAACACGGCCGATGGCATCACCTCGATCGGCGACTACGTGTTCCGCAACTCGGTCACCGAGGCCGACGTGCTGCCGGTGACGCTGCGCACGGCGATCAAGCATGCCGGGATCAGGAAGGTCGCCGTGCTCTACGGCAACGACGACGTCTTCACCAAGAGCGGCTACGACAACTTCAAGAAGGCGATCGAGGCGCTGCACCTGCCGGTGACGACGACCGAGACCTTCGCCAAGGGCGATGTCGACTTCAAGGCCCAGCTCACGAAGATCAAGGCCACGCATCCGGATGCGATCGTGCTCTCGGCGCTGCTGGCCGAGGGCGCGCCGATCATGGTGCAGGCGCGCCAGCTCGGCATCAAGGTGCCCTTCATCGGCGGCAATGGCATGAACTCGGTCAAGGTGTTCGACCTCGCCAAGGGCGCCTCGGACGACCTCTGGGTCGGCAGCCCCTGGTCGATCGAGAACCGCACGCCGGCCAACAACGGCTTCATCGTCGCCTACACGAAGAAGTTCCACGCGGCGCCGGACCAGTTCGCGGCCCAGGCCTACGACGCGATGCACATCGCCGTCGCGGCGCTGAGGAAGATCAAGCTCAGCGGCGACCTCGCGAAGGACCGCGCGGCGCTGCGCGACGCGCTGCCGAACGTCAAGTCCGACGGCGCCACCGGCCCCTTCGCCTTCCGCCGCGCCACCGACCGGGCGGGCCGGCCGGCCGGCTACGACGCCGAGCAGACGCCGATCGTCAGCGTCACCAAGGGCACCCGCTACGAGATAACGAAGTAGGGCGGACGCGGCCCGCCGATGCTCGCCCAGCAGCTCTTCAACGCCCTGTCGCTGGGCGGCGTCTATGCGCTGTTCGCGCTCGGCTTCACGCTCGTGTTCGGCGTGCTCGGGGTCATCAACCTCTCGCATGGCGCCGTGTTCATGGTCGGCGCCTACGCGGCGCTGATCGCGGCGACCCGGCTGCACTGGCCGCTGTGGGCCGACCTCGGCTGCGCCTTCGCCGTCGCCGGCGCGACCGGGCTGGCGATCGACGTCGCCGTGCTGCGCCCGCTGCGCGCGCGCGGCGCGCCGCACCTGGTGCCGATGATCGCGACGATAGGCCTGGCGATCGCGCTCAACAACCTCGCCCAGGGCTGGTTCGGCGCCGCGAACCAGCGCTTCCCGAACGAGCTGCTGCCGCAGCAGACGCTGCATGTCGCCGGCCTCGACGTGACGGCGATCGAGCTCGGCATCATCGGGCTGTCGCTGCTGCTGATGGCGCTGCTGCTGGTCGCGCTGCGCAGCACCCAGCTCGGGCGCGCGCTGCGCGCGATCGCCGAATCGCCGAAGGCGGCGGCGCTGCTGGGCATCGATGTCGAGGGGCTGTTCATGCTGACCTCGTTCGTCGCCGCCGGCCTGGGCGGTGTCGCCGGGGTGCTGATCGGCCTGTACTCGGACGCGCTGTTCCCGCTCATGGGCCAGCCGATGCTGCACAAGGGCATCGCGGTGATCATCCTCGGCGGCATGGGCGACATCCGCGGCGCGATGCTGGCCGGGATGTTCCTCGGCTTCGCCGAGGTGCTGTCGGTGGCCTACATCGGCTCGACGATGCGCGACGCGGTCGCCTTCGGCCTGCTCTTCGGCGTGCTGCTGCTGCGCCCGCGCGGCCTGTTCGGCCGCACGCACGAACGCAAAGTCTAGAAATGGCCTCCCCCCGAAGCGCCTTCGGCGCCGCCGTCCGCGAGACGCGGCCGGCGTTCGTGCCGTCCGTGCCCGCGCGGGCGGGCACGGAGCCGCGGCACCCACCCCCCCCAGGGGGGCGACGCCATGCTTGATGCATTCAACAATTTCTGGGCCGTCTACAGCAACCTCGTGCTGACGCTGGGCACGAACGCGCTGCTCGCGATCTCGATCTACCTCACGCTGTCCTGCGGCATGCTGGCGATGGCCAACGCGGCGTTCATGGGCATCGGCGCCTACACCTCGGCGCTGCTGACGATGAACGCCGGCGCGCCGTTCCCGCTCGCGCTGGCCGGCGGCATGGCGGCGCCGGCGCTCGTCGCCTGGCTCATCGGCAAGCCGACGCTGCGCCTGTCGGGCGTCTATCTCGCGATGGCCACGCTCGCCTTCGGCGAGGTCGTGCGCATCGCCATCATCAATACCGACGACTGGACCGGCGGCGCGCTCGGCCTCAACGGCATCCCGCAGCTCACGCAATGGTGGCATGTGCCGCTGGCGCTGGCGCTCGTGCTGTTCGTCGTCGCGCGCATGCGCCGCAGCAAGGTCGGCCGGTCCTTCGCGGCGATCGAGCAGGACGAGACGGCGGCCGCGCTGATGGGCATCGACGTGCGCGCGACGAAGATGCTGGCCTTCGTCGCCGGCGGCGCGATCGCCGGGCTCGCCGGTGCGCTCAACGCGCACCTGACGTTCTTCATCGGCCCCAACGAGTTCGGCTTCGACCGCGGCGTCGAGATCCTGACGATGGCCATCCTCGGCGGCGTGCACGGCGTCGCCGGCCCGGTCGTCGGCGCCGTCATCGTCACGCTGCTGCCCGAGCTGCTGCGCGGGCTGCAGGATTACCGGCTGATGGCGAACGGGCTGATCCTGGTCGCGATCGTGCTGTTCCTGCCGCGCGGACTGTGGGACCCGCAGCGGCTGCGGCGACTGTGGCGCCGCGCGGCCTGAAGCGCAGGCGGCGTCGATGCTCGAACTGAAATCCGTCTCGCGCCATTTCGGCGGCCTGCAGGTGCTGCAGGACGTGAACCTGGTCGTGCCGGCGGGCCGCATCTTCGGCCTCATCGGCCCCAACGGCGCCGGCAAGACGACGCTGTTCAACCTCGTCACCGGCCTGCTCGAACCGACCCAGGGCGCGATCACGCTAGCCGGCACCAGCCTCGTCGGGCTGGCGCCGCACCGCATCACGGCGCGCGGCATCGCGCGCACGTTCCAGAACATCCGCCTGTTCAAGGAGATGACGCTGCTCGAGAACGTCGTCGTCGGCTGCCATCGCCACCTCGACTACGGCTGGCCGGCCCTGCTCGGCGCCAGCCGGCGCTTCCGCGGCGAGGAGCGCCGCGCGCGCGAACGCGCGCGCGAGCTGCTGTCGTGGATGCGCCTGGACCACAAGGCCGACGAGCGCGCCGACAAGCTCTCGTACGGCGAGCAGCGCCGGCTCGAACTCGCGCGCGCGCTCGCGACCGAGCCGCGGCTGCTGCTGCTTGACGAGCCGGTGGCGGGCATGAACAGCGCCGAGAAGAACGAGCTCATGCGCGAGATCGTCGCCATCCGCGAGCGCGGCTACACGGTGTTCATGATCGAGCACGACATGCGCTTCGTGATGGGGCTGTGCGAGGAGATCGCGGTGCTCAATTTCGGCCGCATCATCGCCCAGGGCGGACCCGATCGCATCCGCAACGATCCCCAGGTCATCGAGGCCTACCTCGGGCGCGACGACGACGAGGAGCCGCGATGAGCGATGCCTTGCTCGCCGTGCGCGACCTGTCGGTCCACTACGGCCCGGTCGAGGCCGTGCGCGGCATCGGCTTCGAGCTGCGCGCGGGCGAGATCGTCGCCCTCGTCGGCGCCAACGGCGCCGGCAAGTCGACGACGCTGATGGCGCTCTCCGGCCTCGCGCGCAAGGCCGCGGGCAGCGTGCGCTTCGACGGCCGCGAGATCGCCGCGCTGGCGCCGCACCGCATCGTCGCCGCGGGACTGGTGCAGGTGGCCGAGGGGCGGGCGACGCTGACGACGCTGACGGTGCGCGAGAACCTCGAGCTCGGCGCCTACACGCGGCGGCTGTCGGCGGCGGCGCGCGCGCGCGAGCTCGACCGGATCTACGCCCTGTTCCCGCGCCTGCAGGAGCGCCGCGACGGCCTCGCGGGCAACCTCTCGGGCGGCGAGCAGCAGATGCTGGCGATCGGCCGCGCGCTGATGGCGGCGCCGCGGCTGCTGCTGCTCGACGAACCGTCGATGGGGCTGGCGCCGATCGTCGTGCAGGAGATCTTCCGCAAGCTGCGCGAGATCAACCGCGACGGCCAGTCCATCCTGCTCGTCGAGCAGAACCTGCGCCAGGCGCTGAAGATCGCGCACCGCGGCTATGTCATCGAGACCGGCCGCATCGTGCTCGAGGGCAGCGGCACCGAACTGCTGGCCGACCCGCGGGTGCAGGAAGCCTACCTCGGCGCCTGAGCCCGGACGCGCCGGGGTCCGGGCCGCGGCAGCCGCATCAGGCAGCCGCATCAGGCAGCCGCATCAGGCGGCCGCGTCAGGCAGCCGCGTCAGGCAGCCGCCGGCGTCGCCTCGCTGGCGCGTTCGCGCACCAGGTCCTGGCCGATGAACAGGTACATCGCCGGCACCACGAAGAGCGTGAACAGCGTGCCGATCGACAGGCCGGTGAAGATCACCAGACCCATCGCCGAGCGCCCGGCGGCGCCGGCGCCCGACGCGATCACGAGCGGGATGACGCCGAAGACCATCGCCGCCGTCGTCATCAGGATCGGCCGCAGCCGCGTCTCGGCCGCCTGCTCGATCGCCTCGCGCTTGGTCTTGCCGGCGCGCTGCGCATCGTTGGCGAACTCGACCATCAGGATGCCGTGCTTGCTGATCAGCCCCATCAGCGTCACCAGGCCGACCTGGGTGTAGATGTTGATCGACGCGAAGCCCAGGAAGATGAAGATGAGCGCGCCGAACAGCGCCAGCGGCACCGACACGAGGATCACGATCGGGTCCCAGAAGCTCTCGAACAGCGCCGCGAGCGCGAGGAAGACGATGATGACGGCGAAGGCGAAGGTGAGCGCGAAGCCGCCCGATTCCTTGACGAACAGCCGCGACGGGCCGGCGTAGTCGGCCGTGTAGCCGCTCGGCGCGACCTCGGCCAGCGTCTTGCGCATGAAGTCGAGCACGGCGCCCTGCGGCTGCCCCGAGACGCCCGAGATCGTGACCGAATTGAGCTGCTGGAAATGGTTGATCGATTCCGGCACGACGCTGTATTTCAGGCTCGCGACGGTGCTCGCCGGCACCATGGCGCCGGCCGGCGTCTTGAGGTAGAGATCGAGCAGGTCCGAGGGGTTGAGGCGGTCGATCTGCTGCACCTGCGGGATCACCTTGTACGAGCGCCCGGCGATCGAGAAGTAGTTGACGTAGCCGCCGCCCAGCGCCGCGCCGAGCGCGTTGCCCACGTCCTGCTGCGTCATCCCCAGCGTCGCGATCTTGTCGCGGTCGACGACGAGCGTGGCCTGCGGCTTGTCGATCTTGAGGTCGGCGTCGACGAAATAGAACATGTGCGCGGCGCGCGCCTTGTCCATCACCTGCTGGGCGACGTCGTTGAGGTTGGTGAACGGTTCGGTCGTCGTGATCACGAACTGCACCGGCAGGCCCGACGATCCCGGCAGCGGCGGGAACTGGAAAGCCGCGACGCGGGCACCGGCGATCCGGTTCCAGCGCGCCTGCAGCTCCTGCTGGATCTCGTGCGCGCTGCGCGTGCGCTGGTCCCAGGGCTTGAAGATCACGCCGCCGATGCCCTGGTTGATGGTCGGGAAGCCGGTGATCTGGAACATCTGCTGGTACTCGGGCAGCGAGGCCGAGGCCTTGAACACCTGGTTGGCGTAGGTCAGCATCTGGTCGGCGGTGGCCGTCGGCGGTCCCACGACCTGGCCCAGCACGATGCCCTGGTCCTCCTCGGGCGCGAGTTCGGACTGCGACATCTTGAACATCAGCGCCGCCGCCGCCATCAGCAGCGCGCCCATCACGATCAGCACCGGCCAGGTGTCGAGCAGGCCGCGCAGCGCGCCGTGGTAGCCGCTGCGGACCTTCTCGAACACGCGGTCGATCGCCTTCACGAAGCGGCCCTCGTCCTGCTCGGGCCTGAAGATGCGCGAGGCCATCATCGGCGACAGCGTCAGCGCGACGATGCCCGAGACCGTGACCGCGCCGGCGAGCGTGAACGCGAATTCGGTGAACAGCGCGCCCGTGAGGCCGCCCTGGAAGCCGATCGGCACGTAGACCGCCACCAGCACGACGGTCATCGCGACGATGGGCCCGCCGAGCTCGCGCGCGGCCTGGATCGCGGCGTCGAACGGTTTCATGCCCTCCTTCATGTGGCGGTCGACGTTCTCGACCACGATGATGGCGTCGTCGACGACGAGCCCGATCGCCAGCACCAGCGCCAGCAGCGTGAGCAGGTTGATCGAATAACCCAGCGCCAGCATGACGAAGAAGGCGCCGATGAGCGACAGCGGCATCGCGATCAGCGGCACCGCGACGGCGCGCAGGCTGCCGACGAAGAGGTAGATCACGACGGTGACGATGAGCAGCGCCTCGACGAGCGTCTTCACGACCTCGGTGATCGAGCTGTTGATGAAGTCGGTCGAGTCGTAGACGATCTTGCCGGTCAGTCCGGTCGGCAGCTGCTGCTGGATCGAGGGGAAGACCTCGCGGATGGCCTTGGCGACCTCCAGGATGTTGGCCTCGGGCGCGACCTTGACGCCGATGAAGACCGAGCGCTGGCCGCTGAACGCGACGTTGAAGTCGTAGTTCTCCGATCCGAGCGTGACCTTGGCGACGTCCTGCAGCCGCACCACGGCGTCGCCGTTGCGCTTGATGACGAGCTGCTTGAACTCGTCCACCGTGTGCAGGTCGGTGCCCGCGGTCAGCGGCACCGTCACCATCTGGCCCTTGGTCGAGCCGAGCGCGGCGAGGTAGTTGTTGGCGACCAGGGCCTGGCTCACCTCGACCGCGGTGAGGCCGTAGGCGGCGAGCTTGGCGCTGTCGAGC
The DNA here is from genome assembly GCA_018971105.1 of Burkholderiales bacterium. Taxonomy (GTDB): domain Bacteria; phylum Pseudomonadota; class Gammaproteobacteria; order Burkholderiales; family Burkholderiaceae_C; genus Rubrivivax. The sequence continues at coordinate 8,298 of JAGWVB010000087.1, forward strand.
CAGGCGCGCAGCGCGAACTGGCGTGCGCCCAGGATGTCGGCGGCCTGCACGCCGGGCACGCCGTTGAGCTTGGGCTGGACGACGCGCACGAGGTAGTCGGTGACGTTGTTCGTCGGCAGCGTGTCGCTGTAGAAGCCCATGTACATCGCCGCCGTCGTCTGCCCCGTCTGCACCGAGAGCACCGGCTGCTGCGCCTGCGCCGGCAGCTGGTTCTTGACCGAGGCGACCTGGGTGTTGATCTCGGTCAGCGCCTTGTCGGCGCTGTAGTTCAGGCGCAGCGTGGCGGTGATCGTCGAGACGCCCGAGCTGCTCGACGAGGACAGGTAGTCGATGCCCTGCGCCTGCGCGATCGCGGCCTCGAGCGGCTGCGTGATGAATCCCGCCATGGTCTGCGCGTCGGCGCCGTAGTACGCCGTCGAGACGGTGACGACGGCGTTCTGCGTCTGCGGGAACTGGTTCACCGGCAGGCCGAACATCGAGCGCAGGCCGAGCACCAGGATCAGCAGGCTGATCACCATCGCCAGCACGGGCCGGCGGATGAAGAGATCGGTCAGTTTCATGGTCCTACTTTTCCTGCGGCGTCGGGTTCGGGCTGTCGGCCGGCACCACGCTGTTGTCGATCTTCACCTCGGTGCCGCTCTTGAGCTTGACCTGGCCGCTGGTGACGATCTCGTCGCCTTCCCGGATGCCGCTGGTGATGGCGACCTGGTCGCCGCGCGTCGCGCCGGTGGTCACGAACACCTGCTTGACCTTGAGCGGCGTGCCGGGCTGGACCACGAAGACGGTCGAACCGTAGGGGTTGTAGGTGATCGCCGTCTGCGGCAGCGTGAGGCGGCGCGCCGGCGCGCCGGTGTCGATCTCGAGGCGCGCGAACATGCCCGGCAGCAGCTCGTGCTGCGGGTTGGAAACAGTGGCGCGCAGCTGCAGGTTGCGCGTCGCCGGGTCGACCTTGGGGCTGATCGCGCTCAGCTTGCCGCTGTAGGTGGTGCCGGGGCGGCCGTCGCTGGCCAGCGTCACGCGCTGGCCGATCTGCAGCGCCGCGAGCCGGGCCTGCGGCAGGCTGAAGTCGACGTGGATCGGGTCCAGCGTCTGCAGCGTCACGATCTTGTCGCCCGGTGCCAGGTACTGGCCGGGGTTGACGGTGCTGATGCCGACGCGGCCGGCGAACGGCGCGCGTATCGTCTTCTTCGCCACCGTCGCCGCCTGCTGCGCGAGGTTGGCCTTCTTGATGCGCAGGTCGGCCAGGTCGGCATCGAGCTGGGCCTGCGCGATCGCCTTCACCGCGAACTGCTGGCGGTCGCGCGCGAGCACCGTGGTCGCGAGGTCGACGGCGGCCTGCAGCGACTGCTGCAGCGCGACATCGGCATCGGCATTGAGCTGCACCAGCACCTGGCCGGCCTTGACATCCTGGCCCGAGCGGAAGCGAACCTCACGCACCTGGCCCGCGATCTCGCTCGAGACATCGACCCCGCGCACGGCGACGAGCGAGCCGACGGCCTCGGTCTGCGGCTGCCATTCGAGCGTCTGCGCCTTCATCGCCGTCACCACCTGGGCCTGCGGCTTCGGGATGTTGGCGATCATCTTGCGGATCTGCAGGTACTTGAAGAGCGCGAGCACGCCGATCAGCAGCAGCACCGCGATCAGCATCAGCGACATGCGCTTGGTCATTTTCGATGCCATGGGTCTTCCTCACTCCGATTCGAGACAGGGGCCGGCGGCCAGCGCCGCCGGCGCGTTTTTCAGTTCGAGGCCGCGACCGCGGCGCCGTCGCGCCGCCACCAGCCGCCGCCCAGGGCCTGGAACAGCGCCGCCGTGTCGGCGTAGCGCGCGGCCTGCGCCTGCACGAGCGCGACCTGGGTCTGCTGGTAGGCGCGCTGCGCTTCGAGCAGCGCCAGGTAGCTGACGGCGCCGGCGCCGTACTGCTCGCTCACGAGCTGCAGCGACTGGCGCGCGAGCTCGGCCGCCTCGGCCTGCGCGCGCAGGCCGCGCGCGTCGGCGTCCAGCGCCTGCAGCGTGTTCGCGACATCGAGGAAGGCCCCGAGCACCACCTGCCGGTACTGCGCCTGCGCCTGGTCGAGCGCGGCCACGGCGGCGCGCCGCTTGGCCTGCAGCGCGCCGCCGTTGAAGATCGGCGCCACCAGGCCGGCGCCCAGCGTCCAGGCGGTGGCCGGGCTCGTGAACATCTGGCTCAGCTTGGCCGCCTGCGAGCCCAGCGAGGCCGAGAGCGTGATCTGCGGATACTGGTTCGCGGTGGCGACGCCGAGCTGGGCGCTGGCCTGGTGCAGCAGCGCCTCGCTGGCGCGGATGTCGGGGCGCTGGCGCACGAGCGCCGACGGCAGCGACAGCGGCAACTCCTGCGGCAGCTCGAGCGTGGCGAGGTCGAACTCGGGCAGCCCGGCCGTGCCCGGCGGCAAGCCGGCGAGCACGGCCAGCGTCTGGCGCGTCTGCGCCAGCGCCTTCTCGAGCGCCGGCAGCGAGGCCCGCGTCTGCGCCAGCTGGGCCTGCTGCGACAGCACGGCCGAGCGCGGCACGGCGCCGATCCCGGACTGCATCTGCACGAGCTGGAGCGAGCTCGACTCGGCCGCGACCACCGCCTCGACGGCGGCCAGCTGGGCGCGCAGCGAGGCCTCCTGGATCGCCGTCGTCACGAGGTTGGCCGTGAGCGTGAGGTAGGCCGCCTCGAGCTGGTCGTGCTGGTAGTCGATCTGCGCGCCCAGGCCTTCGAGCTCGCGCTTCGTGGCGCCGAAGGCATCGACCGTGTAGGCGACGTTGACCGAGGCGTTGAACAGGTTGTAGGTCACGCCGTTGCGCGTGCCGCTGGCGATCTGCGAGCTGCGGGCGCGCTGCGCGCCGAGGCTGCCGGTGACGCCGGGCCAGCGCTTGTTGCCGGCGTCGGCCTCATACAGCGCCTGCGCCTGGCGCAGCGCGGCCTGGGCGGCGGCGAGGCTGGGGCTGCGCTCGATCGCGCCGCGGATGAGCTGGTCCAGCGCCGGCGAGCGGTAGAGCTGCCACCACAGCGCCGGCACGTCCTGCGCCGGGTTCCAGCGCTGTGCCGCGCCGCCGGCCACCGGGGCGCTGGCCGTGCGCGCCGGCAGCGCTGCCGCGGTGTAGGGGTGCGCGGCAGCGGCGGTCGCCGGTGGCGCCGGGGGCTTGAAATCGGGGCCGGAGGCGCAGCCGGCCAGCGCCAGGCCGATCGCCGCGGCGACGGCCGGGCGGCGGCCCGGCAGGAGGGAGGCATTCATGCTGGGATTTCCTTCGGCTGGGGCGGCGCGCGGCGGCGGCGCCTTTCGGCTTCGATCATCGCCTCGGCGTAGAGCACGAGTCGATCGCGCCAGACATCGCCCTCGTTCGGGCGCAGGATCAGCTGCGGCGCGATCACCTCGACCACGTCGCAGCTGATGAAGAGATGGGCGGCAAGGCCGACGATCGAGATCGCGAGCCGACGCACGTCGTCGTCGGCTTCGGCCAGGCCCAGCATGCGGCACAGCAGGGCGACGACCGCCCCGTGCATGGGGCGGATCGAATGGTCGAGCTTCTCCTGCCACAGGCCGGTCGGCTCGAGCATTTCGCGCCGATAGAGTTTCACCCACAGGCGCAGCCGTTCGCCCTCGTTGAGCGGCTTCAGGAAGCGGCCGAAGAGTTCGTCGAGCGAGGTCACCGGCGTCGCGCCGCAGGTCGGGTCGGGCGTGCCCTGGAACACGGCGCGGTAGAGGCCGGCCTTGTCGCCGAAGTAGTAGCTGACGGCGGCGATATTCGTCCGCGCAGCGCCCGCGATCTGGCGGATCGAGGTCTTGGCGTAGCCCTGGTCGGCGAACAGCTGCAGCGCCGCATGCGCGAGGCGCTTGCGGGCGATGTCGGCCTCCGGTTCGAAGGCGCTGGCGGCGGGATGCTCGGCGGCGGGCGCAGTCATGGCGGCCGCACTCTAGCAGATTAATTAAACGTTTGTTTGAGCGGGAAAATCCAATACGAATGTATTGAAAATTCGGGATCCGAGGGCCCGGCCAGGACCGCGGACGGTCCTGGCCACCGGGCCGTCCACCGCGCCGCAGGGCGGGTTGGAGCTGCGGTCCTCAGCCCGCGCAGGCGGGCAGGGAGCCGCGGGCTCAGCCTTGCAGGCCGCGCGTCGCGAGACGCGGCGCTCCATCGCCCGTCCAGGCCCGCGCAGGCGGGCCTGGAGCCGCGGGCTCAGGCTTGCAGCTCTTCGGGCTTCTTGCCGGCGGCCAGGGCGTCCTTGAACCATTGCGGCTGGCGCCCGCGGCCGGTCCAGGTGCGGCCGGCGCCGTCGCTGTACTTGGCGGCCGACGCCTGGGCTTCGGCCTTCCGGGCCGCCTTCTTCGGCGCCTTCGCCTTCACGGCCTTGGCCTTGCGCGCCGGGGCGCTGGCCGGGGCTGCCGCCGAGGTCGCCGCGCCGACCAGGAATTCCTCGAGCTGGCGGCCGGCCGCGAGCGCGGCGGCGAGCCACTGCGGGCGCTTGCCGCGACCACCCCAGAAACCGCCCTGGCCGTCGCTGTATTGCTTGCCCGGGGCGCGCGCGCCCTTGGCCGCCTTGGCGCGCTTGGCCGGCCCCGCCTTGCCGCCGAACAGGTCCTGCGCCGTCAGGCCATAAGCCGCGATCGCTTCCTTGATGCGTCCGACGACATCGGCCACTTCCTGGGATTTGAGTTTCGCGGCCTGGGCTTCGAGCGCGGCGATCTGTTTGCGCAGGGTCTGGTACGTCGGATTCGTCATGGGCTGTCTCGAAAGTAGGGAATAGGGAACCGCGAGTTTATATCGCGAATTGATTTTCAGCTTAAACGAAGTTCCAAACCCGGGAATGGCGACACGAAAGATGCATCTTGCTATTCGAGAATCAGGCCGATCGGCGCCCGATCCGCGCGCCAAATGTGCGATGCCGCGGCCGCGCCGCCCGCGCCGCCCGCGCCGCCCGCGCCGCCCGCGCCGCGTGTCGCGGATCGGGCCCCGAAAGGCCGTCGCGGGCGCGGAACGCGATCTCGCGCTAGCGTATCGCGACGCCGCGGCCGATTTCCGATTCGTGGGTGATTTCGCCGCAGATGAATTCGCGCAGAATCGACATCGCCGCCTCGGGTTCGTCGCGCCAGACGCCGTGGCCGGCGTGGGCGAAAGTCGCCAGGCGGCCCCAGGGCGCGGGTATCGCCGCGGCGATATCGCGCGCGTCGTCGATCGGCGTCACCGGGTCGAGTTCGCCCGCGAGCACCAGCACGGGGCATTGCACGGCGGCCAGGCCGGGCCGCAGATTCATCGACCGCTGTTCGCCGGCGGCCCAGGCATAAAGGATTTCGGGGCTGAATAGCGCGCGCCGCGACGCATCGTCGCCCTGCGGGCGGACCCGGTTGTAGAGCGGGCGGCAATACCGCTCGTACGCGATCCAGGTCTGCGGCCCGGGTGCGGTCCAGAACGCGGCGGCGGCGTCGCGCGCCACGCCGCCGCCCAGCCTTTCGAACATGGCCAACTTGCGATCCAGGTCCATATTCGGCGCCGTGCTCGACAGCACGACCTTGGCCGCATGGCCGGGGTGCCGGGCAAGATAGCGCTGGGCGACGAAGCCGCCGAAACTCTGCCCCAGCACGATGGGGCGGACGATGCCGAGGGCGTCGCAAAGCCGCACGATGTCGTCGGCGAAATGGTCCAGCGTCCATTCCGACGCCGGCCGGCGATCGCTGCGGCCATGGCCGCGATGGTCGTAATAGACGACCTGCGCGACATCGGCCAGGCGCGAGAACAGCGGCTTGAAACTGCTGTGATCGAAGCCCGGGCCGCCGTGCATCAGCAGCAGCGTGGGTTTTTCACGCATCGACGGGCCGTCGGGGACGAGTCCGCAGCCCTCGATGTCGACATACAGGTGCACCTGGGGTTCGATCGCGATACGCATGCCTCGACTGTAATCGCGGAACCGAGCCGAGCCGGTTATCGTGTCGGCCTCGAATCCGTCCGGGGGCCTCGTGCACCGCTACCTCGACATCGACGCCTGGCCGCGCCGCGCCGCGTTCGAATTCTTCCGCCATTTCGACAAACCCTATTTCAGCGTCTGCACGCGCGTCGACGCGGCGGCGCTGAGGGCGGCCGCGGCGGACATCGGCGGCGGCCGTTTCTCGCTCGCCTATCACTATGTCGCGCTGCGCCTGGCGAATGAAATGGAGCCGTTCCGCTACCGGCTCGAATCCGCCCGCGTGCGCATCCACGAGTCGATCGACGGCGGCGGCACGGTGCTGCGCGACGACGACAGTTTCGGTTTCGTTTATCTGCCTTATGAGCGCGATTACGCCGCCTTCGCGCGCCGCGGCGCGGCCGCGGTGGCGGCGGCGCGCTCGCCCGGGGCGGTATTCGAGCCGCGTCTGGACGACAGCGCGCTCGTGCATTTCACGACCCTGCCCTGGGTCCATTTCACGAGTTTCTCGCATGCGCGCAACTGGGGGCGCGAGGACTCGGTGCCCAAGATCGCCTTCGGTCGCGCCGAGCGCGAGGGCGACCGGCTGTGGCTGCCGCTGTCGATCGAGGTCCACCACGCGCTGCTCGACGGGCTCGACGTCGGTCGCTACGTCCTCGCCTTCGAAGCGGCGCTGCGCGATCCGGTCAGGTTCCTGGCGCGCTAGTGCCGCTCAGCGCCGCGGCAGCGTCGCGAGCGCGAAGCGCGCGCCGTAGTCGGGCCGCTCGGTGCCGCACCAGCGGTCCCACCAGGTGAACCAGAGGCCGTAATTGCCCTGCGCCGTCTCGTGGTGCAGGTGATGGTGGGTCGTCGTCGTGAAGCGGCCGCCGAGCGCATGGCGCGCGAAGCCGCGCGGCATGATCTCGACGGCGGCATGGCCGTGCGCATTGCGGATGATCTGGTGCAGTCCGAAGGCCAGCAGCACGCTCCAGTGCAGCGGCACCGCAAGCAGCGCCAGCGGCGTCACGAGGCCGTTGACCAGCGCCTCGACGGGATGGAAGGCGTAGGCGGCGAACGGCGACGGATGGCGCGAGCGGTGGTGCACGCCGTGCACATGCCTGAACAGCCAGCGCCGGTGCAGCAGCCGGTGCGTCCAGTAGAAATAGAAATCGTGCCAGATCAGCAGCAGCGGCAGGCTCGCGCCGAGCCACCACCAGCCGTAACGCGCAGGCTCGCGATAGATCGTCGCATGGCCGCTGACGATGAGCGCGAAGAGGGCGCCGCCGATGCCGGCGAAGACGCACAGCGACGACAGCGAGTAGGCGATCTCGCGCCGCAGATCGGCCGCCGTGGGCCAGCCGGCGATGACGCGGCGCTGCAGCCGCCGGCGCAGCCAGCGGTGCAGCGCGAACCAGAACAGGCCGGCGAAGACGAGGTAGCGCAGGCCCTCCTGGAGCAGCTGGCCGCCGAGCACGCCGCGCAACGCGCGCCAGGCGGCGGGATCGGACCAGGCCGCGAGCCAGGGCTGGAGGGTCACGCCGGCAGGCGCTCGGCGGCGAGCGAGCGCGCGTGCTCGATGCAGGCGATCAGCGCTTCTTCGGGGTAGGGCTTGCCGAGCACCTGGGTCACGCCGGCGGCATGCGCCGCGTCCCTGATGCGCTCGTCGGCCGAGGTGATCATGATCACGGCGATACCGCCGGCGCGCGGGTGCGCGCGCACATGGCGCGTGAGTTCGAAACCGTCCATGCCCGGCATCTCGACGTCGGTGATCAGCACCAGCGGCACCTCCTCGTCGATGAGCCGTGCCGCCTGCGCACCGTCCTCGGCCAGCACGACTCGGTACTGGTGCTGCGCGAGCAGCCGGCTCGTCTTGACGCGCACGACCTTCGAATCATCGGCGACCATGACCAGCGTCTCCTGCGGCGGGCGCAGGTGCGGCGCGGCGTGGGCCGGCGCGGCGCC
>JAGWVB010000376.1 GCA_018971105.1 Burkholderiales bacterium
CGCGCCGCCCCCGGCCGGGGCCGGGGGCGGGGCAGGGGCAGAATCGGCCCGATGCGCATCGGCCTCCTCCTCCTGCTGCTGCTCGCCGGCCTCGCGGCCTGCGGCGGCGGCGATGGCGGCGCCGACCAGGCGGTCCACCCCATCGTCGTCGGCTCGAAGAAGTTCACCGAGAGCTACATCCTGGGCGAGATCGTGCGCCAGACGCTGCAGCGCGAGGGCATCGCGGCCGTGCATCGGCGCGGGCTCGGCAACACGGCGATCCTGCAGCGGGCGCTGCAAAGCGGCGCCGTCGACGTCTACCCCGAATACACCGGCACGATCGAGCGCGAGATGCTCGGCCGCGGCGATGCGGCGCCCGAATCGCTGGCCGACCTGAACCGGCGCCTGGCGCCGCTCGCGCTCAAGGCGGCCGTGCCGCTGGGCTTCAACAACAGCTACGCGCTGGCGATGCGCGCTGCCGATGCGGCGCGCCTGCACATCGCCTCGATCTCCGACCTCGCGCGGCTCGACCCCCGGGTCGCGGCCCGGCTGCGCTTCGGCCTCACGCATGAATTCCTGCAGCGCGCCGACGGCTGGCCCGGGCTGGCGCGCGCCTACGGCCTGCACTACCAGCCCACGGGCGGACTCGAACATGGCCTGGCTTACGAGGCGCTGGCGCGCGGCCAGGTCGACGTCATCGACGCCTACACGACCGACGCCCAGATCGCCCGCCTCGGCCTGCGCGTGCTGCGCGACGACCGCGGCTTCTTCCCGCGCTACGACGCCGTGCTGCTGATGCGCGCCGCGCTCGACCCGAAGCCGCTCCAGGGGCTGGCCGGGCGCATCGACGACGCGACGATGACGGCGCTGAATGCCCAGGTCGAGATCGACGGCCGCACCTTCGCCGAGGTAGCGCGCGCCTTCGTCACCGGCCACGCCAGCCGGGCGCCGCGGCGCGGCTTCCTCGACCGGCTGCTGGCGCCCGACCTCGGCCGCCTGCTGCTGCAGCACCTGCTGCTCGTCGCCGGGTCGCTGGCACTGGCGGCGGCGCTGGGCATCCCGCTCGGCGTGCTGGCGCAGCGGCGGCCGCGCCTCGGGCGCTGGCTGCTGGCCGGCGTCGGCATCCTCCAGACCATACCCGCCCTGGCGCTGCTGGCCATCCTCATCGCCCTGCTCGGGACCATAGGCTTCGTGCCGGCGCTGCTCGCGCTCTTCGTCTACGCGCTGCTGCCCATCGTGCGCAACACCCACGCCGGGCTGGACACCGTCGGCCCCGGGCTGGTCCAGGCCGCGCTCGCGCTCGGCCTGTCGCGCTTGCAGGTGCTGCGCCTGGTCGAGCTGCCGCTGGCGGCGCCGACGCTGCTCGCCGGCGTGAAGACCGCCACCGTGATCAATATCGGCACCGCCACCGTCGCCGCCTTCGTCGGCGCCGGCGGCCTGGGCGAGCGCATCGTCTCGGGGCTGGCGATCAACGACACCGCGCAGATGATGGCCGGCGCCGTGCCGGCGGCGCTGCTGGCGCTGCTCGCCGAATGGGTCTTCGACCTCGCGGCCGCGCTGCTGCGGCGGCGCGGCCGCTGATGCCCCCCCCGAAAGACCCTGATCGCCGCTCCTGGTCGAATAATGCAGCCGGACGGCCGCGCCGGCGGCGCGTCGCGACGACCGGTCGCGGCGCCCGCAATCGGCGTCGTTGATGCAACCGGCGGTCAGCCGCGCCGCCACCCGGCGCGTTGAGGTGGACATGGACATCCGATCGGCATACCCGCATGCACGCGGCGGACGCGGGCCCGCCCTGCGCCGCTGGCGCTACTGGATCGCGACGCTGGCGCTGGCCGCTCTCGCGCCGGCCTGGGCCCAGGACGATGCGCCGGGGCGCGTCGGCCGGCTCGCCGAGCTGCAGGGCACGGTGTCCTGGTTCGACGCCGACGCCGGCGCCTGGCGCGGCGGCGAGCTCAACCGCCCGCTCACGGCGGGCGACCGCATCGCCACCGGCGCCGCGTCGCGCACCGAGATCGACATCGGCTCGAGCGTGCTGCGCCTGGGTCCGTACAGCGAGATCGCGCTGCAGCGGCTCGACGACCAGCGCGTGGCGCTGCAGCTCGAGCATGGCAGCGCGGCGCTGCGCCTGCGCAGCGACGAGGTCGCGCGCGAGACCGAAGTCACGACGCCCGAGGTCCGGCTGTTGCCGCTGCGCGCCGGCTACTACCGCATCGACCGCGACGACGGCGCGACCAGCGCCGCGAGCTGGAGCGGGGTGCTGCGCATCGACGACTACGGCGGCATCGACATCGGCGCCGGCCGCGCCGTGCGCATGGTGCGCGACGGCGGCAGCGGCCTGCTCAACCTGGCCTGGGGCACGCCGGTCGACGACCCGTTCGCCGCCTGGGCGCTGCGCGAGGACGCGAACGACGCGCGCTACGCCAGCAGCGCCTACGTGCCGCTGGAGATGACCGGCGCCACCGATCTCGGCCGCTACGGCGTATGGGCGCAGAGCGCCGAATACGGGGCGGTCTGGTATCCGACCGACATGCCGTCGGACTGGGTGCCCTACCGCTACGGCCGCTGGGCCTGGGTGCGGCCCTGGGGCTGGACCTGGGTCGACGACGCACCCTGGGGCTTCGCGCCCTTCCACTACGGGCGCTGGGCCTACTGGCGCAACCGCTGGTGCTGGGTGCCGGGCCGCTATGACGGCCGTCCGGTCTACGCGCCGGCGTTGGTGGCCTGGGTCGGCGGCGCCGGCTGGAGCCTGTCGGTCGGCATCGGCGCGCCGACGGTGGGCTGGATCCCGCTCGGCCCGCAGGACCGCTATCGCCCGGACTGGGGCCGCGGGCACGACGATCGCCACGATCGCGACGACCGCCGCGACGACGGCGACCGGCACCGCGGCCACGACGGCCCGCGCTACGTCAACGAGCAGGTGCCGGGCGCCGTCACCGTCGTGCCGCGCGACGTGCTGGTCGAACGCAAGCCGGTGCCGCGCGACCTCTTCCAGGGCCGTGGCGCGCTGACGCCGCCGCAGCACGCGAACTGGACCGCGGCGCCGCCGCCAGCGCCGCCGGCACGCGTC
>JAGWVB010000377.1 GCA_018971105.1 Burkholderiales bacterium
CGTCCGCGGTGTCCAGCGCCAGGCCGCGCTTGCGGCACCAGCCGCTGAGGTGCAGCGCGAGATCGGGGTGGGCGCCCAGCACGCGCAGCGCCTGGCCCGGCGCGCGCCGGCGCAGGCCGTGGTTGAGCAGCAGCTGCGCGCCGCCGTCGAGGCCGAGCGGGCCGAGATCGAGCGCCAGCGGCGCCGCTTCAGTAGACGTAGTCGTCGACACCGATCGCACCCCGGGCGTCGTAGAAGCCGGTCGCCGTGACGGCGCGCTCGAGCAGCGCGTAGCCCTCGGTGCGGCCGCCGCGCCAGGCGCGCAGGCCCTCGAGTTCGAGCAGCGGGCGCAGCGCGGCGTCGTCGAACGACATCGCCATCAGCAGCGCCTCGAAACGCGCCAGCGCCGCCGCCGGCGCGCCGGGGCTGGTCGTGAAGTTGCAATGGTCGAAGGCCGGGGTGCGCGCGAGCACGCGGCAGCGCCCGGGCGGCAGCGTGCCCTCCTGCGTGAACGCGAGGTGGTTGCCGTCGATCATCCAGGCCGCGTCGACGCCGCCGGCGACGAGCGCGCGCGCCGCGTCGCGTTCGCCGCCGACATGGTCGCCATGCTTGCCGCCGAGCACGTCGTGGCGCACGACGGTGACCTCGGTGTCGACCGCCAGGCCCTGCTCGCGCAGCCATTGCAGCGGGATCAGCGTCGCCTGCGGCGAATCGACGGCGCCGACGCCGATGCGCCGGCCGCGCAGGTCGGCCACGCTGCGGATGTCCGAATCGGCGCGCACGACGAGCACCGAGGTGAGGTCGCAATCGGTGTCGCGCATCGTGATCGCGCGCACCTGATCGGCGACGCCGCGCGCGCGCGCGATGCGCTCGGCGCGCAGCCACGCCAGCGGCGAATTCCAGGCCACGTCGATGCGGCCGTCGAACTGGTCCTCGACCTGGCGCTCGTAATTCGAATAGAGCACGAAATCGAAGGGCAGCCCGTGGGCGATGAAATGCTGCTTGAAGCCTTCCCAGATCGTGACCACCTTGGGCGCGTAGGCGACGGCGCCGAGGACGAGGGGCTTTTGCATGATGCGACTGCCTCAGAACAGCGGCAGGCCGAGGATGGCCTTGCCGATGAAGTCGTAGAGCATGTCCGAGGTCGGGGCCATCACCGACGCGGCGCGCGCGTCGCGGAAATGGCGCTCGACCCCGACCTCCTTGCGGAACGCCGCGCCGCCGCACACGCGCATCGCGGTGTCGGTGACGGCCAGCGCGGTCTCGCCCGCATGGGCCTTGACCTCGAGCACGCGCAGCATCGCGTCGGCGCGCTGCGCGGCGACGGCGGCGACGGTGTCGTCCAGCATCAGCGCGGCGCTGTCGGCCTGGATCTTCGCGCGCGCGAGGTAGGCGCGCACGGTCGGCAGGTCGGCGATCGAGCTGTCCAGATGGGCGTAGCGCGTGGCCGTGACATGGGCGCAGGCGGCGCCCAGCGCGCCCTCGATCAGGCCCACCGAGGCGGCGGCGTTCAGCACCGAGAACCAGGGCAGGACGACGCCCATCATGATGTCGAAGCCGGCACCGTCGGCGCCCAGCAGCGCGTCGCGCGCGATGCGCAGGCCCTCGGCGCGCAGCGGCGAGGACGCGTTGCCGCGCAGCCCGAGGCCGTCGAAAGGCGCGACCGTCGTGAGGCCGGCGGCGCGGCTGGCGACGAGCCAGAGGCTGCTCGCGCCGCTGGCGGCCAGCGGCCGGCTCGACCAGACATAGGAGTCGGCCTCGGCGGCGGCGGTGACCCAGCTCTTCGCGGCGTCGAGGCGCACGGCGTCGCCGTCGTCGCGGGCGCTGCTCGTCGGGGCCCAGAAATGGCTGCGCGATCCGGCCTCGGAGAAGGCGAGCGTGCTCAGGTGCCGGCCCGCGGCGATCGCGCGCCGCGTCTCGACGGGGCCGAACTGCTCGATCACCGCGACGGCGCTGTAATGCATCGCCAGCACCATCGCCGTCGAGGCGCAGGACTGCGCGATGCGGCGCACCGCGGCCGCGGCATCGGCGAGCCCGCCGCCGGCGCCGCCGACCGTGGCGTCACTGATGAGCCCGAGCAGGCCGCCGGCGGCCAGCGCTTCGATGCCGGCGCGCGGAAAGCGGCCGAGCTTGTCGGTCTCGGCGGCGGCCGGCGCGATGGTGCCGGCGACGATGGATGCCAGCCCCTGCAGGCGGGCGGCGGCCGGGCTGGCCGTCGGAGCGGGTGTCGGGGAGGTCGTGGTCATCGGGTTTCCTGGCCGGCTCATGCGGCGGTGGGCGGAAGGAATGCCCCCTGCGCACGCTCAAGGTGCCGGGTCGGCGCAGCCATTGTGGCGGATCGGCTGCCGCCGCCATGCGCCGCGCCTCAGGGCCGGGCCGTGCCCGCCAGCACCGGCGCACGCCGATATGCGCTCGGGAACAGCCGCTGCAGCTCGTCGACCTTCGGCAGATCGTTGATCATGATGTAAGGGTTGTGCGGGTGGAGCGTGAGGAAGTCCTGGTGATAGGCCTCGGCCGGATAGAAGCCGTGCAGCGCCTCGACCGTCGTCGCCAGCGGCCGGTCGAAGACATGCGCCCGGTTGATCTGATCGATGTAGCGGTGCGCCACGCGGGCCTGCTCGGCGTCGGCGGCGAAGATCGTCGAGCGGTATTGCGTGCCGCTGTCGGGGCCCTGGCGGTTCAGCTCGGTCGGGTCGTGCGCGACCGAGAAATAGATCTGCAGCAGCCGGCCGTAGCTGATCGCCTTCGGGTCGTAGGTGATGCGCACCGACTCGGCGTGGCCAGTCATGCCGCTGCTGACCTGCTCGTAGGTCGCCGTATCGGCCTGGCCGCCGGCGTAGCCCGAGACGGCCGATTTCACGCCGGCCACATGCTCGAACACGCCCTGCACGCCCCAGAAACAGCCGCCCGCAAGCACCGCGACTTCCCGGGTCGCCTGTCCCGCCGCCTCGTCCTGCACCGGCGCCGGCACGACCCGCGCTTCCGCCGCAAGCGGCGCGGCCAGCAGGGCCAGCGCGAGAAGAATGGATTTCATGGGGTACCTCCAAGCCATCAGCCTTGAG
>JAGWVB010000378.1 GCA_018971105.1 Burkholderiales bacterium
GCAGCGGCGGCCGCGGCGGCTGCGGCGGCCGCGGTGGCGGCAGGGACGCGCGCTGCTCGCGCCGCACGCGGTCCTCGATCGCCGCGACGATGCGCCCGGCCTCGTCGACGCGGCCCTGCAGCGCGAGCCAGCGCGGGCTCTCGGGGATGGCGCGGCGGATGAACCCCATGACGACGGCGCCGACGCAGCCGATCAGCACGACCCAGCGCCAGCCCGCGAGGCCGGCGAGCGTGGTCGGCACGAGGACATACGACAGCAGCGCGGCCACCGGCGCGGCGGTGAACATCACGGCCTGGTTGAAGGCCATCGCGCGGCCGCGCAGCTGCTGCGGCACGAGTTCGATGATGTAGGCGTCGATCGTGACGATCTCGACGCCGACGCCGATGCCGCTGGCGAAGCGCCAGAACAGGAGGCCCGCGGCCCCGGTCTGGCAGGCCATGACCGCCGAGCTCGCGCAGTAGCACAGCAGCGAGGCCGTGAACATGGCGCGGCGGCCATGGCGGTCGGGCAGGAAGCCGAGGCCGAAGGTGCCCACGAACAGGCCGGCGAAGGTCGCGGCGATGAAGCCGGCATAGCCCTGGAAGCCGAAGAAGGTCGCCGTCGTCGTCGCCAGCAGGCCGCTGCGGGCCAGGCCCGGCGCGATGGAGCCGCTGCAGACGAGGTCGTAGATCTCGAAGAAGCCGCCGAGCGAGATCAGCAGCACGAGACGCCACAGCGTCCGCGTCGTCGGCAGCCGGTCCATGCGCGCCGCGATGTCGGCCGCCGTCGCCGGGCGGGCGGTTGCCGGGCGTGCCGGAGCGGCGAGCGGGGATTCCAAGTGTCGTGTCTCCGGACCGGGGTCCCGGCGCGCAGGCGTCCAGGCGCGCCGCGGCGCCGCAGCGGCTAGGCGGCGGCCGGGTCGAGCGCGGTCTCGATCTCGGTCGTGACCTGCGCCATCAGCTTGTGCACCGGGCATTTGCGCGCCACCGCCAGCAGTTCCTGGCGCTGCGCCTCGCTCAGCGGGCCGCCCAGCGCCAGCGCCACGCGCAGCCGGTACAGGCCCTGGCGCTCCTGGCCCGCGTCGCGCTCGACGGCGACGCGGATGTCCTCCAGCGGCAGGCCCTTGCGCTGTGCGTACCAGAGCAGGGTGAGCGCCTTGCAGCTGCCCAGCGCGGCGTCGTAGAGGTCGTGCGGGTCGGGGCCCAGGTCCTCGCCGCCCTGGGCTGCGGCCTCGTCGACCGCGAAACGGTGCCCGCGCACCGTCACCTCGTGGCGCATCTTGTGCGCGCGATCGCGCTCGATCCGGATCGTCATCGTCGCCTCGCTCGGTTGCGCGGCTGCCTGCGGACTAGGCCGACGCGGCCTCGGCCTCGGGCAGGCGCAGTTCCTGGCCCTTGCTGTACTGGTAATCGAGGAACACATGCTCGGCGCTCAGCAGACGGTAGCTGCCGTCGCCGTTGCGCACCGAGGTGTGCTTCAGCCGCGACGCCGTCTGGCCGCAGGTCCAGATCGCGAAATTGCGCATGTGCGTGCACAGGCAGGTCTTGTCCATCACCGAGACGCGGCGCGCCTCGGGGTGCAGCGCGACCTCGCGGTTGTAGGCCGCGATGTAGGCGCATTTGCCGTTCGCGTCGAGCAGGTAGCCGTAGGCCTCGCAGTTCGGGCGGATGCCGTCGCCGATGCCGGGGCTGGACTTGATCATGCGCATCGGGTAGCCGGTGGGCGAGATCTGGTTGACCTCGATGTCCTCGGCCTCGGCCTTGAAGTATTCCTGCTTGATGTCGTCGGGCAGGCCGCATTCGCGCGTGACGGTGAAGCGCGTCGCGACCTGCACGCCGGCGGCGCCATGGCCCAGCATCTCGACCGCGTCGCCGCCGGTGAAGATGCCCCCGGCGGCGATCAGGGGGATCGCGAGCTGCTCCTGCTTCAGGTAGGCCGCGATCTCGGCGACGATGGTCGCGAGGTCGTATTGCGCCCAGTCCATGCCGAAGCCGAGATGGCCGCCGGCGAGCGGGCCCTCGACGACGATGTAGTCGGGCAGGCGCGCCAGGCGGCTGTTCTTCTTCAGGAACAGCTGCAGCGCGCGCAGCGACGAGACGATGATGCCGAGCTTGGCGTCGCGGAAGCGCGGATGGCTCTCGATGAGCGCGAACGAGCCCAGGTGCAGCCCGGCCGCGAGCGTGATGCCGTCGATGCCCGCGTCCAGCGCCGCGCTCATGCGCAGCGCCAGCGTCTCGCGCGGCGCGTTCATCGTCAGCTTCTCCATGCAGTTGATGAAGATCAGCCCGCTGCCGCGCTTGCGCGCCATCGTGCCCTCGACGTGCAGCCGCGTCGCCTCGGCCAGGTGGCCCATGTCGAACTTGACCGAGGACTTGTCGTCGGAGTTGACGTTGTGCTTGTACTGGGCCTGCTTGGCCTTGACGAACTTGGTGTTGTAGCGGCGGTCGGTGACGGTCTTGACCATCGCGTCCGAGATATGGCCGACCCCGCCCAGGCGCGCGGCCTCGAGCGCCAGGTCCGACGACGAGATGTCCACTCCCATGCCGCCGACGACGATGGGCACCAGTTCGTGCCGACCCAGCCGCAGGCGGAAGTCATCCAACGATTTCATAGTCCACTTTCGAACGAACCGGGCGCGCCGCACGAGTCCCAGGCCGGCGGCGCTGCCGGAGCGGCTAGTATCCCCCGGTTCGGGAATCGCCGGCAGCCGCCGTCCGAAGCCGAACGGCGGGGCGGCCCGGCCGCAGCCGCTAAACTCGTCCGCTATCCGCCCATGATCGCCGCCCCGCCCCTACCTGCCGCGGTCTTCGAGCTCAAGAGTGCGGCCCTCGACCTCGTCGCGCTGCGGCTGGCGACGGCCGACCTCGATGCACTCGCACAGGCGCTGCACCAGCGCTACGCCGCCACGCCCGGACTGTTCGACCAGGACCCGGTGCTGATCGACCTCGACGCGCTGCGCGAGGCCGACGCCGGGATCGACTTCCCCGCCCTCGTCGCGCTGCTGCGCGGCCAGGGCCTGCTCGCCGTCGCCGTGCGCGGTGGCAGCGCG
>JAGWVB010000088.1 GCA_018971105.1 Burkholderiales bacterium
TCGGCTGCGCGACGGCGGAGGAGCCTGCCACGCTGGCGTCGCAGCGGCCCTGCACCGGCGTTGGGTTGGCCCAGGCCGCCCGCAGCGCCATCGAACAGGCGCGCGCGCACGGACCCGCCCGCATCGGCCACCTCGTGGCCGACCTCAACGGCGAACCCCACCGCGCCGACGAATTCGGCTTTGCCGCGCAACGCCTGGCACCGGCGCTGAGCGAGGACTGGCAGCGCAGCGCCCCGGCGCTGGCCAGCGGCGACCTCCACGACGCCAGCGCCGTGGCCCATCTCGCGCTGGCCGCCTACGGCCAACTGCGGCGCCCTCGATCGACACACACCCTGGTGCTGGCGAGTTCCGACGGCGCCCTGCGCGGCGCCGCCGTGCTCGGCGCCAGCCGAGACATCCCCGATCTGCCGGAGATACGCCCATGGCGGTCACCATCAACGTCAACGACCTGACCCTGTGCCATCGCGGCAGCGACGGCGTCAGCCGCAACACGCTGCCCGATGTCTGCAAGACGCCGGGCAACGGCGTGCCGCTGCCCTACCAGAACGAGGCGCATTCGGCCGACCTCGTCAAGGGCACGGTCAGCGTCCATGCCGATGGCGGCCACAGCATCGCCAATTTCGGCAGCCAGTTCGCCAGGAGCGTGTTCGACGAGGCCGGCTCGATGGGCGGGGTCGCCTCCGGCACCCACCTGGCCGAGACCGACTGGATCAGCCACTCGTTCGACGTTTTCTTCGAGGGCAATCCGGCCTGCCGGCTCACCGACAAGCTGTTCATGAACCACCGCAACACGGTGAACCTGGCCGGCCTGAAGCAGCGCGACCTGCCGCCGGACGATCAGAAGTTCTTCGACGAGCTGTGCGAAATGGCGTGCGACTGCTGGAACAAGCACAAGCCGGGCGGGCCGGAGCCCTTGACGACGGGCCAGACCTATCAGGATTGCGTGAAGAAGCAGATCGACAAGAAATATTACGATGGACGCTACCCCAAATCCGATTCACCGCTGTGGCGCGAGGTGCCGTACAGCCGGGCCAATGATTGGGAGATGATCGGGAGCAAAGCTGACACCAATGTGCCGACATCCAACTACATTCGCCCGGATTCGCGGCGGCCGGATATCGTGCGCATGGGAGAAGATGGGAAACCGAGCAAGATCTTTGATATGAAGTTTGGGAAGGACCCTCTCGATGCAAAAGCGAAGCGTGAATATGAGGATATAGCGCAAAGGCATACTGGCGATCCAGAGAATTTCGAAGAATTCCGTGTCAACGATCGATGCGATTGTGACGATAACGAACCACCTCAGAACCCGGCACCCGTCACGGTTCCTGCTCCGCAAAAGAAGGGACTTCTGGACAAGTTCGGTGAAGCGCTGGAATCCTCCACCGGACTCAAACTGACGGGAGCCGCCCTAGTCGCAGCCCTTGTCGTATCGGAAGTTACACGCCTGTTTCCGCCGCGAAATCTAGTGCCGGTCCCCTGATGACCCCTAAGCCTCATTCAACCTGAGACACACTAATGGAACCGAATCACGCAATCGCCGACCTCATACAGGCCAACGGCGGACCCTGTGCAATCGACAAGATCCACCTGCCTTATGAACACGCAGGCTCCGGCCCGGCGGCGAAATTCGGGCTTGGTGCCGAACTTTTTTTATCCGATCCGGATCGCGCCAAATTGCGTGAGCGCAGCATCGAATTCTTGATCGATTTCTGGAACATGTTTCCAAACCGCATCAATGAATTTCTACCTGACGGCAGCCGTCGCACAAAGAAATTCAGGGGCGACCCGCGCGGACTCATTCTGAATGATAGCGCCAGTCACTCCATGGAAGACGGATACGGCACGATGTTGTCTGGCGCTGTCGACATTGGACTACCCAAGGACGACGTTGACCCCTACCAAGCGCACGTCCTAGCAAGTCGTAGCAGCGATCCCCGCTTGTCGTTCGTTTCAGCGACGATGCCCATCTGCAATGATGAAAATGGCACGAATTTTGACACACTACTGTCTGCAGTCATTCGCTGGTGCGAAATATGCCAACCCGCGCATGGTTCAGCGGGATTCACGTTCATCTTCTCAATGTCGCAAAATACGATCTACGCTCTTCAAATGATGAAACGCTTTCCTGGGTTCAACGTTCAAAACGGCGTTGACTTCACGCGGGAAGCAAATTTAATCCACAACCGCATCAAATGCGTGAATTGGCTGACCGTATTAAGCAATGATCTGGTCAACGAATTGGGCGGCAAGGATTGGATGGTTTCGGCACTCGAACCAGCCAGCCGGATTCACGAATATGCCGGCGGCGTCGTGATCCAGGCCGGCGCCAATCCACAACTTGGCGATACGTGGCGCAATGACATTCCGGAAGCTTATCGTTTGGTTGCACGCTACACGAAAGCAGTCCGCTTCGAAGACTACAGCAATTACTTGTTCCGCGTACGCGCCGGATTGGATCGAATGGAGGAGACGCTGGCTTGGGTTAGACGTTTCGATTGACCGGAATACTGCTCAAAATCTATCTACCAAAGTTATGACAAAATAGCCCCCCTCTGAATCGCGACAGCTTCTTCTAGCGCACGCGTAACGTGGCAATTTTGAAACGCGATGACTCCCCAACTCGCGCCGCCGCGCGGAGCATTCGCATCGGCCAACTCGCACTCACCGCATGGGAAGTTACGCGCCTATTCTCACATGAAATTCGCTGCCAGCAAGATGCGGACCGACGGGCCCGTTCAATTGAAAAGTGATCATGCATCCGAATCAAATTCTAGCCGAGTTGACTCAATTCAACGGAAAACCTTGTGTTCTCGACAAAATTCACTTGCCCTACGAACAGGCAAACTCTGGACCAGCGACCAAGTTTGGGCTCGGCGCCGAGTTCTTCTTGTCCGATTCGGATCGCGCCTGTCTGCGCAAGCGAAGCATCGAATTTCTGACGGATTTTTGGCACATGTTTCCCAATCGCATTGATGAATTCGTACCCACTGGCACCAGGAAGGCGAGGAAATTCAAGGGCAACCCCAACGAAGCCCTCTGGGGAGACTGTGAATCACAATCGGTGGACAAAGGTTACAGCACACTGATGATGGGCGAGGTCGATATTGGTCTGGTCAAAGACGACATCAAACCCTATCAGGCAGGTGTATTGGCGAGACGCAGCGGCGACCCCAGATTATCGTTCGTATCCGCAGCCATGCCGGTCTGCAATGACGATGGAGATTTGAATTTCGACACGCTTCTGTCCGCCGTTTTGCGGTGGAGCGAAATATGTCAACCGGTGCACGGTACGGCCGGATTCTGCTTGATCTTCGCCTCAGGCATGTCTCAGAATACGACGTACGCACTTCAGTTAATGAAACGCTATCCAGGATTCCACATTTCGAATGCTGTTGATTTTTCGGCCGAAACGAAATTGGTCCACAATCGCATAAAATGCGCAAACTGGTTGACCGTCTTGTGTGACGATTTGGTCACTGAACTGGGCGGCAAAGAACGAATGCGTGCGGCGTTGGAACCGGAGTGCCGGATCCACGACTATCCCGGCGGTGCGGTCATACAGGCCGGCGCCAACCCGCAACTCGGCGACACCTGGCGCAATGACATTCCCGAGGCTTACCGCATGGTTGCGCGCTACACGAGACCCATCCGCTTCGAAGGCTATACCGACGGCCTGTTCCGCGTTCCCGATGGTCTCGATGATGTCGAAGAAGCCTTGTCCTGGGTCAGGCGCTTCGATTGACGAAATCGGCGATGGATTCCGGCTGGCCGCCGCTTTGAGGCGGCATCGCCGTACGGCCGTTCGACGCGCGCCCGACTGCCGCGTCAAGCCAAGCCCAGTGCCACCATCCTGCGCCTGATGAAGGCGATCTGCGTGGCCAGCGGCAGCTGCTTCGGGCAGACATCGTGGCAGCCGAGCAGGCTCATGCAGCCGAAGACGCCGTCGTCGTCGCCGACGAGCTCGTAGAAATCGTCGTCGTCGCGGCCGTCGCGCGGGTCCAGCCGCAGCCGCGCGATCTTGTTCAGGCCGACGGCGCCGACGAAATCGGGCCGCATGCGCGCCGTGCCGCAGGCCGCGACGCAGCAGCCGCATTCGACGCAGCGGTCGAGTTCGTAGATCGCGTCGGCGAGCTCGGGCTCCATGCGCGCCTCGAGCCGGCCGAGGTCCATCGTCGGATCCTGCTGGTGCACCCAGGCCTGCAGTCGCTCGCTCATGCCGCGCATCCACTTGCCGGTGTTCACCGAGAGGTCGCCGATGAGCTCGAACACCGGCAGCGGCGCGAGCGTGAATTCTCTCCCCAGGTCCTTCGTCAGCGTGCGGCAGGCCAGGGCCGGGCGGCCGTTGACGAGCATCGCGCAACTGCCGCAGATGCCGGCGCGGCAGACGAAATCGAATTGCAGCGACGCGTCCTGCTGCTCGCGGATCTCGGACAGCGCGATGAACAGCGTCATCCCCGGTGCGTCGTCGACCTCGTAGGTCTGCCAATGGGCTTCGATCGCCGGTAGCGCCGGGTTGTATCTGAGCACCTTGATGCGCAAGCGGCGCGCGGCCGACGTCGTCGCGGCGGGGGCCTGGGCTGCCGCGGCGGGCTTGATCGGGATCACGGCATTCATGGCAGCTTCTCGTCGATGCGTTCATTGCGGCCGCGCAGGGCCGGTGGCAGCAGCTCGTCGTAGGGCATCAGCGCCTGCTGGATCTCGTGACGCGAGGCGCCGGCCATGCGCTCGCGCAGCGCGGCGACGGCGGCGGCGCGCGCCGGCGTGTCGGGATGGTCGATGTAGTCCTTGGCGCCATAGCCGCGCCAGCCCGGCGGCAATTCCATCGCGCCGACGTCGATGACCTCGTAATCGAGGGTCGGCAGCGTCGCGTCGGGCCCGCTCCAGGTCGCCAGCGTGCGCTTGAGCCACTCGGCGTCGTTGCGGCGGGGGAAATCCTCGCGGAAATGCGCGCCGCGGCTTTCGGTGCGCACCTGCGCGCCATGCGCCATGCACAGCGCCAGCTTGAGCATCTTCTGCACGCGGTACGCGGTGACGAGTTCCGGGTTCGCACCCGGCGCGCGGTTGCGCAGGCCGATGCGGCGGCTGCGGTCGAGCAGCGCCTGCAATTCGTTCACCGCCTGGCCCAGCGCCTCGCCGGTGCGGAAGATGCCGACCTTGTCGGTCATGATGGCCTGCATCGCGAGCTTGATCGCCGATGCGTCCTCGCTGCCGTTGCCGGCGAGGCGATCGAGCTTGGCCTGCTCGGCGGCGACGAAGTCGCGCACGAGACCGGTCGGTACGGTGATCGAATTCGCGTCGCAGAAATCGGCCACCGATTCGCCGACGATCATGCCGGCGACGACGGTCTCGGCGACCGAATTGCCGCCCAGGCGGTTGAAGCCGTGCATGTCCCAGCAGGCCGCCGTCGCCGCGGCAACCCTCGGTGACGAGGATGCTGGCGGGGAAGATGCCGGTGGGGTGGAACTGCACCGCTTCCATGTTGCCGAGCCGGGCGATGCCAGTCTCCAGCGCGATGGCCATGCCGATGCCTTCGCAGATCACCGCGTTCGTGGTGATCTTGAAGAGCCGTCCGGCGCCGCCGGTGGCGATGACCGTGGCGTTGGCGACCCAGGCGCCGAGCTCGCCCGTGATGAGGTCGCGCACGACGGCGCCGCAGCAGCGGCCGGCATCGTGGATCAGCGCGATGGCCTCGACGCGCTCCTCGACCGGGATGGCTTCGGCGATCGCGCGGTCGCTCACCGTGAACAGCATCGCGTGGCCGGTGCCGTCGCTGACGTAGCAGGTGCGCCATTTCTTGGTGCCGCCGAAATCGCGCTGCGCCACCAGGCCATGGGCCTCGTCGCGCTCGGTCAGCGTGACCTTCTGGCCGTTGATGATGACCTCGCGGTCGCCGCGCTTCACGCGGCTCCACGGCAGGCCCCAGGCGGCGAGTTCGCGCACCGCCTTCGGCGCCGTGTTGACGAACATGCGCACGACGCGCTGGTCGGCGCCCCAGTCGCTGCCGCGCACGGTGTCCTCGAAGTGCACGTCCTCGTTGTCGCCCTGGCCCTTGATGACGTTGGCCAGGGACGCCTACATGCCGCCCTGCGCGGCGGCCGAATGGCTGCGCTTGGGCGGCACGAGCGAGAGGATCGTCGCATCAAAGCCGCGGCGCTTGGCGCCGATCGCCGCGCGCAGCCCGGCGAGGCCGCCGCCGATGACGAGCACGTCGGTATAGCGGATCTTCATCGCGCCACCTCCGGCTGGACCCCGCTCGGCTGGTAAGGCTGGCCGGCCTGCGGTGCATGCTCGATGCCGATCTTCACGTAGGCCGCCAGCGTCGCGAGGCCGAGTACCACGAAGAACACCGTGAGCGCCCATTTCAGCGTCTTCAATCGATGCCGCGCCGCATTCGGGTCGCTGCCGGCGAACCAGCCCCATTTGACGGCCAGCCGGTAAAGGCCGATGCCGCCGTGGAATTCGACGACGAACAGCAGCACGATGTAGAGCAGCCCGTAATGGTCGCTCCAGACGCGGTCGGCGCTCTCGTAGGGGCCGATGCGGTCGGGCCGCGACAGCATCACGAACAGATGCATCGAGGCGAGGAAGAAGAGCGCGAATCCGGTCAGCGCCTGCACCCACCACAGCGTCGTGTCCCCGTGTTTCATCGCCGCCACGTGTTCGCGCATCGCGCGCCATTGGCGGTAATTGATCGGCAGCTTGCGCATCGCCAGCATCGCGTGCAGCACGAACAGGCACAGCACGCCGAAAACGACGATCGAAACGAGCCAGGGCAACGAATGGCCGAAGATGAAATAGCCCTCGAAGGCCCGCGCCACGGTCCACATCGCGTCCTTGCCGAGCAGGATCGACGAGACGAAGAACATGTGGCCCCACATGAAGAGGGCCAGCAGCAAGCCGCTGGCGCTCTGCAGCCAGTCGAGCCGCGCGGGCACGCGGCTCTTCCTGCGCGCGGCTCGCACCGGCGCCATGGGCAGGCTCGTTTGCATTCGAACTCCTCCGTCCCCCAGGCACGGAACGAGATCCCGGGCCGACACCCGCGATCGTCCTCGCCTGCGCGGCGCACCCGTTGCGGTAGGTCAAGCCGCCACGGCGCTTTCGACGACGAATCAGCAATTCCGCATTACGCAATTGCAACTCGCACTGCGGAAGTTGACTTGGCGCAAATCCCGCCACTCTCCAAAGTTCGACGATGCGTTCCATTCGAAAACCCATTGGAGACAGTCGATGCTACAGATCCGCATCCACGGCCGCGGCGGCCAGGGGGTGGTGACGGCGGCCGAGATGCTGTCGATCGCCGCCTTCGAGCAGGGCCGCCACGCGCAGGCCTTCCCGAGCTTCGGATCCGAGCGCACCGGCGCGCCGGTGGTGGCCTTCTGCCGCATCGACGAGCGCGCGATCCGGCTGCGCGAGCCGGTGCTCGACCCCGACGTGCTGATCGTCCAGGATCCGACGCTGCTGCACCAGGTCGATGTGTTCCAGGGCCTCAAGCGCGACGGCTACGTGCTCATCAACAGCCGTCGCAGCTTCGATGAACTGGGCCTGGCCGAGATCGCGGCCCGCTACGACCGCCGGCGGCTGATCACGGTGCCGGCGACCGAGATCGCGCTCGAGCATCTGGGCCGGCCGCTGCCGAACGCCGTGCTGCTCGGCGGCTTCGCGGCGCTCTCGGGCCTCGTCTCGCTCGAGGCCGTCGCGCATGCGATCGCGCACAAGTTCAGCGGCCAGGTCGCGCAGGCGAACATCGCCGCCGCGACCCAGGCCCATGCCACGGTCAAGGCCGCGCTCGAAGCCGCGGCCCGGGAGACGAGCGATGCTCAAGCAGGTTGAAGGATCGGCGGCCGTCGCCGAAGCGGTGGCGCTGTGCCGCCCCGAGGTCATCTGCGCCTACCCGATCTCGCCGCAGACGCACATCGTCGAGGGCCTGGGCGAGCGCGTGAAGGACGGCAGCCTCGCGCCCTGCGAATTCATCAACGTCGAAAGCGAATTCGCCGCGATGAGCGTGGCCATCGGCAGTTCGGCCGCCGGCGCGCGCACCTACACGGCGACGGCGAGCCAGGGCCTGCTCTTCATGGCCGAGGCGGTCTACAACGCCTCGGGTCTCGGGCTGCCGATCGTGATGACGGTGGCCAATCGTGCCATCGGCGCGCCGATCAACATCTGGAACGACCACAGCGACAGCATGAGCCAGCGCGATTGCGGCTGGATCCAGCTCTTCGCCGAAAGCAACCAGGAGGCGCTGGACCTGCACATCCAGGCCTTCAAGCTCGCCGAGGAGCTGTCGATGCCGGTGATGGTCTGCATGGACGGCTTCATCCTCACCCATGCCTACGAGCGCGTCGACATGCCGACGCAGCCCCAGGTCGACGCCTTCCTGCCGCCCTACGAGCCGCGCCAGGTGCTCGACCCCGACCAGCCGGTGTCGATCGGCGCGATGGTCGGGCCCGAGGCCTACATGGAAGTGCGCTACCTGGCTCACGCCAAGCAGTTGATGGCGCTGGACCGCATTCCCGAGATCGCGGCCGAATTCGAGGCCCGCTTCGGCCGCGCCTCGGGCGGGCTCGTGCGCGGCTACCGCACCGCGGACGCCGAGACCATCGTCGTCGCGCTCGGCTCGGTGCTGGGGACGCTCAAGGACGTGGTCGACGAGATGCGCGCCGACGGCATTTCGATCGGCGTGCTCGGCATCCAGTCGTTCCGGCCCTTCCCGCTCGCCGCGGTGCGCGCGGCGCTGCAGGCGGCGCAGCGCATCGTCGTGCTCGAGAAGAGCTTCTCGGTGGGCCTGGGCGGGGTCGTCTCGACCGACGTGCGGCTGGCGCTGCACCGGCTCGGCCAGCAGGGCTACACCGTCGTCGCCGGACTCGGCGGGCGCGCGATCACGAAGGCCTCGCTGCACCGCACGCTGCGCGAGGCCATCGCCGACCGGCTCGAACCGTTGACCTTCATGGACCTCGATCGCCGCATCGTCGATCGCCATCTGCAGCGCGAGGCGGCGCAGCGTCGCACGGGCCCGATCGCCGAGTCTCTGCTGCGCGACCTCGGCACCGTCGCATCGAAAGTGAGCTGACGATGAACACCACGGTCAAGTTCTACCAGACCGGCACCTTCACCGTCGGCAACCGGCTGCTCGCGCCCGAGCAGCGCACCGTGCAGTCGTCGACCGAGCGCAGCAACGCGATCAATTCGGGCCACCGCGCCTGCCAGGGCTGCGGCGAGGCGCTGGGCGCGCGCTACGCCGTCGACGCCGCGATGCGCGCCTGCAAGGGCCGCCTCATCGCCGCCAACGCCACCGGCTGCCTCGAGGTGTTCTCGACGCCCTACCCCGAATCGTCGTGGCAGCTGCCGTGGATCCATTCGCTGTTCGGCAACGCGGCCGCGGTGGGCACCGGCATCGCCGCGGCGCTGAAGGTGCAGGCGCGCAAGGCCGGCCGCGTCGAAAGCGACACCCGCGTCATCGCCCAGGGCGGCGACGGCGGCACCACCGACATCGGCTTCGGCTGCCTGTCGGGGATGTTCGAGCGCAACGACGACGTGCTCTACATCTGCTACGACAACGAGGCCTACATGAACACGGGGGTGCAGCGCAGCTCGGCGACGCCGCCGGCCGCGCGCACGGCAACGACGATGGCCGTCGGCCCCGAACCCGGCGCCGAATTCGGCAAGGGCAAGAACCTGCCGCTGATCGCGATGGCGCACGAGATCCCGTACGTCGCCACCGCGACCGTGGCCGACCTGCACGACCTCGAAGCCAAGGTCGAGAAGGCCATGACGATGCGCGGCGCGCGCTACCTGCACCTCCTCGTGCCCTGCCCGCTGGGTTGGGGCGCGGCCAGCCACGACACGATCCGCCTCGCGCGGCTCGCGCGCGAGACGGGACTCTTCCCGGTGTTCGAGGCCGAGCATGGCGCCGTCACCGCGGTGACGAAGATCCGCCGCCGCGTGCCGGTCGACGAATACCTCAAGCCGCAGCGGCGCTTCGCGCATCTGTACGCCGGTGCTGGACAGCCCGAACGCGTGGCGCGCATCCAGGCCGGTGCCGATCGCAACATCCGGCGTTTCGGCCTCATCGACGAAGACGTCGCGAACTAGAAGCGCGGCCGCAGCCTCGAGAACAAGACCATGGACAAGCCCTTTGCCATCACGCTGGACCCCGGCAGCTCGCTCGCCAACAAGACCGGCAGCTGGCGCACCGAACGCCCTTCCTATGTCCACCGCCTGCCGCCCTGCAATGCGCAATGCCCGGCGGGCGAGGACATCCAGGGCTGGCTGTTTGAGGCCGAGAGCGGCGACTACGAGACCGCCTGGCGCCACCTCGTGCGCGACAACCCGTTCCCCGCCATCATGGGCCGCGTCTGCTATCACAGCTGCGAGGGCGCCTGCAACCGCGCCCAGGTCGACGCGGCGGTCGGCATCAATTCGGTCGAGCGCTTTCTCGGCGACGCCGCGCTCGAACATCGCTGGCGCTTCGACGCGCCGGCCGCCGACAGCGGCAAGCGCGTGCTCATCGTCGGCGCCGGGCCCTCGGGGATGTCGGCGGCCTACCACCTGCGGCGCCTCGGCCATGGCGTGACGGTGGTGGAAGCCGGGCCGCTGGCCGGCGGCATGATGCGCTTCGGTATTCCCAAGTACCGGCTGCCGCGCGACGTGCTCGACGCCGAGATGCAGCGCATCGTCGACCTCGGCGTCACGCTGCGGCTCAACACCAAGGTCGACGATCTCGCGCAGACGATGGCCGAGGGCGGCTACGACGCCGCCTTCCTCGCCGTCGGCGCGCACATCGCCAGGCGCGCCTTCATCCCGGCCAAGGACAGCTCGCGCATCCTCGACGCGGTGCAGGTGCTGCGCTCGATGGAAGGCGAGGAGCCGCCGCTGCTGGGCCGCCGCGTCGTCGTCTACGGCGGCGGCAACACGGCCATCGACGTCGCGCGCACGGCCAGGCGCCTGGGCGCGACCGAGGCCGTGATCGTCTACCGCCGCACGCGCGAGAAGATGCCGGCGCACGACTTCGAGGTCGAGGAAGCGCTGCAGGAAGGCGTGATGGTGAAATGGCTCTCGACCATCAAGCAGGCCGGCAGCGACGCCGATGCCGGCGCGCTGACGATCGAGAAGATGGTGCTCGATGAGAAGGGCAATCCGCAGCCGACCGGCGAATACGAGACGCTCGAAGCCGACAGCCTCGTGCTCGCGCTGGGCCAGGACGTCGACCTCTCGCTGCTCGACCGCGTCGCGGGGCTGGCGATCGAGGACGGCGTCGTGCGCGTCGATGCGGCCACGATGATGACCGGCCACCCCGGCATCTTCGCCGGCGGCGACATGGTGCCGGCCGAGCGCAACGTGACGGTGGCCGTCGGCCACGGCAAGAAGGCGGCGCGCCACATCGACGCCTGGCTGCGCGGCAGCGTCTACGCGCCGCCGCCCAGGCATGCGATCGCGACCTTCGAGCGCATCAACCCCTGGTACTACAGCGACGCGCCGAAGACGGTGCGCCCGCAGCTCGACCTGGCGCGGCGCACGAGCAGCTTCGACGAGGTCCAGGGCGGCCTCTCGGCCGCCAACGCGCTGTTCGAGGCGCGCCGCTGCATGAGCTGCGGCAACTGCTTCGAATGCGACAACTGCTACGGCGTCTGCCCCGACAACGCCGTCGTCAAGCTGGGGCCCGGCCAGGGCTTCGAGTTCAATCTCGATTACTGCAAGGGCTGCGGCGTCTGCGCCGCCGAGTGTCCTTGCGGGGCGATCGAGATGCGGCCCGAGGAGACATAGACGGATGCACCGCCGGCGCCGGACTCAGGCGCCCAGCTGGTCGTAGGCGGCCAGGATCAGCCGCGCCGACGACAGGTTGGTCGCGCAGGGCACGTCGTGGACGTCGCAGGCGCGCACGAGGGCGTTGATGTCGGGTTCGTGCGGCTGCGGCGTCATCGGGTCGCGCAGGAAGATCACGGCGTCGATGCGCCCCTCGGCCAGGCGCGCGCCGATCTGCAGATCGCCGCCCAGCGGCCCGCTCAGCAGCTGCTCGACCTCGAGCCCGACCTCGTCCACGAGCCGGCCGCCCGTGGTCCCGGTGGCACACAGCGCGCAGCGGCGCAGCAGGGGCGCGAATTCGCGCGCCAGCAGCACCATGGCGTCCTTCTTGCGGTCGTGGGCGATGAGGGCGATGCGGTGACGGATCATGGTGGAGGCCTGGGCTGCGGATTCATTGTCGGCGCCCCTGCGCGCGAAACCACTTTACCAACGCGGGTAATCTGACAGAATTCCGCCGCCGTCACGCACCGTACCATGGCATTGCCTTCATCTCATCCGACACCGCCCCGCCGCGGCCTCGAACGCGGCGGCGCTGCGCGCCGATGAGGCTGCTGCTGGTCGAGGACGATGCGCGCCTGGCCGGTGCGGTGCGCTCGTGGATGGGGCATGGCGCGATCGATGTCGACTGGATCACGACCGGCTCCGAGATCGAACCCGCGCTGCGCCGCGGCACCTACGACTGGCTCGTGCTCGACCTCGGGCTGCCGGACATCGACGGCGAGGCGGCGCTGCGCAGCCTGCGCAGCGCCGGATTCGACCTGCCGGTGGTCGTCGTCACCGCGCGCGAGCAGGTGCAGGACCGGATCCGGCTGCTCGACCTCGGCGCCGACGATTTCCTCGTCAAGCCGGTGCATCTGGACGAGCTCGCGGCGCGGCTGCGCGCGGTGCGCCGGCGCCAGGGCGGCGGCGCCGACATCGTGCTGCGCCACGGCCGGCTCGCGCTCGCGCCGGCCAGCCGCACGGTGTCGCTGGACGGGCGCTACATCGCGCTCACGAACCGCGAGTTCTGGCTGCTGGAGACCTTGATGGCCCATCGCTCGGGCGTGGTCACGCGCGAGGCGCTGGTCGAGGCGCTGCAGGGCTGGAACGAGGACATCGTCGGCAACACGCTCGACGTCCACATCCACAACCTGCGGCGCAAGCTCGGCCGCGGCCTCATCCGCACCGTGCGCGGCGTCGGCTACACGCTCTATCCCGAGGCCTGAATGGCGACGCCGCGCCGCTGGTCGCTGCGCTCGCGCATGCTCGCCATCGCGGCCGTGTCCTGCGTGCTGGCCTGGCTGGCCGGCGGCATCGCGATGTACGCCGCCGTCCGGCGCGAGGACGCGCTGCTGTTCGACGCCCGCCTGGCCGACCTGGCGCGCACGCTGCTCGGCTACGCAGCACACGAGGTCGACGAGGTCGGGGCCGCGGACCGCGAGGCGGGCGCGCTGCGCGGCGCGCCGGCCGAGTCCGACATCGAGGACACGCTGCACGGCCGCTACCGCTACCAGATCTACGACCGCGCGGGCCGCCTCGTGCTCGCGAGCTCGAACGCGCCGCGCGCCGAGCCGCTGGCGCCGCCGGGGCACGACGGCTGGGTCACGCGCGTGCTCGACGGCCAGGCGCTGCGCGTCGTCAGCATCACCGCTGCCGGCGGCGCCTACCGCATCGTCGCCGCCGAGCCCGTGGCCGACCGCCTCGAGCTGGCCGACCTGTACGGCCATTACCTGGGCGTCGGCTTCGGGCTCTCGGCGCTCGTGCTCGCCGCCGTCACGCAGGCGCTGCTGCGCCTGGCGCTGCGCCCGCTGAGCGGGGTGACCTCGGACCTCGCGCGCCGCGGGCCCGAGGACCTGCGCTCGGTCGCCTTGGACCGCCTGCCCGACGAGTTCGCGCCGCTGCTCGAGGCCATCAACCAGCTCATGCACCGCGTCGAGCGCGCGCTGCGCGGCGAACGCGAATTCGTCGCCGCCGCCGCGCACGAGCTGCGCACGCCGCTGGCGGGGCTGCGCGCGCAGGCCCAGCTCGCGGCGCACGAACGCAGCGGACCCGCCGAGCGCGCGCAGGCGCTGCGCGCCGTGCAGGAGGGGGTCGACCATGCGGCGCACCTCGTGCACCAGATGCTCGACCTGGCGCGCAGCGACGCGCTGGCGGGCGACCCGGCGGCGACGGCCGCACGCCAGGCGGACGTGGCGCTGCAGCCGCTGTTCGACGAGGTCATGCAGGGCCTGGCGGCGGCGGCCGCGGCGCGCGGCCTGCGCGTGCGCACGCGCTTCGAGGTCGCCGGACTCGCGGGTTCGCCGTCCGGCCTCACGCTGATGCTGCGCAACCTGCTCGCGAATGCGGTCGCCCATGCCGCCGAGCGCGGCGAGGTCGTCGCCGGGTCGCGCCGCGACGGCGACGCGGTGCTGCTGTGGGTCGAGGACGACGGGCCCGGCATCGACCCCGCCGAGCGCAGCCGCGCCTTCGAGCGCTTCTTCCGCGCCAAGGGCAACACGCAGCCGGGCTGCGGCCTCGGGCTGGCGATCGTGAAGGCGCTCGCCGACGCGCATGGCGCCAGCGCCACGCTGGGCGATTCGGAACTCGGCGGGCTGCGCGCCGAATTGCGCTTCCCGGCTCAGACCTGACCGAATTTCGTCTCGAAGCGGATGCCGATCGATTTCAGCAGCGGCGTCGGCAGTTCGCCGCCGGCGCAGACGATCACATGCTCGTTGGCCAGGGTCTCGGCCTGCCCGTCGGCGCGCAGCAGCGTCACCGAGGTCTCGTCGATGCGCTGCACCTTCGATCCGAGCAGGCAGCGGATGCGCTGCTGCGCGACCTCGCTCTCGAAGGCCTCGCGGTTCTTCTGCTTCACGCGGGCGAAGGCCTCGCCGCGGTACGACAGCGTGACCGCGGTGCCCGCCTCGGCGGCGAGCGCCAGCGCCGCCTCGAGCGCGCTGTCGCCGCCGCCGACGACGAGCACCGAGCGGCCCGCGTATTGCGCCGCGTCGACGAGCCGGTAGACGACCTTGGCCTGTTCCTCGCCCGGCACGCCGAGCTTGCGCGGCGTGCCGCGCCGGCCAAGCGCGAGCAGCACCGAGTTGGCGTGGTAGGTGGCGCGCGAGGTGCGGACGAGGAAGGTGCCGTCGACCTGGCGCTCCAGCCCCTCGAAGCGCTCGCTGAAGTTCATCTTCAGCATCGTGCGCGCGACGATGCCGTTCCAGAATTCGAGCAGCTTCTCCTTCTGCACCTCGGTGCCGAGCTTGACGATGCCGACGAGGTCGAGCTTGACGGGCGCCGTCATCGCGATCTTGTTGCGCGGGTAGTGGTAGACCGATCCGCCCAGCGTCGCTTCCTGCTCGACGAGCACATAGCGCAGCTTGTGGTGCATCGCGCTCAGGCCGGCCGAGAGCCCGGCCGGCCCGGCGCCGACGATGACGACGTCCAGCGCCGCCGCGTGCGCGGTGCCGCGGCGCTGGATCGCCGCCATCGCCTGCCGGCCCTGTTCGGCCGTCTTGCGGATCAGGCCCATGCCGCCGAGTTCGCCGGCGATGAAGACGCCGGCGACATTGGTCTCGAATTCGGCGCTGATCTGCGGGATGTCGATGCCGCGCGTCTCGGTGCCGAACACCAGCGTCAGCGCCTGCACCGGGCAGGCGTGGTAGCAGGCGCCATGGCCGATGCAGGCCGCGGCGTTGATGAGCACGGCCTTGCCGTCGACGACGCCCAGCGCCGCCTCGGGACAGGCCTTGACGCAGGCGCCCGAACCGAGGCAGCGGTTCGGATCGACCACCGGATGCAGCGAGGGCGGTTCGTTCAGGCCGGCCTCCCTGGACTGGCGCAATTGCTCGAGTTCGGCGCGATGACGGCGCCGGCGGCGCCAGACATGCCAGCCGACGAAAAAGGCGGCCAGCGACAGATAGAAGATCAGATAGCGGTTCGAATCCATTTGAACTGCGAACTCTAAGGTCGAGCCGGTTCAATGAAGTCGTGAGCATCTGTAATGTTGTAACGAGTCTGAGTGAATTCTTAAGAAACGCCGGGACCATCCTCCTAGACTCATTGCGTGTTCCCGGGCGTCGATCGAGACGTCGCGCCCGCTGTCCATCGAATGAGCCGCCGCATGTCCGAACCCGCCATCGCGATC
>JAGWVB010000003.1 GCA_018971105.1 Burkholderiales bacterium
TAGTGACCTTGCCCCTGGAATCCGTATCCCATAGCCGAGTCACGAATTGGCACTCTTGGCCTGAGCCGCATGCCAGTTTTGCTCGAACTGCATCGGGCTGACGTAGGCCAGCGTCGAGTGCAGTCGGGCATGGTTGTACCAG
Organism: Burkholderiales bacterium; assembly: GCA_018971105.1. GTDB lineage: Bacteria > Pseudomonadota > Gammaproteobacteria > Burkholderiales > Burkholderiaceae_C > Rubrivivax. The sequence continues at coordinate 143 of JAGWVB010000003.1, forward strand.
AGCAGCCAGGCGATGGCCTCGTCCTTGGCCTGGCGCCTCGTGGCGAATCGCTGGCCGTGCAACCGTTCCACCTTCAGCGACCCAAACAGCGTCTCACTGCAGGCGTTGTCCCAGCAGTTCCCGCGCCTGCTCATCGAGGCCGCTATGCCGTACTCCTTCAGCACGGCCCTGTAGTCGTCGCTGGCGTATTGGCTGCCTCGGTCGCTGTGGAAGATCAACCCGGACTGCTTGCTCGGGTGGCGCTTGAACCAGGCCATGCGCAGGGCATCGATGACGATGTCGCGCGTCATGTCCTGCCGCAGCGACCAACCCACCACCTGTCGGCTGAACAGGTCGATGACCACCGCCAGGAACAACCAGCCCTCGTCGGTCGCGATGTAGGTGATGTCGCCGGCCCAGACCCTGTCGGGCTCGGCCACGGTGAACTGCCTGTCCAGCAGGTTGGGCGCAATCGGCAGGTTGTGCTTGCTGTCCGTGGTGACCTTGAAGCGGCGCTTGCCCTTGGCCCGGATGCCATGCTGCTGCATGAGCTTCTGGACCCGATCCTTGCCCACCCGGATGCCTCTGGCCAGCAGTTCCTTCCACGTCCTCGGCCAGCCGTAGCCGCCGTGCGTTTCTCCGTGGATGGCCTTGATGTGAACCAGCAGCGCGTCGTCGCTGAGGTGGCGTCGCTGGGCAGGGCTGGCCATGCGCACGAAGTGCTCGTGGTAGCCCGCCACGCTCGCCTCGAGCACCCGGCACTGCACCGAGATCGGCCACACCTGCCGGTGCCGGTTGATGAAGGCGTACTTCAGCTCTGCGCTTTCGCGAAGTACGCCGTCGCTTTTCCCAGGATGTCGCGCTCCATCTTGACGCGCGCCAGCTCCGCCCGCAGTCGAGCGATCTCCATCTGCTCGGCGCTCACGGGCTTGCTGTCAGCGCCCTTGAGCTTGCCCTGCCGATCGGCCTTGACCCAGTTGAAAAGCGTCTGGTCGACCACGCCCAACGTGCGCGCCACCGCCGCGATGCTCTGGCCACCGGCCACCAACCGCACGGCCTCCTGCTTGAACTCGAGCGTGTAGCGCGCCCTCGTCGATGTCGTCTTTGCCTTCGTCATTTCCGTTCTCCTTGCTTGCATTGAACCACTCAGCAAGGGATACGTTTTTCGGGGGCAAGGTCAGTCGATGCCCGTGAATATCAACTCGCCGAGGCCGCCGCCGCCGATCAGGAAGGCCAGCGGTGCGGTTCCCACGGTGATCGCCAGCGCCGTCCGCACGCCGGCGAATATGACGTACGTCGCATTGGGCAACTCGACTCTCCAGAGTATCTGCAGGGGCGTCATTCCCATGCCCGTGGCCGCCTCGATCAGAGGACGCGGCACGGCACGCAGGCCCTCGTAGGTGTTGAGTGCGATCGGCAGCAGCGTGGCCACCCAAAGGCCGAAGATCGCTGGCGCCGCGCCGATGCCCAGGGCGCTCATGGCCAGGGCCAGGAGGGCCAGTTTAGGAATGGCCTGGCCGACATTGAGCACCTGCATCAGCACCGCCGCCCCACGACGTTGCGAGGGCCGGCTGAGGTAGACGCCCGCCGGCACCGCGACGACGATCGCCAGGACGGCGGCGATCGCGACCATCGACATCATCTGGACGGACTGGTGAATCACGTCGCCGCGGTACTGGTCGCAACCCGCGAACCAGCCCTCCGCTCGGGCCGCCGTGGAGGTCATCGCCAGCACCAGGGCGATCAGCATGCCTGCAAGCGGCGTCGCGCCGCGCGGGTGTCGGAAGACGTTCATGCGACCCCCGTGTGCGGCAATCGCAGCAATTCGATGATGGACTTCTGGCTGACGACCCCGACGTAGCGGCCATCGGCATCGACCGTGGGCAGCCAGGATGAGTCGATGGCGAACATGGCCGAAACCACCGATCGCAGATCGTCATCGAGCCGGGCAACTCCGGGGACCGGATGGGCATGCGCCAGGCTCAGCGTCCCGTCGATCTCGTGCAGCTGTGCCGCGGTCAGGTAGCCCTGCGGTCTGTTGGCCGCATCGACGAACACGACGCGCCCACTGCCGCCGCGTGCCACGATGGTCCGGACCTCGGCGCTGCTGTCCCCGGCGCGTGCCACGCATTCGGCATCCGAAATGGCGTCCTTCGCTCGAACCAGACGCAGCCGCTTGAGCGCACGGTCCGTGCCGACGAAACCGGCGACGAAAGGCGTTGCGGGGCGCGCGAGGATGTTGTCTGGCGAGTCGAACTGCTCGAGCTTGCCCGCGCGGAAGATGGCGACCCGGTCGGCCATCTTCACCGCCTCGTCGATGTCGTGGCTGACGAAGATGATGGTCTTCCGGACCTTCTGCTGGATGCGCAGGAATTCGTCCTGAATCATCTCCCGATTGATCGGATCGATGGCGCCGAAGGGCTCGTCCATGAGCATCAGGGGCGGGTCGGTCGCGAGCGCCCGGGCGACGCCCACGCGCTGCGCCTGCCCGCCCGAAAGATCCTTCGGATAGCGGGTGAGGTAGACGGCGGGGTCGAGCGCCACGATCTCGAGCAGTTCCGCCGCCCGCCGGCGCGCCTTGGCCTTGTCCCACCCCAGCAGTCGAGGGACGACGCAGATGTTCTCTTCCACCGTCATGTTCGGAAAGAGACCGATCTGCTGGATCACGTAGCCGATACTGCGGCGCAATTCAACGACGTCGATGCCATCGGTGTCGCGGCCTTCGAGCAGTATCTTGCCCGAGGTATGCTGTACCAGCCGGTTGATCATCTTGAGCGTCGTCGTCTTGCCACATCCCGACGGCCCGAGCAGAACGCAGATCTCGCCGGCGCCGACCTTCATGTCGATTCCGTCGACCACAGGCGCAGCGGCGCCCGGATATCGCTTCGTGACGTTCGAAAGCTCGATCATGGTCATTGCACCTGTTGGGACCGAAGGCCAAGATCCGTCGGCGTGCCGAGCCGCTGGGCCAATCGGGCCAGCCAGGATGGACCGCGCAGTCCCTTGGGCGTCAGCAGCCATTGCAGCCAGCCCAATCCGAAGTCGGCCGCTATCGCCAGGATGCTGATGAGCAAGGCGCCCGCGATCAGCTGACGCGGGTCCGACTGGGAGATGCCGCGGCTGATCAGCTTGCCCAGACCTCCAGCGCCGATGTAGGCCGCGATCGCTGCGATGCCGACGTTGATGACGACCGCCATGCGCACACCGGCCATGATGATCGGCAGGGCGATCGGGATCTCCACCTTGCGCAAGCGCTCGCCCGTCTTCATTCCCATCCCCCGGGCGGCCTCTCGCAATGCCGGGTCGATATTGGTGATTGCGGCGTACGTGTTGCGTACGATCGGCAACTGGGAATAAAAGAACAATGCAATGACCGTCGGCAGGAATCCGATCCCCTGGCCGATGATCGAAAGCACAGGGATCATGAAGCCGAACAGCGCCACGGACGGAATCGTCACGATGATCGAGGCGATGTACAGGACGATTTTCGCCGCTCGCTCGTTCGTACTGATGGCAATTCCGATCGGCACGCCGGTAAGAATGGCGAATCCGACGCCGACACCGACGATCTCTATGTGCTCGACCGTCATCCTGGCGATGCTGGCCAGGTTCTGCCAGATGAATGCAATAGTTTCCACAATGTCTCCTGGACTCTGGAAAGGTCCTGTTTTGAAGTCTTCTGCTCTGTTCACAGCATAGGCGCAGGACCCAGGATCCTTGTAGCACGGGGCCGACATCGTTTGTCACAGAAACGACACGCCGCTCAGGTGACCGAGTTTTCTTCTTTTAAATCAATGATCTATCTCCCCGATCTTGATGTTGAAAGCGGCATCTCGGGTGCCGCCGGGGAGGCAGCGGTGGCGGCCGGCAGGACAGCCACCGCAACGATCAAAAGCCGTGCGACATGCCCACGCCGTAAGTATTGGCGCTGTTCGCGACATATTGCTTGTGCGCGAAGTCGGCATAGAACGCGGTGCGCTTGGACAGCGCGTACGACACCCCGACGCTGGTCACCTGCTCCTTGCGTATGCCGTCGACGTTCGCCTTGCCCCAGCCGGCGAGCAGGGTGGTGGCGCCGATCGAATAGCGCGCGCCCAGTGTGGTGGTCTTTGCAGTCGATGCGCCAGCCTTGCTGACGTCGTAGACGCCCATCAGCGTCAGGCCGGCAAAGGTACCTTTCAGGGCGTATTCGCTGTCGGTGTTGCCGACGCTGTTCCTTTCGTTCGCATACAAGGCCTGAAACAGCTCGCCGGCATAGGCGATGGAACCACCCAGCGGGGTGTTGGTGTCGCCCGCGACCTTCTCCGGCGAACCGCTGAGGTGGAATGTGAAGCCGTTGAAAGTCGGCGAATCGTAGAAGATGCCGTTGTTCAGTCGCCCATAGTCCGGCTTCCCGCTGTTGGCATGCGGGTCGGACGGGAAGTTCCAGTGCCACAGATCCCAGCCCGGCGAGGTGAGTCGGTCGAAGTAGTTCCAGGCGTCGAAGGCCCAGTCGCTGCCATACATGGCGTCTAGCGCCCTTCCCATGCGCAGCGTGCCGAAGCCGCCTTTCAAGCCGACGGTCGATTCGGCATGGAAGAACGGTTTGGTCGCGACGACTTCGGATTGACCGGTATTGAGGTCAAAGCGAGTGCTCAGCTTGAAAGTCGCGCTCAATCCGCCCCCCAGGTCCTCGGCGCCGCTGAAGGCGAGGTTGCTGCGTTTGATGGTCCCGACGATCCATTGATCGGTCGTGCTTCGAAACACGCCGATGTCAAGATAGCCGCTGACGGTGACGTTCGACTGCGCCCATGCGGGCGTGCCGACGCAGACCGCGAGGGTGATTCCCAGAGCCGCTTGCGAGCGAATCCGACCTTGGATATTCATCATGTCTCCTGATTATTGGCGAAGCCCGTGACTCGCGCATGCACGGTTCTCGACCGCGCCACGCATCCGTCAGCAAGTTCGAAACGGGGAATGCAGGTGTCGATCGAGGTTCGAGGCTGGGTGTCGCCCTGCGCGCAGCGAATGAAGCCTATTCAAGGCTGCAATCGCCCCTCCTCTATCGGCTGCGGACTCCGTTTCGGTGCGCTGTACGATGTACGAAGCATAGGCCCCGCCCCGGCGAACGAATTAGCACAGTCACGACATCCTCTGTCATGGAAACGGCATGTCGCGATCGTGATATGCCGATCGCATCCGTTCCTCGCGTCCCGGGTGCATGGAATTTCGCGGCATTTTTTGCTCTCGATGGCGGTTCCCGCTAAGCAGGAATTCGGCTTCCTGCCTGGGCGGCGAACGGGAACTCGGAGCACTGCCCGGATCGACGATGTCCATCGTCGAGTCCAACCTTTTGAATAGTCGACCGGCGATACAGGCGCGTAAGGGTCCTTTTTCGGTCGGCGTCAATACCTCGTTTGATATTTTTATTGCCAGATTCATCGGGACCAGCAATCCCCGCAGCCGTGGCAGCACGCCCCGTTCGCAGCGTCGGACCCCCCGCCGAGACTCAGCCTCCAGCGCCCGTCCGACCGCGCGTAGCCGGTGCCCTGTACGCACGAGTCCCCGTCGGGATGGCCTCCCGCAAAGCCGAGGCCAGATGTCTCAGTACCGCGCCGGGGGGCCTGCCCGCCCGCACGGTATAGCCGACGGTGCCGAAGATGCCAATGCTGCCCAGCGGCAGGACGGCCACCAAGTTCGCGGTGAGAAATGGCTCGATGGCCGAAAGGGGCATCAGCCCGACCATCGGGCGCCGCGTCAGCAGGCCGACATTCGTAAGAATCGATACCGAGTGCACGATGCGCCGCGGCAGCGCGAGTCCCTCCTTTTCGAACATCGCACAGGCCGTGCCGTAGGCGACCGAATCGGGCGTCGGCAGGATCCATTCCAGTTCGTGCAGGTCCTTCAGCGCGAGCTGGCGCCGGCGCCGAATGGGATGGTTGTGGGCAACGACCGCGCACAGTTCCTCGTCATAGAGCTTCACGTGCGTAAGCCGGGAGTCCTCGTCGCGTCGCGGGCTCGGACTCCGGTCGATCGGCAGGAAGCCGACGACCACGTCCAGATCGCCGCGCGCCAGGGCGGGGAACAAGGAGGCGTTCGTCCCGACGCGGATATCGACGATGACGTCCGGCGCCGCTTCGAGCAGCCGCGTGATCGCCGCCGGCAGCAGCGTCGTCGATGCGGTCAGCAGCGTGCCCACGATCACCTGTCCCGAGGCCCCGGTATGCCACGCGTTGAGCCCGTCGGCGAGGTGCCGCAGTTCGGCGAGCATCGACTTGGCGTACGGCTCGAACTCGCGACCGAAGTCGGTCAGCGCCACCCCCCGCTTGCCGCGCACGAACAACGCCGCTGCGAGATGGCGCTCGAGTTCGTGTATCACCTTGCTGACTGCCGGCTGGGTCATCGCCAGATCGCGCGACGCGGCAAGGATCGAACCGGCCTCGACGACCTTCTCGAAAACGGCCAGTTGCTGCAGCTTGAGCACCCGCGTGAGCGTGAGCCTGCTGTGCGGACGCACGATGTTGTTCATTGTTATTCCATCGCCGCTGAGGGACCGTTGGTATCGGATTCGCGCATCCCAGCTTCCTATCGGGCTTGCGACCGCGACTCGAACCTATCACGTGTGTCGTCCTCGTCCAGTTGCCCGAAAGCATAGGAGGACTCGAGCCAGAGCGCGTTGACGATGCCGAAGCCCAGGGCCAGCCCCAGGCCGAGGATCCAGGTGAAGTACCACATCTGCCGGTCCCCTTCAGTACAGCTTCGAGCCCTGGCCACGGATCTGCTGCACGGTGATCGGCCCGCGCAGAACGCGATAGACCCATCCCGTGTACAGCACGATCAGCGGCACGAAGAAGGCCGCGGCGATCAACATGATCTGCAGCGTCTTCGGGCTCGAGCTCGCATTCCACACCGTCAGGTTGCTGGCCGGATCGATCGACGAAGCCAGCAGCACCGGGAACAGGCTCGCAGCCGCTGCGGCCAGCGTCGTCAGTACCGTGAGCGCGCTGGCGCCGAAGGCCCAGCGCCAGCGCCCTGCCCGACTCAGCAGCGCCGTCGCCACGGCCGCCATCAAGCCCAGCAAGGGCAAGGCGAGCAAGGCCGGCAGCCGGCTGTAATTGCCGGCCCAGCCGCCGGCGACCGATTGCGGCGGCGGCGGCGCGTTCGCCGCGGGAGCCTGCAGCAGCGGCAAGCCACCGAAATCCGGCCCCGGCAGACTCGTGCCGAGCCAGAGCACGCAGCCGCAGAACAGCAATGCGAACAGCAGCGCGGCGGCCGTGGTCCAGCGGGCGATGGCACGCGCGAACGGTGCCTCGGCGCGCCCCTGCACATAGGCGCCGCCGTGCATCGTGCACAGCACGATCGCGGCGACGGCGACCAGCATCGCGAAGGGATGGAAGAGGTCGAGGAAGCCGCCGCTGGAAGTGGCGCGGAATTCGGCGTCGAGCCGGAACGGCAGGCCGATGAACAGATTGCCCAGCAGCAGGCCCAGCACCAGCGTCGGCACGAGGCCGCCGGCGAACAAGGCCCAGTCCCAGGTGGCGCGCCAGCGTGGGTCGGGCAGCTTGCTGCGGTAGTCGAAGCCGACCGGCCTGGCGAACAACGCGAACAGCGCCAGCATCATCGCGCCGTAGAGGCTCGAGAAGCTCACCGCATAGACGAGCGGCCAGGCGGCGAAGGTCGCGCCGGCGGCAGTGACCAGCCAAGTCTGATTGCCCTCCCAGGTGGCGCCCACGGCGTTGAGCACGACACGGCGCTGCTCGTCGGTCTTGCCGACCCAGGGCAGGAGCATGAGCGCGCCGAGGTCGAAGCCGTCGGTGAGCACGAAGCCCACGATCAGCACGACGATCAGCAGCCACCAGATCAGGCGCAGCGTATCGGGTTCAAGCATGTCGGCCTCCCGCCGTCAGGTTGCTCACCGGTGCTTCGAAGTGGTAGCGGCCCTGACCCAGGCTGCTGGGCCCGAGGCGGGCGTACTTGAACATCAGGTAGAGCTCGACGACCAGCAGGAGCGTGTAGAAGCCGATGAAGCCGGCAAGGCTGAAGTACAGATCGCCGGTACCGAGGTTCGACGCGCTGAGGAAGGTCGGCAGCACGCCGCTGATGGTCCACGGCTGGCGGCCGTATTCGGCAACGACCCAGCCCAGTTCGATCGCGATCCACGGCAGCGGAATCGACCACAGAGCGAGCTTCAACAGCCAGCGCTGCGGTGCGACGTTGCGCCGCGCCATGAAATAGAAGGCGCAAGCGAAGATGAAAAGGAACCACAGGCCCAGGCTGACCATCACCCGGAAGGCCCAGAACAGCGGCGCGACGCGCGGAATGGTGTCGCGCGCGGCCTGTTCGATCTGGGCCTGGCTCGCATCGACGACGGCCGCGGTGTATTTCTTCAACAGCAGCCCGTAGCCCAGGTCGTCGCCGTGCCGACGCCACGCCGCCATCACGCCCTCGCCGCGGTCCCCGCGCTTCATGGCCTGCAATGCGGCATAGGCCTGCTGGCCGCTGCGGATGCGCGCCTCGGCCTCGTTGCGCAGCTGCCGGATGCCGGCCACCGGCGTGTCGATCGAGCGCGTGGCGATCAGGCCGAGCAGCCAGGGCACGTGGATCGCGTAGTCGGAGGACTCGGTGGCTTCGTTCGGGATGCCGAACAGCATGAACGACGCCGGCGCCGGCTGCGTCTCCCATTCCGCCTCGATGGCGGCGATCTTGACCTTCTGGACCTCGCCGGCGTTGTAGCCCGATTCGTCGCCGAGCACGATCACCGACAGCACCGAGGCCAGGCCGAAGGCCGCGGCGATCGCGAACGAGCGGATCGCAAAGCCGACGTCGCGGCCCTTGAGCAGGTAGTACGAACTGAGTCCGAGCACGAACATCGACGCGGCCACGTAGCCCGCGGCCACGGTGTGCACGAACTTGGCCTGCGCCACCGGGTTGAAGATCAGCGCGCCGATGCTCGTCAGCTCCATGCGCAGCGTCTCGGTGTTGAATGCGGCGCCCACCGGGTTCTGCATCCAGCCGTTGGCGATCAGGATCCAAAGCGCCGAGAGGTTGGAGCCGAGCGCGACGAGGAAGGTCACGACGAGATGCTGCACGCGGCCCAGCCGGTCCCAGCCGAAGAAGAACAGGCCGACGAAGGTCGACTCCAGGAAGAAGGCCATCATCCCCTCGATCGCCAGCGGCACGCCGAACACGTCGCCGACGTAATGCGAGTAATAGGCCCAGTTGGTGCCGAACTGGAATTCGAGCGTGATGCCAGTGGTCACCCCCATCGCGAAATTGATGCCGAACAGCTTGCCCCAGAACTGGGTCATGTCCTTGTAGACCGCCTTGCCGGTCATCACGTACAGCGACTCCATGATCACCAGCAGCCATGACAGGCCGAGCGTCAGCGGCACGAACAGGAAGTGGTACAGGGCCGTGGCGCCGAACTGCAGGCGCGACAGGTTGACGACCTCGAGATCGACGCTCATCTATGGTTCTCCTGCGAGCTCAGCAATTGGCGCTCGATGAGACGATCGGTGTGCAGCTGCGGGGCCGGGGCGACGGCCTTCACGATGACGATGAGCAGCAGCGTCTTGACCACCAGCACGACTGCGATCTCGAGCGCCAGGCGCGGCCAGCGCGAGACCCCGCGCCAGCGGCGATCAGTGCAGCTTGACATGGGATTCCGTGCGGCGCGTGATCAGGCGCGCCAGCGTGTCGAGTGCCACCTTGGCGTAGCCGTGCAACGCCAGCTCGTGCATCTTGTACAGCGACAGGTACATCATCCGCGCGACCCTTCCTTCGATCATCAGGCTGCCGCCCATTGCGCCGCCTATCGCACCGCCCATCATGTTGCCGACCGTGCTGTACTCACCCAAGGACACCAGCGAGCCGAAATCGCGATAGCGGTAGTCGCGCAGCGGCCTGGCGGCGAGCCGGCGCCGGATCTGCGCGGCCACGTGCGAGGCCTGCTGGTGCGCGGCCTGGGCGCGCGGCGGCACCCAGCCGTTCTTCTCGGGCCAGGCGCAGGCGGCGCAGTCGCCGATGGCGAAGATGTCGTCGTCGCGGCTGGTCTGCAGCGTCGGCCGCACATGGAGTTGATTGGCGCCATTGGTCTCGAGGCCGGCCAGGTCCGCCAGGAAATCGGCGGCCTTGACGCCGGCGGCCCAGACCACCAGCTCGGCTGCGATGCCGCGGCCGTCGGCCAGGCGCAAGCCGTCGGCCATCACCTCGGCCACTTTGGCACCGGTGTGCACGCGCACGCCGAGCTTCTCGAGCAGGCGCTGCGCCGACGCCGACAGCCGCGGCGGCAGCGCCGGCAGCACCCGGTCGGCCGCCTCGATGAGGTGCACGTTCAGGTCCTTGTCGGGATCGATGCGGTCGAGCCCGTAGGCGACCAGCTGGCGCGTCGTGCGGTGCAGCTGGGCCGCCAGCTCGACACCGGTGGCCCCGGCGCCGATGATCGCGACCTGCAATTGCCCGGGCTGCAGCGGTCCGCCCTGCGCATGGGCGCGAACGCAGGCATTGATGAGACGCTGGTGGAAACGCCGCGCATCGGCCACCGATTCGAGCTTGAGCGCATGCGTGGCCACGCCTGGCGTGCCGAAATCGTTGCTCTGGCTGCCCACCGCGATCACCAGCGTGTCGTAGCCGATGCGGCGCTGCGGCGTCACCTGCCGGCCTTCCTCGTCGACGAAGGCGGCGAGTTCGATCTCGCGGCGTTCGCGGTCCAGGCCGATCATGCGGCCGAGCCGGAATCGAAAGCGATGCCAGTGTGCCTGCGCCAGATAGCTCACGTCGTGCTGGTCGGCATCCATGCTGCCGGCGGCGATCTCGTGCAGCTTGGGCTTCCAGACATGCGTGCGCACCGCATCGACCAGCGTCACTTCGGCCCTGCCGCGCCTGCCCAGCGATCGGCCCAGCGCGGTGGCTAGCTCGAGGCCCCCGGCACCACCGCCGACGATGACGATGCGGTGGGCGCTCATCACGCTGCGTCCGCGTTTCGCATCAGCGATGCTCGAAGACCGGCTTGCGCTTGGCGAGGAAGGCTGCCATGCCTTCCTTCTGGTCGTGCGTCGCGAACAGCGTGTGGAAGAGGCGGCGCTCGAAGCGGATGCCTTCGGCCAGGGAACCTTCGAAAGCGCGGTTGACGCTCTCCTTGGCCATCAGGATGCTGGGCAGGCTCAGCGCGCAGATCGCGGCGGCGGCGGCCAGCGCCTCGTTCATCAGCTGCCCGGGTGCGACGACGCGCGAGACGAGCCCGCAGCGCTCGGCCTCGACGGCGTCCATCGTGCGCGCGGTCAGCACCATGTCCATCGCCTTGGCCTTGCCGACCGCGCGCGGCAGTCGCTGCGTGCCGCCGGCGCCGGGAATGATGCCGAGCTTGATCTCGGGCTGACCGAACTTCGCGTTGTCGGCGGCGATGATGAAGTCGCACATCATTGCCAGCTCGCAGCCGCCGCCGAGCGCGAAGCCCGCGACCGCGGCGATCACCGGTTTGCGGATGACGCGCAGGGTCTCCCAGTTGCGGGTGATGAAGTCGCCGCCGTAGGTCTCCTTCAGAGTAAGGGGCGCCATTGCGGCGATGTCCGCGCCGGCGGCGAAGGCCTTCTCGCTGCCGGTGACGACGACGCAGCCGATGCCTTCATCGGCGTCGTAAGCCCGCAAGGCGGCCCCCAGATCGTCCATCAGGGCATCGTCGAGCGCATTGAGCTGCTTCGGGCGGTGCAGCGTGATGACGCCGGTGCGCAAGGTGCCGTCACCATGTTCGGCGGTCAGGATGTTGTCGTAGTTCATGTATGGCCTCGCCGCATGTCAAGTCGCCCGCACCTGCACATAGCGCCCGGGCGCCGGCTCTATCGGTTTGTGCTTCGCGTTGCCCAGCTTCCTGCGCGCGGCCACCGGCTTGCCGGCCTGCGGCGCGAGCCATTGCATCCAATGTGTCCACCAGCTGCCCGGCGTCTCGGTGGCGCCGGCCAGCCAGGCCTGGGCGTCCTCGCCTTGCGGCCCGCCGGTCCAGTAGCTGCGCCTGTTCCTCGACGCCGGGTTGATGACGCCGGCGATGTGGCCGCTGGCGCCGAGCACGAACCGCGACTCGCCACCCACCAGTTGCGTCGTGCCATAGGCCGAGCGCCACGGCACGATGTGGTCCCCCTGCGTGGCCAGCACGAAGCTGGGCACGTCGATGCGCCCCAAGTCGACGGGCGTGCCACCTATCGTCAGCCTGCCGGGGACACGGAGGTTGTTCTCGAGGTACATGTTGCGCAGGTACCAGGCGTACATCGGGCCGGGCAGGTTGGTCGCGTCGGCGTTCCAGTACAGCAGGTCGAAGGCCGCGGGCGCCTTGCCCTCGAGGTAATTGCTGACCACGTTGGCCCAGATCAGGTCGTTCGCGCGCAAGGTCTGGAACACGGCGCCGAGCTCCCGCCCCGGGTAGATGCCGCCCTGCCCCAACGTCCTTTCGCGCGCGGCCACGCCCTGCTCGTCGATGAACACACCGAGGTCACCGACGTCGGAGAAGTCGAGCATCGTCGTCAGCAGGGTCAGGCTGGCCACGCTCTGGTCACCGCGCGCGCGCAGGACGGCGAGCGTCGACGCCAGGATGGTGCCGCCCACGCACCAGCCCAGCACGTTGACCTTGTCGGCGCCGCTGATCGCGCGCGCCGTGTCGATGGCCCGCTTCGCGCCCAGTTCGACATAGTCGTCCCAGGTCGTGCGCGCGAGTTCGGCGTCCGGGTTGCGCCAGGACACCAGGAACACCGTCTGCCCCTGCTCGCAGGCATAGCGCACGAACGAGTTCCCGGGCTGCAGGTCCAGGATGTAGAACTTGTTGATGCACGGCGGCACGATGAGCAGCGGCCGGCTCGCGACCTGCGCGGTCAGCGGCGCGTACTGGATGAGCTGGAACAGCTCGTTCTCGAACACGACCGCGCCCTCGGAGGTGGCGACGTTCCTGCCGACCTCGAACGCGGTCTCGTCGGTGATCGAGACGCGGCCGCGTTGCAGGTCCTCGAGCAGGTTGGTCAGGCCAGCCTTGACGCTCTCGCCCTTGGTTTCGAGCGCAAGCCTGAGCGCGTCGGGGTTGGTCGCCGCGAAATTGGCCGGGCTCATCGCGTCGATGAACTGGCGCGTGTAGAAGCGCAACTTGTGCTTCGCCTTGGCGTCGAGGTCGACGGCCTCGACCATCTCGGCGAGCAGGCGCGAATTCAGCAGATAGTTCTGCTTGAGCAGGCTGTACCAGGGGTTGGCGCGCCAGTCCTCGGCCTGGAAGCGCCGGTCACCGCGATCGGGTGCGATCACCGGCTCGGTGGCCTTGCCGGCGGCAGCCGCAAGCATTCCGCTCCACAGCGCCGTCTGCTGTTGCAACCAGCGGGCCTGCGCCAGCGCCAGCGGCGCGCTCAAAGGATGGCCCTGCAGCAGGCTCTGACCGGATTTGTAGATGCCTTGGACGAATTCGTCCGGCAGATGGAATGGCGTCGCCATGCTGTCCCTTCGAAATCGGAACGGTGGGAAATGGAGCGGCTGCTACTCTCTCGCTGGTCGCGCGTGGCGCGATGTCGGCATGACGAGCGCGTCGCCCTCGATCACGACCTTGCCGGCCACGGTGCACACCGTGCCGAGCGAAACGCGGCGCTTCTCGGGCATCAGCTCCTTGACCGTCACCGTCGCGTGCACGGTGTCGCCGGGCCGCACGGGTGCCTTGAAGCGCAGGTTCTGGCTCAGGTAGATCGTGCCCGGACCGGGCAGCTTGCCGGCGATGGCCGCCGAGATCACGCTGGCGCTGAGCATGCCGTGGGCGATGCGGCCCTTGAATTGCGTGGTCCGTGCGAACTCCTCGTTGATGTGCACCGCGTTGTTGTCGCCCGAAGCCGCGGCGAACAACACGATGTCGGCCTCGCTGATGGTCTTGGCGAAGGTGGCACTCATGCCGGGAGAGAGATCCTCGAAATCGTGACCGTTGAGTTCGTTCATGCGGCAACCTTGATGGCGACGGTTTGCGGATTGCGGAAGGCGTGCAGACGTTGCTCGTACAAGGTCTTCGCTGCCGCGACACTCTTTTCCTTGACGTGGCCATAGCCGCGGATCTCGTCGGGCACGCTGGCCAGCGCCACCGCGGCGCGGTGGTTGTCGGCGCCGAGCCCGGTGATGATTTCTTCGAGCAGCTTCACGTAGTCCTCGATCAGCTGGCGCTCATGGCGGCGCTCCTCGGTCTTGCCGAAGAAGTCGAGCGCGCCGCCGCGCAGGCCCTTGAATTTCGCCAGCTGCCTGAAAGCGCCGAGCATCCAGCCTCCGAATTGCCGCTTTTGCAGTTCGCCGCTGACCGGGTCGCGCTTGGCGAGAGAGGGCGGCGCAAGGTTGTACTTGACGGTGTAGCCATGCTTGAACTGCGCGTCGAGCTGGGCCAGGAAGGCCGGATCGCTGTGCAGCCGCGCGACCTCGTATTCGTCCTTGTAGGCCATCAGCTTGTACAGATAGCGCGCGGCGGCCTCGGTCAGGCTGCTCTTGCCGGGCACGGCCCTGTGCTCGGCGGCGAGCACCCGTTTGACGACCTGCGCATAGCGCTGGGCGTAGGCCTCGTCCTGGTAGGCGATCAGCTCGGGCACGCGAATTTCGAGCAGGCGCTTGACCTCACCTTGCGCGCCGACGGCGTCGACGATCGCACGTGCCGTGGACGAGCGCTGCGGCGTGCGCTGCATCTCGACCACCCCGCCCGGGCCCTTGGCGATCTCGGCCTGCACGTAGGCACGATCGATCACCGCCATGCGACCCCAGTTGAAAGCCGCCAACCCCATCTCGACGCCGACGCCGGCGTTCTTGATCGCGCTCATGATCGACTCGGCCCGCAGCGGGATCGTGCCGGCCTGATAGGCCACGCCGACCATGAAGGTGTTGGTGGCCATGCTGTCACCGAACAGCCCTTCCGCCAGCGCCTGGCCGTCGAGGAACACGTTGTCGGCCTTGCGCGTGACCTTCTCGATGCCGGCGATGAGGCCCGCGGTCGCCGGGAACGGGACCTGGCGATTGGTCACCATCTGGCCGGTCGGCGACTGCGTCGTCGAGACGATCGCGATCGTCCGCGTCGGGTGGCACTTGTCGAGGTTCTTCGGGTCGGTGGCGTTGAGGATGTCGAAGCCCAGGTAGAGGTCGGCGCGGCCGTCGGAGATCTTGTTCGAGCCGTCGAACGGCTCGTGGGTGATCTTGATGTCGCTGATCACCGCGCCGCCCTTCTGCGCCAGGCCCGTCTGGTCCAGGCCGATCACCTGCTTGCCCTCGAGCCTTGCGGCGGCCGCCAGTGTCGCCGTCACGGTCACCGAGCCGGTACCGCCGATGCCCATGATGTGCACGCCGAAGCCGAAGCTGGCGTCGACCTTGTTCACGGGCTCGGGCAGCGCGCGGTCGAGCGCGGGGATGCGACCCTTCTTCTTCTTTTTCGGCGCATCGCCGGAAGCCGGTTCGGGGTTCGGCGTGATGGTCAGGAACGACGGACAGAAGCCCTTCACGCAGGAATAATCCTTGTTGCACGAGCTTTGATGGATGCGCGTCTTGCGGCCGAACTCGGTTTGCACCGGCTCGACGCTCATGCAATTGGACTTGACGCCGCAGTCGCCGCAGCCTTCGCAGACGCGCTCGTTGATCACGATCACTTCGGCCGGCTCCTCGGCCTTGCCGCGGCTGCGCGCGCGGCGCAATTCGGCGGCGCATTCCTGGTCGTGCAGCAGCACCGTCGTCCCCGGCGTGGCGGCAAGCGCGCGCTGGGCCTCGTCGAGCCGGTCGCGGTGCCAGACCTCGGTGCCGCCGCCCAGGCTCACGCCCTGGTACGCAGCGAGATCGTCGGTCGTGACGATGACCTTCTTCACGCCATTGGCCAGCAGGTCGGCCACCATCGCCGCCACCGGATGCGCGCCCATGATCTCCTGCCCGCCGGTCATCGAGGTGTGGGCGTTGCGCAGCAGCTTGAAGGTGATATTGGCGCCGGCCGACGCCGCGTACCGGATCGCCAGGCTGCCCGAATGCGCGTAGGTGCCATCGCCCATGTTCTGGAAGATGTGCTTCGTATCGGTGAAAGGCGCCATGCCGATCCACTGCGCGCCTTCGGCACCCATGTGCGTGCCCATCACGACGTTGCGGTCCATCCACATCGCCATCGTGTGGCAACCGATGCCGGCCGAGACGATGCTGCCTTCGGGTGCCACCGTCGAGCTGTTGTGCGGGCAGCCCGAGCAGTACCAGGCCGTACGGGTCGCGGTGGGCAGCTTGCCGCGCGCATGGATCTCGTCCAGCCGCGTCAGCCAGGCCTCGGCCGATTCGACGCGCGCCTTGCGCGACAGGCGGCTGTGCAGCGCACGCCCGATGACGTCGGACTCGAACTCGCCATAGTGCGGCAGCAGTTCGCTCTCTTCCTCGTCGAACTTGCCGACGATGCGCGGCGCATTGGCCATGCCGTAGAGCACGTTCTTGGCGAACATCTCGAGGAATGGGCGCTTCTCCTCGATGACGAAGATCTCCTCGAGCCCGCGCGCGAATTCGCGCACGATGCCCGGCTCCATCGGGAACAGCATGCCCATCTTGAGGATGCGTATGCCATGGCGCCTGAGCGCGGCGTCGTCCAGACCGAGCTCGAGGAAGGACTGGCGCAGATCGTTGTAGGTCTTGCCTGCGGTCATGATGCCCAGCCAGGCATCGGGGTTCTCGAACACGACGTTGTTGAGCTTGTTCTCTCGCGCATAGCGCTTGGCGACTTCGAGGCGGCGCGTGTACAGCGACTGCTCCATCTCAAGCGCCTGCGCTCGCACGTTCATGCCCAGATTCATGTTCGGCGTGAAGGCCTGGCCATCGAACATCAGATCGGGCGTGACGAAATCCAGCCGTGCCGGGTCGACATGTGCGGTGCCGGATCCGTCGGCGACATTGGTCACGATCTTCAGACCGACCCACAGCCCCGACAGTCGCGACAGGTTGTAGCCGTGCAAGCCGAGGTCGAGGATCTCCTGCACGTTGCCGGGGTACAGCGAGGGCATGCCGAGGTGGAACAGCATCGGCTCCGACTGGCTGGCCAGCGACGACGATTTGCAGCTCGGGTCGTCGCCGACCACCGCCAGCACACCGCCGTTCTTGCCGATGCCGGTGTAGTTGGCGTGCTTGAGCGCATCACCGCTGCGGTCCACCCCGGGTGCCTTGCCGTACCACAGGCCGGTGACGCCATCGAACTTCTGCTTGCCCACGGTGTGCAGCATCTGCGTGCCCCACACCGCCGTGGCCGCGAGGTCCTCGTTGAGGCCGTCGACGAAATGGATGTGATGCTCGAGCAGCAACTTCTGCTGCTTGATCAGCGCGGCGTCGAGCATGCCGACCGGCGAGCCGCGGTAGCCCGAGACGAACATGCCGGTCTTCAGGCCGCGCCGCGCATCGGTGCGCACCTGGTCGAGCGTCAGACGCACCAGGGCGTCGATGCCGCCGAGGTGAACGACGCCTTCTTCCTTCGTAAATGCGCTGACTGCGCCTTGCTTCGATGACATGAAGTGGGATCCTGTTATGGGGTCTCGGTCCGGGTGTCGCCTTGGTCGCCGCACGCCCGGACCGTCTCTCGATCAAACCGTCGGCTCAATGGGCATAGGTACCGGCGCCGCCGAGCGCCGCGTCCTGGGAATCGCCATAGCGAAGGCCCTTGATGGCGATCGCCACACCCGCCAGCAGGCCCGGTACCGCAAGCGCAGCGAAGACGCTGCCGATGCCCCAACCGGCACCCAGCATCAGGCCACCGCTGGTGGCTCCGGTGATGGCACCGAAGCGTCCGATACCCAGCATCCACGCCACGCCGGTCGCGCGCCCCTGGGTGGGATAAAAGGCGGCAGCCAGCGTGCAGATCGAGGTCTGCGATCCGGTCGTGAAGAAGCCGGCGAGAAAGACGAGCGCCTGCAGCACCGCCAGCGAGCTCACACCCTTGCCGATGACGAAGACAATGGCGGCGCCGATCAGGTACGCGACGGCCACGGCGTAGTGCGGCTTGGTCTTGTCCATCACCCACCCCACCGCCAGGCCGCCCAGGGCGCCACCGAGCATGAAGCCCGCGGCGACGGTTGCCGCCTTTTCCATCGGCTGCCCGGAATCCTTGATCAGGGTCGGCAACCAGCTCGACAGCAGGTAGATCACGAGCAAACCCATGAAGCAGGCCGCCCACAGCATCAGCGTACCCAGTCCCATGCCGTTGCTGAACAGCGTCCCCACCGACGAGCGGCTTGCATTGGGCTTCATTTCCGGCAAGGTGAAGGCGGCGTCGGGCTCGAAGCGCACGCCGCTGATGCGCCGCAATGCGCGTGCGATGCGCTCGCCGGCCTGCTGCCGAACCACCATGAAGCGGGCCGATTCCGGCAGGGTCCAGGCGACGAGGGCGAACATCAGAAGGGGCAGCACGCCGCACAGCACGAGAATGCCCTTCCAGCCTAGCGTCGGCAGCATCGCGGCCGCGATGAAGCCGACGCCGGCCGACCCCAGCGTGAACCCGAGCAGCATCACGGCGATGAAGCGCGCGCGATCACGCTCCGGCGTGTATTCGGCGAGGATGGTGGTCGCGCTCGGCAGCGCCGCACCCATGCCCAGACCGGTGAGGAAGCGCCAGACCGTCAATGACGCCAGCGTATCGGCCGAGGCGCAACCCAGGCTGCCGAGCCCGCACAACAGCATCGCGGCCATCAGCATCGTCTTGCGACCGTAGCGGTCGGCGAGCGGCCCGGCGCACAGTGAGCCGATCGCCAGTCCGAACAAGCCGATGCCGATGACGGAGCCCATTGCCGCCTTGGTCACGCCCCATTCATGCGTCAGGCTGGGCACGATGAAGCCGATCACGGCGACATCGATCCCGTCCACGGCGGCGACCACGGTGCAGATCAGCAGAATCAGCCATTGGTAGGCCGACAACGGTCGCTTGTTGATGAAGTCCTGTACGTCGATGCTCTGTTTCATGATGTCTCCAGTTTCGGCTTGTAGTGACGGGTCAGTGCGGTCTTCCGCCGCACGGCGAATGCGGGCCGCTCAGAACGTATGACGTACGCCGAGGTGCAGTGCGGTCTGCTTGTCGGACGACGACGGCAGGCCGATCAACGACATCGTCAGCGGATGAAATGCCTTGTCGACGCCATGGGCCACGGTGGCATATACGTCGGTGCGCTTGGACAGCCGGTAGTCGGCCACGGCGGTCCATTGCTGGGCGCTGGCGAAACCGTTGTTTCGCTGCTGCCGCTGATAGGCCAGGCTGAACGTCATCGGGAGCGTCCAGCGGAAATTCGTCCCGAGGGTGTACGTGGTCGCCGCGTTGGGCGCCGCAGCGCTGGAAAAGCCGGCGTAGCTGGCGCGGGTGATTTCGGCGAACGGTGTCCACTGGTCGATGCTGTAGTTCGCACCGATGCCCCAGGCTCGGTTGTTCACCATGCCGGTCGGATCGGTGGCATCGTAATAGGCCACCACGCCGTTGAATGGTCCGCGCACCAGTTGCATGCCCGCGCTCCAGGTGCTCCCGGCCTTGCCTGCGCCGGGAACCTCACCGAGGCCGTACATCACACCGAAAGTCAGCCCGCCGAAGCTCGGGCTGTCGTAGCGGATCGAATTGTTGGTGAGTACGCCCAGGGTCCGGGCACTGAGGCTCGCCGCGCTGCCCAGGATCGGCTTGCCGGTGGCCGCGTTGTTCGCCTTGGTGATGGCAGTGCCCGAGGGCAGCGTGTCACCCATCAGCCCGGCCGGTGTCTGCCCGAGGACCGACGAGTTCACGAGCTTGAACATGAAGTCGTACTGACGGCCCAGATTCACCGTGCCGAAGCCGCCACTGAGGCCGACTGTGGCCTGACGCCCGAAGAACACACCGCCCTGCGTCACGGTGCCGGTGTCGGTATTGAACCCGTTCTCCAGGTTGAAGAGGGCACGCAGCCCGCCCCCCATATCCTCCGCGCCGCGAAAGCCCAGACGGCTGCCTTGGGCGACACCCGTGTCCATCTGCTCGGCGCGCTGCCCCCCTACGTTGTCGTAGTAGGTCACACCTGCATCGACGATGCCGTATATCGTCACGGCCGACTGCGCATGTGCCGCGGCACCCATCGTCAGGAATGCAGCGGCGAACCACCACGCGTGATCTGATTTCATCCTCTGTCTCCAATCGTTGCCGGCTGCCTCGAATGGACGCCGAGCGAATGGCGCCGGATGGCGCCCGCATCTGCCTACGGAGCTATGGCAAGTGTTCCAGGTTGAAGAACGAAGCCGCGTTGCCGCGCAGGATGGCTTGCTGCTGCGCCGGGCTCAGGAAGTCGGCACCGCGTACCAGCGAGCCGATGCTTTGCTCGCCGAGCGGGAACGGGTAGTCGGAACCCAGCATCACGCGGTCGTGGCCCATCACGTCGACCAGCAGGCGCAGCGCACCGGGCTCGAACACGATGCCATCGACATGAAACCGGCGCGCATATTCCGAGGGCGGTCGCGGGCAGTCCTTGCGCACGATGTCGCGGTGCTTCCAGGCGTTGTCGGCGCGGCCGAGCAGGAAGGCGAAACTGCCGCCACCATGCGCGAAGCAGATCTTCAGCGACTCGGGAATGCGTTCCATCGCGCCCGACAGGATCAGCGAAAGCATGCCCAGCTGGGTCTCGGCCGCCATCGCCACGAGCCAGGGCAGCATCCACTTCTTCATGCGCTGGCCGCCCATCATGTCCCAGGGGTGGACGAGCACGGGTATCGACTGCTCGGCGCAATGGATCAGGAAGTCGACGAGTTGTTCGTCGTCGAGGTCCTTGTCGCCCAGGTGGTTGCCGATCTGCACGCCCACGCAGCCGGCGGCCTGGGCCCTGGACACCTCGGCGCAGGCCCGCTTCAGGTCCTGCAGCGGCACCTGCGACAAGGGTTTGAGGCGGGTCGGGTGGCGCGCGCAGAAATCGACCGCGAGGTCGTTCATGCGTGCGGCCCAGCCCGCCGCCTTGCCGGCCTCCCAGCCGTAGCCGAACATGACCGGCGTGGCACAGACGATCTGTGTCTCGACGCCCTGCTGGTCGAGCTCGGCGACGCGGTATTCCGGATCCCACAGGGCCCGATAAACCGGTCGGAATGCCCGCTCGCCGACCATGATCTCGCCGTTGACAGCATCGGGCCGGATGGCGAGCCAGGGAGCACGATCGGCATTGGCAGCGTGTGCTTCTGCCCGGGTCAACGCCGGGAAGAAGTGGGAGTGCATATCGATCATCGACGTACCGCCTCGGGCAGGGCGCGGTGCCAGGCCTTGAAGTCGCGCCCGGGGTGGATTTCTCCGCACTGCGGACAGCGGCGTTCGGCTTCGGTCGTGGCGTAGAAACGCTCGTAGACCGGCGGCAGGTCGGCGACGATGTTGTCCAGCTGCATCTCGTAGCGCTTGACCAGGGTGCCGCACTTGGCGCAGCTCCACTGCAAGGCGTCCGGCTCGCCCTTGGGACGCTGGCGTTCCACCACCAGACACAGGCTGCCGGCCTCGGGGCGCTGCGGCGAATGAAGCGTGTGCGGGGCCATCAGGAACATGTCGCCTTCGCGCAGGTCGACACGCTCGTACTGGCCGCGGTCCCACATCAGCAGGTAGGCGTTGCCCTTGAACTGGTAGAAGTACTCCTCGACCGGGTCGTCGTGGAAGTCGCTGCGTTCGTTCGGGCCACCCACCACGGTGACCATGAAATCGCCGTCTTTCCAGATCTGCTGATTGCCCACGGGCGGCTTGAGCAGATGCGCGTTGTCGTCGAGCCAACGCTGGAAGTTCAGCGGACGTCCGTACTTGAATTGCATGATCTCGGTTCTCCTGGTCAGAATTGCGGCGCTTTGAATGCCACTGCCTTGATCTCGATGAGCAGATGCGGGTGCGGCAACTGATGCACCGCCACCGTGGTCCGCGTCGGGCCGTCGTAGTCGAAGAATTCGGCCCAGACCTCGTTGAAGCCACCGAAGTCATTCATGTTCACGAGAAACACCTGGGTCTCGACCAGATCGGACAGCTCCGCACCCTCGCTCCTCAAGATGTCGCGGATGTTCTCGATGACGGTCCGGGTCTGGGCCCGGATGTCGAGCTTCGTGACGCCCATTGCGTCGACCTCGACGCCGACGAAGCTGTTGTCGGGCCGGCGCGAACTGGTGCCGGAGACGAACAGCAGGTCGCCCGCGCGCTTGACATGCGGAAAGCGGCCGCGCGGCGTCGCCTTGCCGGCCACCACCTGGGCTCGGGTCTTCATGATCGGGGTCTCCTGGTCCATGCGGCTCAGTTGTTGTAGGCGGGCGGCAGCACGGCCACGGCGCCGCCTTCACCGATGTCGAACTGCATCAGGTCGGCACCGACCACGAGCGGGCCGGCGTAGGTCTTGCGCGTCTGCGCGACGATGTCGGCGTCGCTGGGCGGCGGCGTCTTGGCATCGCCATAGCGCGCGATGTGGCTGTACACCGCCAGCTTCGGCGCGGCACGCGTGAACACCGTGCCGGCTTCCTCGGGTGACGTGTGGTGGCCGAAGATGCGCTGGAACGAGGGCGAGCGCTTGAGCAGGTCGGGATCGATCACCGCCACCTCGTGGATCAGCAGATCGGCGCCGGTCGCCTGCTTGATGACCTCCTCGGAGAACCGCGTGTCGCCTGAAATCACGACGCTGCGGCCCTTGTACTGGATCTTGTAGCCCACCGCCGGTTTGATGTCCTCGCCGTGGTCCACGACGAACGCACTCACCTTGACGCCGTCGCGCTCGTAGAGGACGGCCGGCGCTTTGAATTCGTGGACGTCGAAGGCGACCCCCTGGGGCGGGTTGTGCTCGTCGGCGATGCGGATCTTGATGTCGTCGGCATAGGCCTGCTCCAGGCCTTCGGCGAGCTTGCGCACGCCGGTCGGGCCGTAGAGCACGAAGGGCGTCTTGCGTCCGCCGTAATTGGGTTGCAGCCAGCCAGTCAACCAGAGGTCGGGCAATCCGACGGTGTGGTCGGAGTGGTAGTGCGTGAGGAAGTGAGCATTGATGCTGCCCAGCGGGATCTTCAGCTGCCACAGGCGGATCGTGACGCCGCGGCCGATGTCGAACACCAGCCGCTGCGAACCCGCCTCGACCAGCGTGCTCTGGCTGTAGCGGTCGGGCCGCGGGTTGGGAACACCCGAGCCGAGCAGGCTGACCTTGAAGTCACCGGCCCAGACCAGCGACGAAGATAGAGCCAGCGCGGCAGCCCCGAGGCGGATGAGTCTTCCGATCATGTTGTCTCCTGTTGGATTGGCGGATAAGCGCGGCCGAGGGTTCAGCGCGTGGTGAAAGCGACGCATCCCAGCGCCCCATGGCCGCTGCCGATGCGGCACTGCACGTGCAGCCCCGGCGTCAACGCAACGGCCGCGGTGGCGCCGCCGGCCATGACCAGCGAACCGGCGGGCAGGCTCATCTGTGCAGCGTGCAGCAGGTGCGAGGCCTGCACCACCGAGCGCAGCGGCTGGCCGAGGATGGCGCCGGTGGAGCCGACGAGCACGTCGCGGCCGTCGAACTGCACCCGCACGCCGGCGTTGGCGAGACCATCGAATTTGCGCGACCAGGCGCCGACCACGAGGCCGGCCGACGAGCAGTTGTCGGCCACCACGCCTTCGAGGCTGAACTTGAAATTGCGATAGCGCGAGTCGATGATCTCCATCGCCGGCGCCACGGCCTCGAGGTAGTCGGCGGCTTCGAGCGACGTCAGCGGCGCATCGATGACGCGTCGCGTGACGAAGCAGACCTCCGGCTCGACCCGCGGGTGGATGTAGCGGGCCAGATCAACGCTGCCGCCATCCTCCTCGAGCATGCCGTCCGTCAGCAGGCCCCAGATCAGGCTGTCGACGCCCATCTGGACCATCTTGGCGCGGCTCGTGAAACCGAGCTTGATGCCCTTGTGGCGCTCGCCGCGTTCGATCCTGCGCTGGATCGATGCACGTTGGATCTCGTAGGCCTGCGCCAGCGTGAAATGGCCGGCCGGGAATTGATCGATCTCGCGGTGCTCGCGCGCCGCGTCGTCGAGAAGTGCCGCCGCTTCGTGGATGATGCTCATGCGGGTATGTCCTGATCGTCGAATGCTTGGGCTCGTCAGCGGCCGAACAGCGCGCTGACCGAGCCGAGACCTTCGATATGGGCCGTGAACACATCGCCGGGCTGGGCCACGACCATCGGCCCGAGGGCGCCGGTCATCAGCACATCGCCGGCACGCAAGGGCGTGCCCATGCGCACCAGCACATCGGCGAGCCAGACGGCGGCATTGAGCGGGTTGCCCAGGCAGGCGGCGCCGCCGCCGACGGAGACCTGGTCGCCGCGCCGCTCCATCACCATGCCGCAATCGGCCAGATCGAGCCGCGACAGCGCCACCGGCCGCGTGCCCAGCACGAACAGGCTCGACGAGGCGTTGTCGGCCACCGTATCGGCGAGGCGGATGTCCCAATTGGCAATGCGGCTGCCCACGATCTCGATCGCCGGCAGCGCATAGGCCGTGGCCGAGATCAGATCGGCCACGGTATGGCGCCCATGCGGCAGATCGCGTTCGAGCACGAGCGCGATCTCGGCCTCGGCCTTGGGCTGCATCAGGCGCGACCAGGCAATCTCCTCGCCGTCACCGACGGCCATGTCGGCGAACAGCGCGCCGAAGTCGGGCGAATCGACGCCGAGCTGCTTCTGCACCGCCTTCGAGGTCAGGCCGATCTTGCGACCGACGAGGCGCCCGCCGGCATCGATGCGGCGCTGGCTGATCAGCTGCTGCACCTGGTAGGCGGCAGCCATCACGTCACCGCCGATCGCCGCGGCCTCGATCTCGTCGCGCACCGGCGCGATCGGCTCGCCGCTGGCTGCGGCCTGCCACAGCCGGTCGGCAATGGGCTGGACACGTTGATTCAAAGTCGCTCTCCTCAGGATCATGACAAGGCGGTTCCCGCCTGGTGAAAACAGAACTCGATCTCCACCAGCGCCCCGAGCGGCAAGGCGCTCACGCCGACCGCGGTACGCGCCGGCGGATCGATGCGCGCGAACTGGCGCTCCCAGACCTCGTTGAAATCGGCGAAGCGATCGAAGCGCGTCGTGTAGACGCGCGCCGCACACAGTTGCTCGAGCGAGAACCCGTAGTCGGGCAGCGCGAGCATCAGGTTGTCGAAGATGCGCTGCGTCTGTTCGGCCACGCCGCCGTCGACCAGGGCGCCGGTGGCTGGATCGAGCGCGACCATGCCCGAGACGAAGCCGAACGCCCCGCTCCGCACGCAGGGTGTGTAGCGGAAATGCGGCGCGGCCAGGCGCTTCGAGGTGAGCAGTTCGCGCACGTCGGGCCTCAAAGCTTGATGCAGATGTTGGTCGTCTCGGAATAGAAGTCGAGCGAGTAGCGCCCGCCTTCGCGGCCCAGGCCCGACAACTTGGTGCCGCCGAAAGGCGTGCGCAGGTCACGCAGGTACCAGGTGTTGACCCAGACGATGCCGGTGTGGAAGCGCCGCGCAACGCGGTGGGCGCGCGACAGGTTCGTGGTCCAGATCGTCCCGGCCAGGCCATACACCGAGTCGTTGGCCCGGCGTAGGGCCTCCTCTTCGGTGTCGAACGGCGTGATATGGCAGACCGGGCCGAACACCTCTTCGCGCACGCAGCGCGCGTCGTCCGACAGGCCGGTCCAGATCGTCGGCTGGATGAAGGCGCCGTTGTCGCGCTCGTCACCGAAGGTCGGCACGCCGCCGCCGGTGACCAGGGTCGCGCCTTCCTCGAGCGCGAGCTTGTAGTACGAGAGCACCTTGGCCCGATGCTTGTGCGAAATCAACGAACCCATGTCGACGCCGGGATCGTCGGGCCAACCGATCTTGAGCTTCTCGGTGCGCTTTTTCATCTCCGCGACGAAGCGCTCGAAGATCGGACGCTCGACGTAGACGCGCTCGGAACACAGGCAAACCTGCCCGGTGTTGGTGAACGAGGAGCGGACCACACCGTCGACGGCTGCATCGAAGTCGCAATCGGCAAAGACGATGGCCGCGTTCTTGCCGCCCAACTCGAAGGAAACCTCCTTCATGCCGTCGGCCACGGCCTTCATGATGGTCGAGCCGGTGCGCGATTCGCCGGTGAAGGTGATGGCGTCGATGCCGGGGTTCTTCGTCATCGCCTCGCCGGCCGAATTGGCGCCGAAACCGTGCACGAGGTTGAACACGCCCGGTGGCACGCCGGCTTCGTGGAAGGCCTCGGCCAGCAGCGTCGCCGACGACGGCGTCTCCTCGGAAGGCTTGACGACCATCGTGTTGCCGCAGATCAGCGCCGGCCCCGCCTTCCAGGTCATCGACAGCAACGGCAGGTTCCACGGCGAGATGCTGGCAACCACACCGAGCGGCTTGCGCACGGTGTAGTTCATCAGGTTGTCGCCGCCGGCGGTGCGGGTCTCGAAATAGTCGCCATGCGCGTTCTTACCGAGATCGGCGAAGGTGCGCAGGTTCAAGATGCCGCGGAACACATCGAGCTTCTTCGCCTGCTCCACTGGCCTGCCGGTGTCGCCGACTTCGGCCGCGACGAACTCGTCGAAGCGCCGTTCGATGACATCGGCCACGCGATGCATCATCGCCGCGCGCTCGTCCACACTCATGCCGCCCCAGGGTCCCGCAAGCGCCTTGCGCGCGGCCTGCACGGCGCGGTCGACCAGCGCCGCATCGGCCTCGTGCACCTGCGCCAGCACCCGGCCATCCAAAGGGCTGACATTGTCGAAGCGCTTGTCGGTCGAGACGAACTCGCCATCGACGTAATTGCGCAGTGAGCCCAGGGTGGGCGGCAGGGCGAAGCGACCGGGCATGAGAAGAGTCTCCGTGACTGTTTGCACGAAGTCTGGGCGGGGTGCCTCGCCTTGTATAGCGAAAACTTTCGCGCTATCTATAACGTCGGCGACTACTGGAGGCGGCGACACGTTGAGCTGGATCGTCTCGTACGCTTCGCATCGCGAATGGACTGCGCCGGATGCTTCCTGTAGCTGCCATAGGCAGATCACAGGCTTGCCCTCAGTCACCCCAACGCTCGACGCGGCGAGGCCAGCTCGCCAATTGCCGTGCGCTGATCGTTTTGATTGAGAAATGCGTCGAAGTTGGACTTACACCCTGCGCGCAGGCACATCGCTCGCTTGGCGATGATCGCAAATCCCTTCCGTTGCGCAGCGAGTGCAATCGGTCGTGCCATCCGATCGAGAATCGCGACGGCCCCCAGAACAAGCCATGCACCCGCCGAAATGATGAGTGACCACCGTGCCTCGGCGATCCATCGGTATCAGGCCCAGCCCGCGCGCAGCCTCTCGATCGCTTCAGTCACCGTGGCGCGCGGACAGCCGATGTTGGCGCGCATGAAGCCGGCGCCTTCCGCGCCGAATTTCGTTCCCTGATCGAACCAGACCCGGCATTTCGTCAGCAGATGGTCTTCGAGCGCAGCGGGGTTCATGCCCGTTCCGCGGCAGTCGATCCACGCCAGGTAGAGCGAGTCCATCTCGATCACCCGCAGCCCGACCCCGAGCGCGAGGACGCCGGCGGCGAAATGGCGCTGGTTGGATGCGACGTGGCGCACGAGTCCGTCGACCCAATCGGCGCCATGCCGGTAGGCGGCCTCGGTGGCCACCATGCCCAGCAGGTTGACGCGGCTGACCTGGTTGCGATCGATCCGCCGCGCGAACGCCTGCCGCAGCCGCTGGTTCGGGATGATGGCGTTGGCACATTGCAGGCCCGCCAGGTTGAAGGTCTTGCTCGCCGAAACGCAGGTCACGCTGGCATCGGCGAATGCCGGGGACAGCGACGCGAAAGGTATGTGGCGTCGGTCCTTCGCCAGCACGAAGTCCTGGTGGATCTCGTCGGCCAGGACGAGCACGCCGCGGCGCAGGCAGATCTCGCCCATCGTGCGCAGTTCGGCCTCCGACCAGACGTTGCCGGTCGGGTTGTGCGGGTTCGACAGGATGAAGATCCTCGTGTCGTCGCCCAGGGCACGTTCGAAGGCCTGCGCGTCGAAGCGGTAGCGCATGCCGTCGAAGGCCAGCGGCGCGGCGCTGACGCAGCGTCCGTTGATCAGCGGGTCGTTGTGGAAATGGACGTAGACCGGCGTCTGGATCAGCACCGTGTCGCCCGGCGACGAGAACGCCTGGATGACGGTCTTCAGCGCGGTGATGACACCCGAGACGGGGACGACCCAGGCCGGATCGACGCTCCAGCCGAACCGACGTGCCTGCCAGCCGGTGACCGCGGCCAAGTAGGTGGGCGTGGCGCCCAGCGCGTAGCCGAAGACACCGTCGGCCACCGCGTCCTGCAGCGCCTGCAGCACCGGCTCGGGCGCGCGGAAGTCCATGTCGGCAAGCCACATCGGCAATGGATCGGCCGCGGCCTGCGCCGGGCTCAGCAGCAGGCTCGCGCCGGCCCACTTGAGGGAATTGCTGTCCCGGCGGTCGACCGGCGTCTCGAAGTCGAAGCTCATGTATTTCCCCGGGTCTCGGTGCCCGATGGAGTGGAGGTCGGCGCCGGCGGCTGGCGAGGTCAATGGGCGATGATCTTCGAGAGGAAGTCGCGCGAGCGCTCGCTACGCGGGTTCCCGAAGAACTCGGCCGGGCAGTTCTGCTCGACGATCTGGCCCTGGTCCATGAAGATCACGCGGTCGGCGACGGCCTTCGCGAAACCCATCTCGTGCGTCACGCACAGCATCGTGATGCCCTGGCCGGCGAGCTCGATCATGACGTCGAGCACCTCGTTGATCATCTCCGGGTCGAGCGCCGAGGTCGGCTCGTCGAACAGCATGATCTTGGGCGTCAGGCACAGCGCGCGGGCGATCGCCACGCGCTGCTGCTGGCCGCCCGAGAGCTGCAGCGGGTACTTGTGCGCCTGCTCGGCGATGCGCACGCGCTTCAACTGCTGCATCGCGCGCTCCTCGGCCTCCTTCTTCGGCACCTTGCCCACCCACATCGGCGCCAGCGTCAGGTTCTCCAGCACGCTCAGGTGCGGGAAGAGGTTGAACTGCTGAAACACCATGCCTACGCTGCGGCGCACGGCGTCGACGGCCTTCACGTCGTCGGCGAGTTCGGTGCCGTCGACGACGAGCCGGCCCTGCTGGTGCTCCTCGAGCCGGTTGATGCAGCGGATGAGCGTGCTCTTGCCCGATCCCGAAGGGCCGCAGATCACGATGCGCTCGCCGCGCGCCACCTGCAGGTCGATGTCGCGCAGCACGTGGAACTCGCCGTACCACTTGTTGACGCCCTTGAATTCGATGATGGCTTCGCTCATTCGCGTCGGGTCCCGGTGAATAGATGGGCTTCGAGCCAGCGGCTGTAGTGCGACATCGCGAAGCAGGCGATGAAATAGATCGCCGCCACGAAGAGCTGGCCCTCGAGGAAGAAGCGGCGCCAGTCGGCGTCACCCAGCGCCAGCTGCACGGCGCCGGTGAGGTCGTACAGGCTCACGATGGTGACGAGCGAGGTGTCCTTGAAGGCGCCGATGAAGGTGTTGACGATCGCCGGGACCGACAGTCGCAACGCCTGCGGCAGGACGATCTTGCGCTGCGTCTGCCAGTAGCCCAGGCCCAGCGACTGTGCCGCCTCGACCTGGCCCTTGGGCACCGCCTGCAAGCCGCCGCGCAAGGTCTCGGCGAGGTAGGCGGTCACGAACAGCGTCATGCCGACGAGCACGCGCACGACCACGTCGATGGTGCTGCCCGTCGGCATGAACAGCGGCAGGATGAACGAGGCCATGAAGAGCACCGTGATCAGCGGCACCCCGCGCACGAGCTCGACATAGACGGTGCACAAGGTGCGGATCGCCGGCAGTTGCGAGCGCCGGCCGAGTGCGACCAGTACCGCGAGCGGAAAGGCGATGACGAGGCTCACGGTCGCGAGCAGCAGCGTCAGCGGCAGGCCGCCCCAGAGGTCGGTGCCGACCTCCTCGAGCCCGAAATACCCGCCGCGCATGAGCACGTAGCAGGCGCCGACGACGATCACCCAGGCTGCCACCAGCGCCGGTCGCCAGCACGCCCGCATGCTGCTCGCCACCAGCAGCACGACGAGCAGCGCGCTCGCGAGCAGGGCCCGCCACTGGTCTTCGTAAGGGTAGCGGCCGAAGAGGATGAGGCGGCCCTTCTCGGCCACCACGCCCCAGCAGGCGCCGTGGCCATGTGCCGCCCTGCAGGCGGCGTTGTCGGCGGTGGGCACGGCGTACAGCACGGCCCAGTCGAACAGCGGCGGCAGCACGATCACGAGCAGGGCGATGACGGCCAGGGTCAGCAGGCCGCTGGCCCAGTTGGGGAAGAGCTTCCTCTGGACCCAGGCCAGCGCTCCCAGGCGCGAGCGCGGCGCGGCGCGCGCGGCGATGGGCACGAACGTGTCGGCGGCTTCCATCAGCGCTCCTTCAGGCGCGCGCGCCGGTTGTACCAGCCCATCAGCGCGCTCGTGAGCAGCGACAGCATGAGGTAGATGGCCATCACGATCGTGATGCATTCGACGGCGCGTCCGGTCTGGTTCAGCGAGGTCTCGCTGATCGAGACCAGGTCGGGGTATCCCACCGCGACCGCGAGCGACGAGTTCTTGGTCAGGTTCAGATACTGGTTGGTGAGCGGCGGGATGATCACGCGCAGCGCCTGCGGCAACTGCACCAGCCGCAGCGAGAGCGCGCGCGAGAGGCCGAGCGCCGAGGCCGCCTCGATCTGACCGAACGCGACCGACTGTATGCCTCCGCGCACCACCTCGGAGATGAAGCCGGCCGTGTAAATCGTCAGGCCCAGCAGCACCGTGAGGTACTCGGGCGTGACCGCGCCGCCGCCGTTGATCGCAATCTGGCTGCGCACGGGCACGTCCAGCGCGGTCGGCGCACCGTCGGCCCACCAGCCAGCGAGGCCGCCCAGCACCCAGAGCGCGATGACGGGCAGCGCCAGCGGCAGCGCCCGGCCAGTGGCTTCGCGCCGCGCCCGCGCGAAGCGCAGCCAGCCCCAGGAAGCCGGGATGCCCAGCAAGAACCCGATGCCGGTATAGAAGTGGCTCGCGCTCTCGTCGGGCAGCGGAAACTGCAGCCCCGCCTTGCTGAGGAAGACATGCGGCAGCGGCTGCAGGGCGCCATCCATCGAAGGCAGGAACTCGGTGATGGCGAAGTACCACATGAAGAGCTGCAGCAGCAGCGGCACGTTGCGCGTCGCCTCGACGTAGGCGCGGCACAGCCCGCGCACGAGCGGATTGCGCGAAAGCCGGCCGACACCGACCATGAGCCCGATCGCGGTTGCCAGGACGATGCCCACGAGCGACACGCGCAGCGTGTTCGACAAGCCGACGAGGAAGGCCTTGGCATAGCTGTCGGACGAATCGAAGGGGATCAGGCTCTCGCCGATCGCGAAGCCGGCCGGCTGGGTGATGAAGTCGAAGCCGCTCTGGATGCCGCGCGCCCGCATGTTGGCGAGCGTGTTGTGGGCCAGGTAGCCGATGGCCGCCGCCAGCAGGGCGACGGCCAGCACCTGGTAGACCACGCCGCGCAGCGCCTGGCTGCGCCAGGACCAGCGGCGTTGCTTCGGTGGAAGAACGGCCATGACCGGCGGATCAGCGGATCGGCGGCGCGTACATGATGCCGCCCTGGTTCCACAGCCGGTTGAGCCCGCGCGGCAGCTTGAGCGTCGAATGCTCGCCCAGGTTGCGGTCGAAGATCTCGCCGTAGTTGCCCTCGGCCTTGATGGCGCGGTAGGCCCAGTCCTTGTCCAGTCCGAGCAGCTTGCCCATGTCCTCGCCGCTGCCGAGGATGCGCTGCACCGCGGGGTTGTCGCTCTTGGCCTTCATCTCGTCGACGTTGGCCTGGGTGATGCCGTACTCCTCGGCATTGACGAGGGCGTAGAAGGTCCACTTGACGATCGCGAAGAACTCGTCGTCGCCGCGCCGCACCGCGGGGCCGAGCGGCTCCTTGGAGATCAACTCGGGCAGGATGACGTGGTCCGCCGGATTCGTGGCGTCCTTGCTGCGAATCGAAGCCAGCGCCGAAGAGTCGGTCGTGTAGGCCTGGCAGCGACCCGCGAAGTAAGCCTTGTTGGCGGCTTCCTGGGTGTCGAAGACGACCGGCTTCAGGTTGAGCTGGGCCTGCTTGGAGAAGTCGCTGAGGTTCTTCTCGGTCGTCGTGCCCGACTGCACGCACACGGTGGCCCCTTTCAGCTGCTTGGCGCTCGTGACCTTGAGCTTCTTGGGCACCATGAAGCCCTGGCCGTCGTAGAACGAGATGCCGGTGAAGTTCAGCCCGAGCGACGCGTCGCGCGTAAGCGTCCAAGTGGTGTTGCGCGAGAGCAGGTCGACCTCGCCCGACTGGATCACCGCGAAGCGTTGCGCGGCCTCGATCGGCACCCACTTGACCTTGTTGGCATCGCCCAGGATGGCGGCGGCGATCGCGCGGCAAACGTCGACATCGAGCCCGCTCCAGTGGCCCTGGCTGTCGGCGACGGCAAAGCCCGGCAGGCTGGGGTTGACGCCGCAGTTCAGCTCGCCGCGCTGCTTGATCGCGTCCAGGGTCTTGCCGGCATATGCGGGCAGCGCAGCGGACAGGGCCAGCGCCGCGACGGCGGCGATTCGGATCGAGTTCTTTCTCACTTCATACCTCTCACATGGAAGGTTGGGCCCTGATCGGGCGTGACGGGGACTGCGTGGACGTCGTGCGTTTATTCCATCGGCGCGGCTCCCTGGACGAGTGATCTGTCAATCAAACCGGGACGGGCGGGTCGTAGGCGCGTATCGGCGGCAATTCGCCCGCCCACCGCTCCACCTGAACAGCGGTGAGCTGACCGCTGCAACCTTGGCCCAGCGATGACGTGCCGACATCGCGGGTCAGCATGTTCGGGTTGCCATGAACGCACATCGGGCTCCTGGCGGCCGGGTCTTCGGGGTCGTACCAGGCGCCGGTGGGCAGTTGCACGACGCCGGCCATCACCTCTTCCGTGACACGTGCTGCCGCCAGGCAGGCCCCGCGGTGGTTGAAGAGGCGAACGATGTCGCCGTCGGCAATGCCGCGCGAGCGCGCATCCGCTGGGTGCAGGCGGCAGACCTCACGCCCTCGGTGCTTGGCGGACTGGCTGTGGCCGCCGAAGTCGAGCTGGCTGTGCAACCGCGTCGCCGGCTGGTTGGCGACGAGAAAGAGCGGATGTCGCGCATCCGGCACGTCCGCGCGCGCCAGCCAGGCCGGGTGCCCCGGGCAATCGGCATAGCCGAAGCCGGCGATCACCGGCGAGCTGATCTGCACGCGGCCGCTGGGCGTCGGCAAGGGGTGGCCGGCCGGGTCTTCGCGGAAGGCGCGCAGCATGCCGCCGTCGTCGGGATGTTGCGGCAGCAGCAGTTCGCCGCGCGCCCAGAAGGTTTCGAAATCGGGCGCCTCGTCGCCGCGCGCCTGCAGCGCGGCGCGCGTCATCTCGTAGAGATGGACCAGCCATTCGCGGGCCGTGCGGCCTTCGGTGAAGGCTGCGCGGCGGCCGAGTCTTTCAGCGAGGTCGGCAAAGATCTCGTAGTCGTCGCGCGCTTCGCCGACGGGCTCGGCGATGCGGTGCATCGCCACCATCAGCGGGTCGGTGGGCGCGGCGCCGATGTCCTCGCGCTCGAGCGTCATCGTGCAGGGCAGCACGATGTCGGCATGGCGCGCGGTCGCGGTCCAGGCGCTTTCGTGCACGACCAGCGTGTCCAGGCGCCACAACGCTTCGCGCAGCCGGTTGATGTCCTGGTGGTGGTGCAGCGGATTGCCGCCGGCCCAGTAGACGAGGCGGATGTGCGGATAGGCCAGGCGCTGGCCGTCGTAATCGAAGGACTCGCCGGGATGCAGCAGCATGTCGGCGATGCGTGCCACCGGGATGAACGCGTCGACGCCATTGGTGCCTTGCGGCAGCGCGGCGCCGGCCACCGCGTTCGCGCGCTTGCCGTAATGCGCCATCGTGCCCAGCGCGTAGGCGTAGCCGCCGCCGGGCAGGCCGATCTGGCCGAGCACCGCCGCCAGCACCGCGCCCATCCACACCGGCTGCTCGCCATGCTCGGCGCGCTGCAGCGCATGGGCGACGACGACGAGCACACGCTTGCCCGGCAGCGAGCGCGCGAGCGCGGCGATGCGCCCGGCGTCGAGGCCGCAGAGGGCGGCGGCCCAGGCGGCCGTCTTGGGCTGGCCGTCGGCGCGGCCCATCAGGTAATCCTCGAACACCGGCCAGCCGTCGCAGAAGTCGCGCAGGAAGGCGCGGTCATGCAGCCCTTCGGCGACGAGCGTGTGCACGAGGCCCAGCATGAGCGCGGTATCCGTGCCGGGCTGCGGGGCCCACCATTCGGCGCGCGCCTCTTCGGGGAGGTCGGGCCGCAGCGGGCTGATGTTGATGAAGCGGCAGCCGCGCTCGGCCGCCTGCCGCATCGACTCGCGCTCGATGTGGCGGCTGATGCCGCCCGAGGCCACGCGCATATTGCGCAGCGCCATGCCGCCGAAGGCCAGCACGACCTCGCTGTGCTCGACGATCTGCTCCCAGGTCACGTTGCGCCGCGCCACGTCCTCCAGGCTGCCCAGGATGTGCGGCAGGATCGCCGCCGAGGCCCCTGCGCTGTACGAATAGACCGAGCGCACATAGCCGCCCAGTGCGGTGTTCAGGAAGCGGTGCACCTGGCTTTGCGCGTGGTGGAAGCGCCCCGCGCTGGACCAGCCGTAGGAGCCGCCGAAGAGGGCCTGCGCGCCATGCGCCTGCTGCACGCGGCGCAGCTCGGCGGCCACGCGGTCCAGCACCTCGGGCCAGGGCATGGCGACGAAATCGTCGCAGCCGCGCCGCTCGTCCGGCCCCGGTCCGCGTTCGAGCCAGCCGCGCCGCACCATCGGCTGCCTGACGCGCGCCCGGTGGCGCAAGGCCGCGGGAAAATTCTCGATCAGCGGGTTCGGGTCGGGATCCTGCGGGTGCGGTCGAACCGTCAGCGCTTCGCCTTGCCAGGCGGCGGAGAAGGCGCCCCAGTGGGCACTGTGGGACAGCCAGCGTTCTTCGCTCATGCCGGCCTCAGTCGATGATCCGCACCACGGTCCGCCCCTTGACGCGGCCCTGGATGAAGTCCTCGAAGGCGCCCGGCAGGTCGTCGAACCCGATCACCCGCGTCATCGCGTCGAGATGGCGGGGCGCGAGGTCGCTCGCGAGCCGGTCCCAGACATGCTGCCGCGTGGGGAACCCCATGTAGCCCGAATCGACCCCCAGCAGGCTGACGCCGCGCAGGATGAAGGGGAACACGGTCGTGTCGATCTTGAAGCTCGCGGCGTTGCCGATGCTGGCCACGGTGCCGGCCTGCTTCATCGTCGCGAGCACCCAATGCAGGATCTGGCCGCCGACGTTGTCGACCGCGCCGGCCCACAGCCCTTCTTCCATCGGACGCGTCCTGGCGAGGTCGATGGTTTCGAGCAGCTTGATCTCGGCCGCGCCCAGGCTCTTCAGATAGTCGGCCTGATCGGCCTTGCCGGTGAGCGCGACGACGCGGTAGCCCCGGGTGGCCAGCATGTCGATCGCCAGGCCGCCAACGCCGCCGGTGGCGCCCGTCACCAGCACCGGGCCGGTGTCCATCGCCAGCCCGTTGGCTTCCATGCGCACGATGCCCAGCGCCGCAGTGAAGCCCGCCGTGCCCAGCGCCATGGCCTGCAGCAGGCTCATGCCCGCCGGCAGGCGCAGCACCCATTGCGCTGGCACGCGCGCCATCTCGGCGTAGCCGCCGTGGTGGGCCACGCCGAGATCGAAACTCGTGGCGATGACCTCGTCTCCGGGTGCGAAGCGCGGGTCCTGGCTTGCGGTGACGACGCCCGCCATGTCGATGCCGCCGACGCAGGGGAAGCGGCGGATGATCTTGCCCTTGCCCGTCGCGGCCAGCGCGTCCTTGTAATTGATGCTGGAGTAATGGATCCGCAGGGTCACTTCGCCCGCGTCGAGCTGGTCCCGGCGCATCGTCGACATGTGGCCCAGGCCCAGGCCCTTTTCGGTGGGGCGGATCTCCAAAGCTTTGAATGAGGTCATCGTCGGTCGTTCCTGCGTGGGTGTTCAGACGTCGATCGCGGCTTGTGACGCGAGACGTTTGCGCAATTCGAATTTCTGCAATTTGCCGGTGCTCGTCTTGGGCAGTTCGCCGAACACCACGCTGCGCGGCACCTTGAAGCCGGCCAGGTGCTTGCGGCAATGCCCGATGATCTCGGCCTCGCTCGCCTGCGCACCGGGCTTGAGTTCGACGAAGGCGCAGGGCGATTCGCCCCATTTCGGGTCCGGCCGCGCGACGACTGCGGCGGCGAGCACCGCGGGATGCAGGTACAGCACGTCCTCGACCTCGATCGACGAGATGTTCTCGCCGCCGGAGATGATGATGTCCTTGCTGCGGTCGCGAATCTTGATGTAGCCGTCGGGGAACTGCACCGCCAGGTCGCCGCTGTGAAACCAGCCGCCGGCAAAGGCGTCGGCGGTGGACTTGGCGTTCTTCAGATACCCCTTCATCGCGAGGTTGCCGCGCATCATCACTTCGCCGATGGTCTCGCCGTCGGCGGGCACGGGCTGCAGGGTATCGGGGTCCAGCACCTGCACGGCATGCTGCAGGTGGTTGCGCACGCCCTGGCGCGCGTTCAGGCGGGCGCGCTCGTCGGCGCCCAGCGCATTCCACGCTTCCTGCTTGGCGCAGGCGGTGACGGGGCCGTAGGTTTCGGTCAGGCCGTAGACATGGGTCAGCTCGAAGCCGATTTTCTCCATCGCCTCGATCACCGCCGCCGGCGGCGGTGCGCCGGCGACCATCGCCTTGATGCCGGTCGGCAGGCCGGTCTTCATTTCGGCCGGCGCATTGGCGAGCATGCTCTGGACCAGCGGTGCGCCGCAGAAATGACTCACGCGATGTTCGCGCATCAAGTCGAAGATGGTCTGCGGATCGACCTTGCGCAGGCAGACGTTGACCGCGGCGCGCGCCGCCAGCGTCCACGGGAAGCACCAGCCGTTGGCATGGAACATCGGCAGCGTCCAGAGGTAGACGGCATGCTTGGGCATGTCCCATTCGAGGATGTTGGCCACCGCATTGAGCGCCGCGCCGCGGTGGTGATAGACGACGCCCTTGGGGTCACCGGTGGTGCCGCTGGTGTAATTGAGCGAGATCGCGTCCCATTCGTCGGCCGGCAGCGGCCATTCGAATTGCGGGTCGCCGCCGGCGAGGAAGTCTTCGTAGTCGATGCCGCCCAGCCGGTCCGCCGTCATGCCGGGCGGGACGTCGCGCGTCTCGATCAGCGTCAGCGGTGTGTCGGCCTTGCGCAAGGCCAGCGCCTTGCGGATCACGGCGGCATATTCGGGGTCGAGCACCAGCACCTTGCTCTCGCTGTGGTCGAGCATGAAGGCGATCGTGCCGGCGTCGAGCCGGGTATTCAACGCATTGAGCACGGCGCCCGCCATCGGGATGCCGAAATGTGCCTCGACCATCGCAGGCGTGTTGGGCAGCATCACCGCCACGGTGTCGTTCTTGACGATGCCCAGGCCCTGCAGCGCGCTGGCGAGGCGGCGCGAGCGCTCGTAGGTCTGGCGCCAGGTCCAGCGCTGCGCATCCGGGCCCAGGCCCTGGACGACGGAGAGCCGGTCGGGATAGACCTCGGCCGCGCGCTGCAGGTAGACCAGGGGCGTCAGCGCGCAGTGGTTGGCCGCGTTGCGGTCGAGGTGCTGGTCGTAGATGGACGCGGGCATGGCGATGCTCCTGCGACGGGTCAGCGGCCGGCCGCTTTCGGGGTCGGGTAGCTGGCCGCCATGCCGGCGCGGGCGTCCTGCTGGATGCCGTAGTTCGGGAAGGGGTAGCGCAGCCCGCTCTTGGCCAGGGCCTGCATGCCCTGCAAGGCCTTGGCGAAGTACTCGACCGGTGCCGCCATCAGCATCTCGTCGTCGGTGACGCCGCCGTAGCGGCGCTCGGCAAAGCAGGGGATCGAGAGGCTGGGCTCGCGCGTCTTCAAGGCCCGGCCCCAGGAGTCGGCGCAGGCCGACTCGCCGACGCAGGACCAATCGAAGCGCTTGTAGCCCTGCCATTGCAGGCCGTTGATGAAGTACATCATCGCGCCGGGCGTGGCGTAGAACAGGGCGATGTCGGGCTGGTCCATCGCCGCGGGCGTCGCCGACCCGGCCGTCCCCCACTTCGCGAGCGGGGCGATGATCAGCGACTTGTAGCGGCCCGCCGGTACCAGGTTCATCGCAGCCTGGTGCGCGGCGCTGTCGGGCTGGGTCGCGTACCACACGCCGACCAGCGGCTGGCCGGCGAACCAGGCGGGGTCCTGCCCGCCCAGGCCGACGACCGAGCGGCATTGGTCACCCACCAGGTCCTCGGTCGTGACGCCCAGCGTCCAGCCCAGGCGGGCCGACTGCGCCACCAACTGGTCCAGGGTGTGGACGGCCTGCGGACGGCGGATGCGCGGCACGGCCTGCATCTCCTCCACGGTCGGGCACAGCTTCATGCCGAAGGGGATGGCGCGCAGGCGCAGGACTTTTT
Source organism: Burkholderiales bacterium (assembly GCA_018971105.1). Classification (GTDB taxonomy): domain Bacteria; phylum Pseudomonadota; class Gammaproteobacteria; order Burkholderiales; family Burkholderiaceae_C; genus Rubrivivax. The sequence continues at coordinate 38,501 of JAGWVB010000003.1, forward strand.
CGAGTTCGGCGGCGACGGCGGCGAATTCGGCGGGTGTCGTCACCGCAGGGGCGATCGAGGTGGACGTGTTCATGAGCTTCCTTTCATGGCGATGGGATCGGGGTGATCACTCCACGCCCCGAAAGATGGCTGTCGATATTGCGCAGGACGAGGTCCACCATGGCCTGCATGGATTCGGGCGAGCGTCCCGCGATGTGCGGCGATAGCAGCAGGTTCGGGCAGGCCGCGAGCTCGCGCATCGCGGCGGGATCGTCGTCGTAGACATCGAGCGCGGCGGCGCGGATGACCTGGGTGGCAAGCCCGTGCACCAGCGCGGCCTGGTCGACCAGGCTGGCCCGGGCCACGTTGACCAGGCACCCCTCGCTGCCCAGGGCGGCGAGGACCTCGGCATCGACGATGTGCCGCGTCGCCGCACCGCCCGGTGCGGCCAGCACCAGCACGTCGCACCACCGTGCCAGTTCGAGCAGCTGGTCGAAATACGCATAGGGCAGGTCGTCGCGCCGGTGTCGCGCGTGGTAGGCCACCTGCATCTCGAAGCCCTGGGCACGCCGCGCGATGCGGCCGCCAATTTGACCCATCCCAAGCAGGCCCAGGCGCTTGCCGTGGATCTGGTCGGACATGCCCACCTTGCTGCGCACCACGGCCGCCTGCGCGGTGGCGTGGTGGCTCAATAGCCGACGCCGGGCGCCGAGGATCAGCGCGAGTGCATGGTCGGCCACGGCCTCGGCATTGGTGTTGGGGCCGTAGGACAGCGCGATCCCTTTACGGCGCGCGTGTTCCAGGTCGATCGCTTCCCAGCCCGCGCCGAGGCTGCACACCAGCTGCAACGCCGGCAACGCGTCGATCTCGGCGGCGCTCAATCCGTCCAGCCCGGTGGTCACGACGATGCGGACGGCGGCACCTTGTTCGGCCACCAGCCGGCGCCTGTGCTCCGGCGTTTCGACCCGTAGCAGCGGGCCGCGGGTTTCCAACTGCTGCTCGGCGGCCTCCGGCAAGCGCGACAGCAGCAGGATGGAGGTGGCGCCGGTCATCTTGGGGCTACTTCAGCGAGCCGATGCTGGGGAGAATCTCTTTGTAGCTGTCGTAGTCGGCCCAGAGCGCCTTCCTCGCGGTGGGCCCGTCCTGGTACTCGACCTGGGTTCCCCGCTCGTTCAGGTAGTTCTTGAAGTCCGTCGTCTCCATCGCGGCCTTGAAGGCATCGTGCAGATACTTCACGGTGGCCGCGGGCGTGCCATTGGCCACGGCGACCAGGTAGCGGGCCTCGAAAGCGACGTTGTAGCCTTGCTCCTTGAAGGTCGGCACCTCGTCGAGGCCGGGTTGGCGCTTGTTGCTGAAGGAGCCGAGCGCGCGAAGCTTGCCGGCTTCCAGCATTTGAGTGACTTCGATCGGCTGGGCGATGGACGCGGAAATCTGTCCGCCCAGCAGCTGCGGCGCGGCCTGACCCCAGCCGGTGAAGGGAACCGGGATGAACTTCGCGCCGCTGGCGCGCTCCAGGCCGACGACGTTGAGGTGGCTGATCGTGGCCACGCCGGGAAAGCCGATGCTGATGGCGGCGCCCGGCTTCCTGGCGGCCTCGACAAGGTCCTTGGCGGTCTTGATGGGCGAATCCTTGGGCACGACCAGCAACGGCGCGAAGCTCGCGACGTTGATCACCGGCGTGATGTCGTCGGGGTTCTTGTAGGGCAGCGCGTTGACCTGGGGTGCTAGCGCGACGTTGCTGTTCGGCGCGAAGATGAACTGGGATCCGTCGGGCTTGCCCGTCGCAACGGCGGCCAGCGCGGTGGCGCCGCCCGCCCCCGGCTTGTTGATGACGATGAGCCCGGCGGGAAACTTCGGCTGCATGAGCATCGCCAGCTTGCGCATCATCAGGTCGGCCGCACCCCCTGGCGCGTAACCGACGATGGCGGTGACGGGATGCTCCGGCGCACCCTGGGCCATCGCCAAGCTACGGGCGCCGGCCAGGCACAGGATCGCTATGAGTCGCTTCATGGTGTCTCCTTCGGGTGATCAGGCGTCGCGACGGACCGATGTCCTGGTCATGCGGGCTTCGGCACCGGGCGACAGGGTCATCCCCAGCCCAGGGCTTTGCGGGACCTGGAATCGGCCCTGAAGCGGCTGCAAGTCCTCGACGAACAAATCGCGGTTGCAGGACTTGAGCGCGTAGGTGTGGTGCTCGTGGATCTCGAAATTGGGGATCGCGGCTTCGAACTGCAGCGCCATCGCCGTCGCCAGGGGCGAGCCGCAGACATGGGCCTGCACGCCGACGTCCCAGGCGTGCGCCAGGTGGGCGATCTTGAAGGCCTCGCTGATGCCACCGACGAGCCCGACATCGGGTTGCACCAGGTCGATCGACCCGGCCTGCAGGTAGGGCAGGAAGCCCCAGCGCGTGTACAGGCGTTCGCCGGCGGCGATCCGCACGGGGGACTTGGACGCCGCCCGGTCGTGGGCCATCGCGCCGTTGTAGTGCGTGGGCTCCTCCATGTAGAGGATGTCCAGGTCCTCGACGAGCTCGGCGATCTGCAGCGCACCGGCCATCGAGGTGAACGAGTGCAGTTCCAGGATGATGTCGGCATCGCCGCCGAGGCCTTCGCGGATGCCTTCCATGCGCGCACGGACCATGCGGCGCTGCAGGGGCGTGAGGATGCCGCGCAGCTTGGCGGCACGGCTGCCGTCATCGGCAATCATCCAGGGATCGACCTTGATGCAGTCGTAGCCTTGGGCGCGCGCGCGTCGCGCCGCCTCGCGGTATTGCGAGGGGTCGGTCAGGTTGGTCGTCTTGTCGGTCCAGTCGAACTGAAGCTGGCTCGCGTAGCAGCGCAGGGGCGGCGGCGTCTGCGCGCCCAGCAGGCGGTGCACCGGCAGGCCCAGCGCGCGGCCCTTGATGTCCCACAGCGCCGCATCGATCGCGCTCATCGCGCCGAACACCACCGGCCCGCCGCCTTCGGCCCAGAAGGACTTGCGCAACATGCACTCCCAGATGGTTTCAGTGGCGAACGGATCGCTGCCGAGCACGAACCTCTCGCCCAGCGCCAGCACCATGGGGCCGGCCGCGGGCGCACCGGTGCCGTAGGCCATGCCGACTTCGCCGAGCCCGCTGATCCCCTCGTCCGTATGAACACGGGTGAAGACGTGGTGCCACGAGGCGATGCCGTCGCGACCCGACAACTCGGCTTCGAGCACTTCGATTTCGGTGATCTTCACAGCATCAGTGTATTGCATACAATAGACCCCACGCAATATGCAATGTTTGGGGCGCAATGTTTCCTGGTCTACACTAGCCTTAGAGGTGAAACGTGGAGCGTGTCGTCAGGAAGTCAGCCGCCGAGGTGGTGGCCGATCAGTTGCGAGAGGCGATCGTCTTCGGCGATCTGGAGATGGGTGCGACCTTGTCCGAGGCGGCGATCGCCGAGACGCTGGGCACGAGCCGCACGCCAGTGCGCGAGGCGTTCAGGGCGCTGGCGCAGGAAGGGCTGGTCGTCCTGCGCCCCTATTCGGGCGCATCGGTCTTCATGCTGTCGCCCGGCGAGGTCCGCGACCTGCTCGAGTTCAGGGCGGTGCTCGAATTGGCGGCGCTGCAAAAGGCGTTCGCGACTGGCGCCCAGGGACTGCGGGCGACGCTGGCGCCGCTGGTAGCCGGCATGTCCGAGGCGGTGGAGCGCGCCGACATCCGCCAATACATGACGCTGGACTCGCAGTTCCACCGCGCGATCGTGGCCGCTTCCGGCAACGACCATCTGGCGGATGCACACGCCCGCATCTCGCCCAAGGTGGCCGCGATCCGGAACCTGATCAACCGGGCGCCTTCGCGGCTCGGCAACAGCATGGCCGGGCACCAGGCGATCCTGAACGGCATCGCGGCCGGGGATCTCGAAGGCACGGCGGCCATCCTGAAGCAGCATCTTCACAACCTCACCGAGGTCGTCATCGCCTGCCTGGCTGGGGCTCCGACCTTGGAATCCGAGCCGGCGACGTGAGCTCGCGAGCGATGGCGACGCGGCCGGATCCGGTCGGTGCCCATGGCGGCCTCGGCGAGGTGCCCAAGAGTCGAACCCAGGCTCTCCTCCAATCGAAGCGGCACTGCACTGCCTAGAGGTAGCGCACCGCCTGCTTGATCGATCCGATTGCACGGCAGCGGCCGAGCATGGCGGCATTGAGGTAGCCGATCGGGACATCGACCGCGCCTGCCCCCGGCGTGGCGCCCGCCCCAGCAACGGGTCATCACGGACGCCGCCCGATCAGCGCCCGTGACCACCGCCTGCCCGCACCTCTCGTCGAATCCAGCCGGGCTTCCAAATTGCATCGAGTGCATTGGTAATTGCAGGGTCCTGAATTAAGGGTGTAACTTGCCCTACCCTCGTATCTACCGGTATTCTCTCCGCAGGCGATATGGTGGAATTGCCGCATTGAAAGCCAAGACGCACTGCACAGCGCAATGGAGTGACAGGGAAAGAATGCCATGAAGACCGATTACCGAGAACTGACCGCAGGATTGCTTTTCATTGCATTAGGGGTATTCGTAGCGCTCTATGCATCGAGCCACTATGAAGTCGGTGAGCCGGCACGCATGGGACCCGGCTTCTTCCCAGTAGCGGCCGGCTGGGTGCTGGCGCTGCTGGGCGTGGGCGTGATCATTCCCGCCCTGCGTGGAAAACCGAACTCCCAAACTGCACAGACCAAATTCGGGCTGAGACCACTGCTGGCGGTGCCGGCGGCGGTCCTGGCCTTCGGCCTGATTGTCGAGCCACTGGGGTTGATTCCGGCCACGCTGGCGCTCACCGCCGTAGTCGTATTTTCCGAACGCCCCATTCGACTGCGCCGAACAATACTTCTCGGAATCGGCCTGGCCGCCATCTCGTGGTTGGTCTTCATCGTCGGATTGAAGATGACGTTGCCTGCCTTCAATCTACCGGGCTGAGCCATGGAATTGCTCAATACCGTATTCGCCAACCTCTCGATCGGCATCCATGAGGCGGTCACGCTCGCCAACCTGGGCTATTGCTTCATCGGCGTCTTCCTCGGTTGCCTGGTCGGCGTGCTGCCGGGCCTGGGATCGCTGATCGCGATCTCGCTGCTGCTGCCGATCACGTACCACCTCCCGGCCAGCGGCGCGCTGATCATGCTCGCGGGGGTCTACTTCGGTGCCGACTACGGCGGCGGCACCTGCTCGATCCTGCTCGGCGTGCCCGGGCATGCGGCGGCCGCGGTGGACGTGCTCGATGGCTACCCGATGTCGCGCCAGGGCCGCGGCGGCGTGGCGCTGTTCATGAAGTGCGTCGCCTCGTTCTGGGGCTCGGCGGTCGGCATCGTGTTGCTGATGCTGTTCGCACCGGTATTGGCCGAAGCCGCACTGCAGTTCGGCCCTGCCGAATACGCGTCGCTCATGCTGCTGGGCCTCATGGCGGCATCCACGGTCGGCCAGGGCTCGCCGGTCAAGGGCGTGGGGATGATGGTCATCGGCCTCATCCTGGGCGTCGTCGGCACCGACGTGAACAGCGGCGTCGTGCGCTTCGGCTTCGGCCTGCCGGCACTCACCGACGGCGTCAGCCTCATCGCCCTGGCGATGGGCGTGTTCGCAATCACCGAGGTCATCAAGGGCGCCGGCTCGGAGCGCGTCTCGACGGTGAAGATGAAGTTCGGCCTGCGCGACCAGCTGCCCACGCGCGAGGACTGGCGCCGCTCAATCGCCCCGATGCTGCGCGGCTCGGGCCTGGGCGCCTGCTTCGGCGCCCTGCCCGGCACCAGCGGGGGCATGGCCACCTTCCTGGCGTATGCGATCGAGAAACGCGTCTCCAAGCATCCGGAGCAGTTCGGCAAGGGAGCGATCGAAGGCATTGCGGCACCCGAGGCCTGCAACAACGCCGGTGTCGGCACGGCCTTTATCCCGACCCTGACCCTGGGCATCCCGGGCGACGCGATCATGGCGCTGATGCTCGCGGCGCTGGTGATCCACGGCATACAACCCGGCCCGCAGGTGATGACGAGTCACCCCGACCTGTTCTGGGGCCTGATCGTGAGCTTCTGGATCGGCAACCTCCTTCTCGTCATCCTGAACATTCCGCTGATCGGCATCTGGGTACGGCTGCTGCAGATTCCCTATCCGCTGCTCTACCCCGGCATCGTGCTGTTCACCTGCATCGGCGTGTACAGCACCCAGAGCAGCACGTTCGACATCTGGGTCCTGCTGTTCTTCGGAGTCGCCGGCGCCGCCATGCTCGCGCTCCGTCTGGAGGCGGTGCCGCTGCTGCTGGGCCTGATCCTGGGTTCACCCTTCGAAGAGAACCTGCGCCGCAGCCTGCTGCTCTCGCGAGGCGATTTCATGATCTTCGTGGAACGCCCCATCAGCGCCAGCGCGCTGGGTGTCGCGGCCTTCCTGCTGCTTCTGTCGCTGCGCGCGCAATGGCGCGCCAGGATACGTGCACGCGAGCAGGCCGCGTAGGGGCGTGGGCTGAGGGTTCACCGAGAAAGGCATGCGGTGCAGACGAGGATGCCGTCGGGGGTCTTCAACCAGGCGAACGGTCCTGCATCGTCGTTGTCGACCTCGATGCAGTGCCACTCGCCTGCTCGAGTCGGCGTCGTGGACCTGGAATCGTCGAAGCCTTGTGAGCCGGTCCGTGATTCCCGGCGCTCTGCGGGTCCCGCAGGCGTCCATCACCAAGCGCCTATCGAGCAGGGCCGGCAGGCTGGCATTGATGGATCGCACGATTTGCACGAACCCGTGCCGTCGTGCCGTCGGGGCCGATCACGCATGAAGACTCCATCCGCATTGCGCGGATGCGAGTCAGATGGGCTCAGAACATACCTGAATCGCGATACTCATGCATTTTTCGCCCCCAATTCACTGAACGCCTCCATGGCGCGCAGCGAATAGACATAAGCCGCGCCCGCATTGAGGGCGATGGCCACTCCCATCGCATCGGCCATTTCGGCCTCGGTCGCACCGGCCTTCGCCGCTGCTGCCGCATGCGAAGAGATGCAACCATCACAGCGCGTCGTGACGGCTATGGCGATGGCGATCAGCTCGCGGGTCTTCGCATCCAATGCGCCGTTCGCGCCCTGCGCAGCGGCCACCGACCGGTAGGCCTCCAGCATCCTTGGATGGGTCTTGCCCAGACGGGTGTAGGAACGCTTCAGGGTGCCAAGCAATTCGGTCCAGTTCATGAACATGGGGACCTCATCTCCGTTGGGAGTGAAAGAAACGCTGGCTCCGCGGTCGCGATCAAGTCGTCCCAAGGGGAACGATCGATCCGGCACCAGCGCAAACTACGTATGCGCCAGGCGCTCCGCCAACTCCGCATACCCGGTCCGCGTCTGCGGAAGCTTCGAGCCGAGGATCGCGCTCGCCACCTGCGTGCGCAGTATCTGCGCGGTGCCGCCCGCGATCGTGAACATCCGCGCATCCCGAACATGCCGCTCCATCGGCAGGTCCCGGCCGTAGCCTGCCGAGCCGAACATCTGCAGCGCGTCGCTGGACACCTTGAAGGCCATCTCGGCCGTGAAGATCTTCGCCTGTGCCGCCTTGTCCATGTCGGGAAAATCGCCGCCGCTGAGCGCGGCACGGTAGATCAACATCCGGGCTGCCTCGAGCTGCACCGACATGTCCGCCAGCATCCATTGCAGGCCCTGGAACTCGGCGAGCGGACGGCCGAATTGTTCGCGGGTCTTGACACGCGCGACAGCTTCCTCGAATGCGCCCTGCGCGATCGCAAGCGCCACCGTGCCCGCCCCGACGCGCTGCGAGTTGTAGGCCGTCATGAGGGCGGCGAAGCCGCGCTTGAGGCCGTGCGGCGGCATCAGGAGCATCGACTGGTGGACCTCCACGTTCCGCAGGTGGATGTGCGTTTCCGGTACACCGCGGACACCCATGGCATAGATCCTGTCGCCGACGGTGAATCCGTCCGGCTTGCCTTCGTCGCGCACCACGATGAACCCACCGATCCCCTGCTCGACGCCCTCATCGAAGACACGCGCGAACACGAGATGCAACCGGGACACACCGCCGCCCGTGATCCAGTACTTCTCGCCGTTGAGCACGTAGGTGTCGCCATGGCGATCGGCGCGCGTCGTCATGGAGGTGGCCGCACTGCCGGTGTTGGGCTCCGTGATGCAAAGCGCGGGCTTGTCGCCGGATTTCAGCAGGTCCGCAGCCAACCGGAACTGCTCCTTCGTGCCGTACTTGTGAATTGCGCCGATGCACCCCATGGTCGCGTCCACCGTGATACGGCCCATCGCGGCGCAAGCCTTCGCCACTTCCTCGATGACGAGTACGGCGTCGAAATACGACAGACCCATGCCGCCCACTTCCTTCGGAAGCGTCATGGTCATGAAGCCGGCATCGCGCAGCCGGGCCACGTTCTCCCAGGGATACGCCTCGGTCCTGTCGACCTCGGCGGCCTGCGGCGCGAAGTGGACCTGCGCAAGTTCTCGGGCCCTCTGCTGCAAGGCGCGCTGTTCGGGAGTCAATTGAAACATGATGCCTTTCGCTGCTGATGCGTCGCCGACCGCTCGATTCGAGGTCAATCGGCGGTGATCTTGTTGTCCTGGATGATCTTCTTGAATTTCGCCCCCTGCGAGGCAATCCACTGACGGGTCTTCTCGATGTTCATCGTCGGATCGACGTAGTTGCCGAGTTGCTCGAGGCTGTCGTGCACGCTCGGCTTGGACATCGATTCGAGCGCCGCGCTGGCGAGCAGTTCCTGGACGCGCGCGGGCGTGCCCCCCGGTGCGCACAGCGCCGTCCAGGCGACGCACTCGTAGCCCGGCACGAGCTCGGCGACTGCCGGGATTTCCGGAAAATTCCGAAGTCGCTTGGAGGAGGACACGGCCAATGCCCGCAACCGCCCCGCCTTGATTTGGGCCACGGAAGACGGGATGCTGTCGAACATCAGGTCCAGTCGTCCTCCGAGCAGATCGTTCATCGCCGGCACCGAACCCTTGTAGGGAACGTGGAACAGCTTGGCGCCTGTCATGCCCCGCAGCAGCTCCATGCCCAGATGATTCGTCACACCGCTGCCGCCCGACCCGTAGTTCAGAGTCGTCTGTTTGGCCGCCTGCAGCAGCTCCGCCAGCGTGTGGTATTTCGAATCCGCGCGAACCGTCAGCAGCATGGGTGCATAACCTCCCATGGTCAGCGCCTCGAGATCCTTGAGCGGATCGTAGGTCGCGAACTTGTAGAGATACGGGGCGATTGCGAGATTTCCGCTGCCTCCCCACAGCAGGGTGTAGCCATCCGGCTTGGCCCGGGTCACGAGGCCGACCGCGAAGGTGCTGCCCGCGCCCGGCCGGTTGTCGACGACGAACGATTGCCCCAGCGACGTGGACATATCCTGCACGATCGTACGGGCGACGATGTCGGTGGTCTGGCCGGCAGGGAATCCGACCACGACCGTGACTGGACGCGTGGGAAAGCCGTCTTGCTGTCGGCCGATGGCCACCAACGGCGCCAGGCCCACTGCCGCCAAGATGGTACGTCGCGTGGAATTCATCTTGTCTCCGAGGTGAACGTCGGCTGCGGACAGCACGACAGGACCCCCACTATAGGGAGCACACCGCGGAGGCGGAATTCGTATTTCGCGACCAGCCCGTTCGCCTGAACCGAAAGCGAACGGTCTGATTAGCTCGAATCGTCAGACCGAAGATGTCTCCAGCTCGGGCTGCGGCTGCACGGCGATCAGGGTGTCGATAAAGGCGCGCGCGCAAAACGGCAGCGCGTCCAGATCACGGTAGATCACGTACCTTTCGCGCTGCGACCAGGTGTCCGACAGGCCGAGCACCTGCAGACGCATGCCGGCGCGGATATATCGTCTAGCGCAGCTCTCGGGCAACACGCCGACCCCCACCCCTGCGGCGATCATCGTGCACATTGTCTCGTAGCTGCTCATGAGGACGCGCATGCCTAATTTCCGATTCAAGGCGCCGGCACGTTCCACGATGTAGCCTTGCAGCGTGCTGTCCCGCAGTCCCACATGCGCCAGGTCGATGCACTCTTCGAAGCTCAAGACCTCGCGATCACCCAGTTCGTGACCGCTCGGTACGACCAGGACGAGTCGGTCCGTGCTGTAGAGCCGGGTCTGGAGATCGGCGGTCTCGAAGTGGCAGGGTACCGACAGCAGCCCCACGTCGGCTGAACTCTCGACGACGCCCCGGACGACATCACGCGAATTCCGTTCCTGGATGTCCACCGTGACATTCGGGCGGCCCTTCATGAAGGTGACGAGAGCGGCCGGCAGCGATTCGGTGATCGGCGTGGTATTGGCGAATATGCGAAAGTGACCGGCGCTGTCGCTCGAAAGTGCGAGGAAGTCATTGCGCACATGCTCGATCTGGCGCAGGACCGCGCGCGCATGGCGTTGCAGCATCTCGCCCGCGTGTGTCAACGCCAGTCCGCGGCTGTCCCGGTAGAACAGCCGGGCATTCAGCTGCCCCTCGAGCGCTTTCAGCCGACCGCTGGCTGCAGCGGGAGACAGCGATGCGGCCTTGGCCCCGCGTGTCAGGTTCTGGCACTCCGCGAGGTGCAGGAACAGCCTGAGGTCCGCGAGATCGAAATGCAAGACGCCACCTTGGGAGCACGGGTCCGCGGGAAAGACCCGCAAAATCTGCTGGGCAGACTACTATATGGATAGTATAAGTTCAGCGTAGTCCACAGGGCAGACTTTGACCGCACTTACCCGGAATCAGATCATCGCGTCCGCCGCGGGGACCCTTCAGGTTCTCGAAGCGCTCAGCCGCGGCGAGGCATCGATGACCCTGGCCGAAGTCGTCCAGGCCACGGGCAGGCCGAAGGGCACCGTGCACCGCATGCTCTCCACCCTGGTGAACACGGGGTTCGCAAGTTACTCCCGGGCCACCGGCCTGTACGCACTGACGCTCAAGGCCTGGCGCATCGGTTCCAGCGCCCTGCGGGACTTCGACATCGCGAACCTTGCAAGGCCTGCGCTCGACCGCCTTTGTTCGGAGACCGGCGAAACGGTGCACCTGTCGGTGCTCGAGCCGTCCGGCGAGATCGTCTACGTGGCCAAGGTCGTCAGTCCGAAGTCGATCGTGGTGCAGACCCGCCTGGGCCAGCTGAGCCCGGCCTGGTGCACGGCCACCGGGCGTGCGGTCCTGGCCCATGACGACAGAAGCGCTGAACTGATACTGGCCGGTCGTCTGCTGCCGCGCACGCCCCGGACGGTCACGGATGTCCAGGAACTGCGGCGCATCCTGATGCGGGTACGCGAGACCGGCTACGCCGTGACCCGCGGCGAGAATCACCCTGAAATGGGTGGCGTGGCAGCCCCGATATGGGATCACGACGAAAAGGTGGTCGCGGCAGTCGGGGTTGCCATGCCGGTCTACCGCATGACCGCCGATGTCGTCCGCATCACGATTCCACGCGTCGTGCAGACCGCGCAGGCGATCTCCCATGAATTGGGGTACCACGCTCCGTAAGCGTCCGCGCCTCGGTCGAGGAAGGCTTCGTTTGGCGAGGCCGAACAAGATGTTTGGAATATTCGAATTCCGAATTGCTGGCGAGCAAGCCATCATCGCTGATCATCGATGGCCCACTGTTCATGAACTCCCAAGCCACCACCCCATTGCCTGGCGCCAGCGGGCCGCTCGGCGGATATCGCGTTCTGGAGCTCGGTTCCACGGCCTCCGGGCCCTTCTGCGCGCGGCTGCTGGCGGACTTCGGTGCCGAGGTCGTCAAGGTCGAGGCGCGCGAAGGCGACCCGATCCGCGGCCTCGGCGAGACGGTGGACGGCAAGTCGCTGTACGCGGCAACCATCTGCCGCAACAAGCAGATCATCTCCATCGACCTGCGCACGTCGAAGGGTCGCGATCTGCTGCGCAGGATGCTGCCGCACTTCGATGCCGTCGTCGAGAACTTCCGCCCGGGAACCTTGGAGAAGTGGGAGTTGGGATTCGACGTGCTTGCCTCGCTGAGGCCGGGCATCGTGCTCACGCGCGTCAGCGGCTATGGGCAGACCGGCCCCTACACCGCGCGGCCGGGCTACGGCGTGATCGGCGAGGCGATGAGCGGCTTGCGCCACCTGATAGGCGACGCGGACCGTCCACCGTCGCGCGTCGCGATGCCCTTGACGGACTACATCTCGGGCCTGTATGCCGCGCTGGGCACGCTGATGGCCTTGCTGCACCGCGAGCGCACCGGCGAAGGCCAGGTCGTCGACGTCAGCCTGATCGAGTCGGCGTTCAGTTTCATGGAAGCCCATGTCCCGGCGTTCGAGAAGGCCGGCATCGTCGGCATGCGCGCCGGCCCGCGGCTGCCCAACAGCGCGCCCAACACCTTGTTCCCCACCGGCGACGGCTCGCACATCCATATCGCGGCGCTGGCCGATGCCGTGTTTCGGCGTCTGGCGGTCGCGATGGATCGACCGGAACTGGCCACGGACCCGCGCTTCGCCTTGCAGGCGGTCCGCAACGAGAACGAGGTCGAACTGGAGGCTTTGATCGGCGAATGGACCCGCGCACACGATCTGGCCCACCTCAAGTCGGTTCTGGAAGCGGCCGACGTGCCCGCCACCAACGTCTACACGGTGGCCGACATCTTCGATGATCCGCACTTCAAGTCGCGCGACATGCTGGTGCCCACACCCGACGACGACCTGGGCGAGGTCACGCTGGCCGGCGTGGTGCCGAAGATGTCGGCTTCACCTGGGCGCATACGCTGGGCCGGCCATCGCGTGGGTCAGGACACGCGCGACGTGCTGCAGAAGCTGGCCGGGCAATCGCCGGCAGAGATCGACGCCTTGGAGGCCGAAGGCGTCATTGCTTGCGATCCGCGGCGGCCCGGCCGATGAGCGGCCCGCTCGCCGGGCTGCGCGTCCTCGAATTCGCGGCCATCGGTCCGGTTCCCTGGAGCTGCATGATCCTGGCCGATCTCGGCGCCGACATCATTCGCATCGAGCGTCCAGGCAGCGAACGCGAGCCCGACACGCTGGGTGCCGTCCGTCGCGGCCGCCGGCTCCTGACCCTGGATCTGAAGTCGCCGCAGGGCCGCGACGCGGCGCTGCAACTGGCCGCGCGTGCCGACGTGCTGGTCGAAGGCTTGCGGCCGGGCGCGATGGAGCGGCTGGGCCTGGGTCCCGAAGCGGCGATGGCCTGCAATCCCCGGCTGATCTACGGCCGCATGACGGGCTGGGGTCAGACCGGCCCGCTGGCCGACCGGGCGGGCCACGACATCAATTACATCGCCCTGGCCGGTGCGCTGCATGCCATCGGCCCTGCGGATCGGCCGGTGCCACCGCTCAATCTGGTCGGTGACTTCGGCGGAGGGGGCGCGTTCCTGTTGATCGGGTTGCTCTCGGCACTCTGGCAGCGGGCTTCCTCGGGCCGCGGGCAGGTCGTCGACGCCGCCATGGTGGACGGCACGGCGGCGCTGATGGCCATGATCTGCAGCCGCCTGCAGATGGGTCAGTGGAAGGACGAGCGGGCAAGCAATCCGCTGGACGGCGGCGTTCCCTGGTACGGCACCTACCGCACCTCGGATGGCCGCTTCGTTGCCGTGGGCGCCCTGGAGCCGCAGTTCTACGAGGAGTTGCTCGATCGCCTGGGCCTGACGGGGCAGGTCCCGGATCGCAGGGAGCCTGCGCGATGGCCCGAACTCCGCGACAGATTCGCCGAGATCTTCGCGACTCGAACCCGTGATGAGTGGGCCGCCCACTTCAGCGGCAGCGACGCCTGCGTCAGTCCGGTGTTGTCGCTCTCCGAGGCGCCTGGGCATCCGCACCTTGCACACCGGGGCACTTTCGCATCCGGAACATCGGGTGCTGTTCCCGGCGCGGCACCCGTATTCGATGGCGTTCGCGCGCCGATGGCCAGTCCCTCTCGCGCGGCGACTTGGCAAGAGGCGGCTGCGGCATGGAGCGCCGATAGCCGGTAGTCCGCTACGGCGCCGATGTCGGCGTTCCGGCGATGACCGGCAGCGGCAAAGACCTGCATTCCTCGAACACGCGCAAGGCGCAGTTCGCGCAGAACCCGTGATCGAGCCGGTCGAAGATCGTCGCGATGGCGATGCGCTTGCCCGCGAAGCTGTGATCACCCCCAGCGCTTGCGTGCAGCCGACGCGTCGCCACAGTTCGAGCACCGGCGGGCGCGGACGATGGAAGTACAGGTCGCCACCCGCGGCGCGGCGCGCGCTCAGCTCGTCGCGCCAGAGTTCGGCCGCCGGCAGGTCGATGAAGTTCATGTTCTTGACCCTCACCAGCCGATGCGTCGCGGGCTTCTGGCGCAGCTCGCGCAGCTGATCGGCCACATGCTGCACCGCGCCGAAGCAGACCTCGCCCGCCATCCGGATCAGCTTCAGCTGCGGGCATTGCGGCAGGATCGCGGGCACGTCGGCGCGCACCACGAACGGCCGGCCGGGCCCGGCGCTGTCGAAGCCCATCACGCGCATGAACGGACACGACGTGCGATAGCGGTAGGTCACCCGCGCCAGGATCGTGCCGAGCAGGATCGCCATCTCGATGCGGATCGTCATCGTCGCCAGCCCGGTCAGCAGCGCGATGGTGAAGTCCTGCCGGCCGCAGGTCCACAGACGCCGCCAGCCCGGGAGGTCGAACAGCGACCCTGCGATCACCAGCAGCAGACCGACGATCGCCGGCAGGGGGATCAACGCCAGCAGCGGCGACGCGAACGCGATCAGCAGCAGCAGCAGCCACGACGAGGCGAACACCGCCGCGAGCGGCGTGCGCGCCCCGGCCTCGAGGTTCGGCATCGAACGGTTCAGCGAGCCGCACGACACGTAGGAAGAGAAGAAGCTGCCCGCGATGTTCGACAGGCCCAGCCCGCCAAACTCGTGGTTCGCGTCGATGGCTTGGCCGGATCGCGCCGCGACCGCCTTCGCGATCGAGACCGACTGGCCGCGCCCGACGATCGTCAGCGCGAATGCGATCGACAGCCCATCGGGGATGCATGCTCCATGCGACCCCCGGCCAGTGAAAGCGCGGCACGATCGGCAGGATGGCGCCGACCACCGCCACCCCGCCCCAGCGTGACGACGGTGACGCGCCGTTGAGCGGCGCGGTGCCGACGGCCAGGCCCATCAGCATCGACGGCCACTTCGGAAGAACGCGCCTGCGTACGGGTGCGACGGCGAGCGTGACCATGCCGACGAGCAACGCGCCGGGCCGTATCGAGTCGAGATGCCGGCCGATCTGCAAGAACAACGCGCCGCTGTCATGCGCCTTGGGGCCCGTCAGGCCGAGCAGGTCGGCCAGCGTCTGCACCGCGATCAGCGCTGCCGCACGGCTCAGGAAGCCGGGCAGAGGCAACGGCGGAATGGAATTGGCGATCGGCCACACCAGCGACGTGATCGAAGCCGTCGTGGCCTTCGACGTCGACGTCGGGTTCATCGAAGGCTCGCAGACGCACCCCGATCTGACCGTGCGGCCGTGGATGAAGGACGAACTGGTAATCGTCGCATCGCCGCGCCACCCGCTGGCGGGGCGCACGGCGCCGCCGCGCCCGTTGCGCGACGCCGAGTGGGCATTGCGCGAGATCGGCTCGGGCACCCGGGAGGCGGCCGATCGCTGGCTGGTCGAACACCTGGGGCACGCCAACGTCGCCCACGAACCCGGCGGTCCCGAGGCCATCAAGCGCCTGCTGGTCGCTGGTTCCGCGCTCGGATTCCTCTCGCGCCATGCCGTCGCGCAGGAGCTCGCGCAAGGATCGCTGGTCGAATTGAAGACGCGCTTCCCCGTGGCCCTGCGGCGCCTGGCGATCGTCCTGCATCGCGGCAAGCGGCTCGGCTCAGGCGCCCAGGACTTCGTGCGCCATTGCGTGGCGGCCGGCAAGTAAACCGGGCTACGTCCCTCCCCCGACCGCTTGCGATTGCAGCATCCGGTACTCACCGGGCTGTATGCCGCTCCAGGTCTTGAATGCCCGCCTGAACGCGCTGGGCTCCTGGAACCCCACCAGCGCCGCGATGTCCGGAACGCTGAGTCCGGTACTGCACAGGTAGTGGACGGCGGCATCGCGCCGTACGTCGTCCTTGACCGCCTGGTAGGTCGTCGATTCCGCTTCCAGGCGACGGCGCAGCGTGGTCGGCGAGACGTTGAACTCGCCTGCAATCGCCTCCAGCACCGGCCACTCGTCCTGGCCGAGGCAGCGCCGCAGCCGCCGGCGCAACCTGGCCGTCACGCTGGCCTCGTTCTTGTACTTCAGGAAGACCGACTGCGGCGCCTTGCGCAGGAAGGTCTTCAACGTCTGGGGCCCTTGGACCACCGGCAAGCCCAGCAGGCTGGCATCGAAGCGTATGGCCGTGCCCGGTGCGTCGAAGGTCAGATGCTGGGAATACATCGTCGTGTATTCGCCGGCATGGTCCGGCCTGGGATAGGCGAACGCGGCCGACGCCAAGGGGATACGCCGCCCGGCCAGCCAACACGCGAGGCCGTGCACCATCACCAGGAAGGTCTCGTCGGCGAACCTGCGCGCGGCAGGCTCCTCGATCCGATTCGCGATGGTGACGACGCCATCCCCACCCTCGAGGTGGAGCTCGCCGTGAACATCGTCGAGCAGGACGTCGAATCCGCGCAGCATCTGCTTCAGCGCCCGATCGAGATGGGCGCTGCCGAGCACCGCATGGGACAGCAGCGCAAAGCTGCCCACCTTCATGCGGCGGCTGTCCAGGCCGAAGAACTCGTCGTCCAGCTCGCGCGAAACAGCCAGCCAGAGCGCCGAGAACGACTGCGCGGTCACGCGCGAATGCGGGGCCGCCAGCAGGGCTTTCGGGATGCCGGCGCTGCGCATGACGCGCTCCCGCGCCGCCCGGTCGAGTCGCGCCATGGCCGCGCCCACGAAGTGCATCGAGACGGTGTCTCTTTCCATCGTCCAGGCCCCAGGGGGTGGCAAAAAATGCCACCCATGATGGCGGCATCCGATCTCGTCTCAGGCCGGCCAAGATACCAGAATTCCGCAACCGAAAGGAAGCGACGATGACCGACCTGTCCGCAGACGCCAAGGCCCTTGCCAACTACCGCCCGACGCACAAGGTGCGCTTCGTCACCGCGGCCGCCCTGTTCGACGGCCACGACGCGGCGATCAACATCATGCGCCGCATCCTCATGAGCATGGGCGCCGAGGTGATCCATCTGGGCCACAACCGCTCGGTCGACGAGATCGTCACCGCGGCGCTGCAGGAGGACGCCCAGGGCATCGCGATCAGCTCCTACCAGGGCGGCCACGTCGAATACTTCAAGTACACGGTAGATCTGCTCAGGCAGCGCGTCGGCGAACAGATCCAGGTGTTCGGCGGCGGTGGCGGCGTCATCGTGCCCGCCGAAATCCGCGAACTCCACGACTACGGCGTCGCGCGCATCTACAGCCCCCAGGACGGCCAGCGCATGGGACTGCAGGGCATGATCGGCGAGATGGTGATGCGCTGCGACCACGATCTGTCGCGCCATGCGCCGACGTCGCTCGACTCGATCACCGGCCACTCCCAGGCCGCCTGGCGCGCGCTGTCGCAGCTGATCACGGCGCTGGAAAACGGCAAGGCCGAGGCTGCGTTGCTCGCCGCGCTGCACGATCGCGCCCGCGCCGTGCGCACCCCGGTGCTGGGCATCACGGGCACCGGTGGCGCCGGCAAGTCCAGCCTCACCGACGAGCTGATCCGCCGCCTGCGGCTCGACCAGCACGACGCGCTGCGCATCGCCGTCGTCTCCATCGATCCATCGCGCCGCAAGAGCGGTGGCGCGCTGCTGGGCGACCGCATCCGCATGAACGCGATCGGGCCCTGGCCGAACCCGGCCCCGGGGAAGGCCGCTTCGGACTCCGGCGCGCGGGTCTACATGCGCAGCCTCGCCACCCGCGACACGGGCAGCGAACTCAGCGCCGCCCTGCCCGACGTGGTCGCGGCGTGCAAGGTCGCCGGCTTCGACCTCGTCATCGTCGAGACCTCCGGCATCGGCCAGGGCGATGCGGCGATCGTGCCACTCGTGGACGTGCCGATGTACGTGATGACGCCCGAGTTCGGCGCCGCCAGCCAGCTCGAGAAGATCGACATGCTGGACTTCGCCGAGTTCGTCGCCATCAACAAGTTCGACCGCAAGGGCGCTGCCGACGCGCTGCGCGACGTGGCCAAGCAGGTGCAGCGCAACAAGGAAGCCTTCAAGAAGAAGCCGGACCAGATGCCGGTATTCGGCACGATGGCCAGCCGCTTCAACGACGACGGCGTCACGGCGCTGTACCAGGCCTTGAAGCCGCGCCTGGGCGAGCTGGGGCTCGTCTTGTCAGAAGGCCGGCTGCCCCGGGTCCACACGCGCCACAGCACGCATCAGGTGCCCATCGTCCCTGCTGCGCGGTCGCGCTACCTGGCCGAGATCGCCGACAAGGTGCGCCAGTACCAGCGCCATGCGCTGGAGCAGTCCCGGATCGCCCGCGAGGCGCAGCAGCTCGATGCGGCGATGCGCATGCTCGCCGAAAGTGCCGAGCCTGCCGATCCGTCGGGCCAGGCCGGTAGGGTCGACGCGGCGCTGCACCGCCTGCGCCAGGATCGCGAAGCGCGCCTGGACCGCGCGGCGCGCAAGCTGCTCGCCCAGTGGCCCGACCTGCAGCGTGCGTACGCCGGCGACGAGTACGTGGTGAAGATCCGCGACAAGGAGATCCGCACCGCGCTCACGCACACCTCGCTGTCGGGCACGAAGATCCGCAAGGTCGCGCTTCCGCGCTACGAGGACCAAGGCGAGCAGCTTAGGTGGCTGATGCTGGACAACGTGCCGGGCAGCTTCCCCTACACCGCCGGCACCTTCGCATTCAAGCGCGAGGGCGAGGACCCGACGCGGATGTTCGCCGGCGAAGGCGATGCCTTCCGCACCAACCGACGCTTCAAGCTCGTCTCCGAGGGCATGCCGGCCAAGCGGCTGTCGACGGCCTTCGACTCGGTGACCCTCTACGGCGCCGACCCGGACCCTCGACCCGACATCTACGGCAAGGTCGGCAACTCCGGTGTATCGATCGCCACGCTGGACGACATGAAGGTCCTGTACTCGGGCTTCGACCTGTGCTCGCCGACGACTTCGGTGTCGATGACGATCAACGGTCCGGCACCGACCATCCTCGCGATGTTCATGAACACCGCGATCGACCAGCAGCTCGAGAAGTTCGAGGCCGACAACGGCCGCGGGCCGACCGATGACGAGGTGCAGAAGATCCGCGAGTGGGCCCTGGCGAACGTGCGCGGCACCGTCCAGGCCGACATCCTAAAGGAGGACCAGGGCCAGAACACCTGCATCTTCAGCACCGAGTTCAGCCTCAAGGTGATGGGCGACATCGCCGAGTACTTCGTGCACCACCAGGTGCGCAACTTCTATTCGGTGAGCATCTCCGGCTATCACATCGCCGAGGCCGGCGCCAACCCGATCTCGCAGCTCGCCTTCACGCTGTCCAACGGCTTCACGTTCGTCGAGGCGTACCTGGCGCGCGGCATGCATATCGACGACTTCGCGCCCAATCTCTCGTTCTTCTTCTCCAACGGCATGGACCCGGAGTACACGGTGCTGGGACGCGTGGCGCGGCGCATCTGGGCGGTGGCGATGCGCGACCGCTATGGCGCCAACGAGCGCAGCCAGAAGCTGAAGTACCACGTGCAGACCTCGGGCCGCTCGCTGCACGCCCAGGAGATCGCCTTCAACGACATCCGCACGACGCTGCAGGCGCTGATCGCCATCTACGACAACTGCAATTCGCTGCACACCAATGCCTACGACGAGGCGATCACCACGCCCACCGAGGAAAGCGTGCGCCGCGCGATGGCGATCCAGCTCATCATCAACCGCGAATGGGGGCTGGCGAAGAACGAGAACCCGAACCAGGGCGCCTTCATCATCGACGAGCTGACCGACCTCGTCGAGGAGGCGGTGCTCAAGGAATTCGAGGCCATCGCCGAGCGCGGCGGCGTGCTCGGCGCGATGGAGACCGGCTACCAGCGCAGCCAGATCCAGGAGGAGAGCATGCATTACGAGATGCTCAAGCACACCGGCGAGCACCCGATCATCGGCGTGAACACCTTCCGCAACCCGCACGGCGACCAGACGCCCGAAACCATCGAGCTGGCGCGCTCGACCGACGAGGAAAAGCAAAGCCAGCTCTGCCGCCTGCGCGACTTCCACGAGCGGCATGCCGACGCATCGGGCCCCATGCTCGAGCGGCTGCAGCAGGCCGTGATCGACAATGGCAATGCCTTCGACGTGCTGATGGACGCGGTGCGCGTGTGCTCGCTGGGGCAGATCAGCCATGCGCTGTTCGAAGTCGGCGGCCAGTACCGCCGCAGCATGTGAGGGCCGCGGCGATGTCGCGGGACGCGCTGCGCGCGATGAAGCGGACACTGCGCATCGGCAGGCGTTCGCAGGCCGGCGATCTGCGCCACGCCCCGGCCGTGGAGGCCGCGCTGTCCCTGCTGGAGCGCAGCGTGCGCATGCGCCACCGTCGCCTGGCGGTGCAGCGCCTCAACGAGGCCGTGGCCATCGGTGCCCGCGTCCCGGACGCGCACTGGCAGTACTGCCGCGAGACCGCGGCAGCCAGCCGCAATAGCGAATTGCAGCAGTTGTTCATGCAGTGCGCGCGCGGCTACAACGCATACGAGTGAAGCGATGAGCGAATACTTTCCACCGATCAAGGACATGCAGTTCGTCCTGCAGGCCATCGCGCCACTGGACGAGCTGACCTCGCTGCCCGGATTCGACGAGGTCACCCACGACCTGGCAGCGGCCATCCTCGAGGAGGCCGGCAACTTCGCGGGCGGGGTGCTGTCCCCGCTGAATCGCGTCGGCGATCGCGAAGGATGCGCGTGGTCGCCGGACGGGGTCCGCACCGCGACCGGGTGGCGGGACGCCTACCGCCACTACACCGAAGGCGGCTGGAACGCGCTCGCCTGCCACCCCGACTACGGCGGACAGGGGTTGCCGCGCGTCGTGTCCGCCTTGGTGGAGGAAATGTGGAACGGCGCGAACATCGCCTTCGCGCTGTGCCCGATGTTGACGCACGGCGCCATCGAGGCGCTGGAGCTGCGCGGCTCCGAGGCGCAGAAGCGCATGTACCTGCCCAAGCTGGTCAGCGGTGTATGGACCGGCACGATGAATCTCACCGAGCCCCAGGCAGGCTCCGACCTCTCTGCCGTGCGCGCCCGCGCCCTGCCCCAGGCCGACGGCAGCTACCGGCTCCACGGCCAGAAGATCTTCATCACCTACGGCGAGCACGACCTGACGGACAACATCGTGCATCTCGTGCTGGCGCGCACGCCGGGCGCGCCGGAGGGCGTGAAGGGCATCTCGCTCTTCGTCGTGCCCAAGTTCCTCGTCGGCGACGACGGCAGCCTGGGCGCTCGCAACGACGTGCGCTGCGTCTCCATCGAGCACAAGCTCGGCATCCACGGCAGCCCGACCGCGGTCCTGGCCTTCGGCGACAACGAAGGCGCCATCGGCTGGCTCGTCGGCGAAGAAAACCGGGGCCTCGAGACCATGTTCATCATGATGAACGCGGCCCGCTACTCGGTCGGTCTCGAGGGCGTCGGCCTGTGCGAGCGCTCGACCCAGCGCGCCGTGGCCTACGCGCGCCAGCGGACCCAGGGCAGCGAGCTCGGCGGCCCGGCGCGCGACAAGGTGGCCATCGTGCGTCACCCCGACGTGCGGCGCATGCTGATGCTCATGAAATCACGCACGGAGGCCCTGCGCGCCGTGGCCGCCGTCGTGGCGCTGTCGATGGATCTCGCGCATCACCATCCTTCGCAGGACTTGCGCCGGGAACACCAGGCCTTCGTCGATCTGATGATTCCCGTGGTGAAGGGCTGGAGCACCGAGAGCGCCGTGGAGCTGGCCTCGCTGGGTGTGCAGGTGCACGGCGGCATCGGGTACGTCGAGGAGACCGGAGCCGCCCAACATCTGCGCGATGCGCGCATCACGCCGATCTACGAAGGCACGACGGGCATCCAGGCGGCAGACCTCGTCGGACGCAAGATCGCGCGCGACCGCGGCGCGGCCGCGCGCGCCTTGATGTTGCGCATGCAGCGGGTGATGGATGCGCTGGCCCGCAGCGGCGATCCGCAGCTCCACGCCATCGCAGCCGCCTTGTCCGATGGCGTCGCAGCGCTCGGCAGCGCGGTGGAATTCGTCGTCTCGACCCACGACGCCGACATCCGCCGCACCGCCGTCGGCGCAGTGCCGCTGCTCGAGCTCTTTGGCGTGGTGGCCGGTGGCTGGCAGATGGCGCGCGCGGCGCTGGCCGCACACCGAGGACTCGCCGCGGCGGAAGGCGACCGGGGATTCCTGCGGGCGAAGTTGCTGACGGCACGCTTCTACGCGGACCATGTGCTGTCCCGATCGCGCGGCCTGAGCCACGCGGTCATGCGCGGAGCCGAAGCCGCACTGGCCATGGACGACGATCAGTTCTGACCCGGCAGGGCCACCGGACCGGCGCGACGCTCGAACGCTTTGAGCTTGCGCTATTCGGCTGCGAACCCACGGTTCTGCGCCGCCTCTGCCGCCCGCAGCCGTTTGCGCGCATAGGCGACGAGCTGGGCCACGACGAGCAGCGTGCTCGCGCCGATGAACCAGGCGCTGATCGGCCGCGTCAGGAACACCGTCAGGTCGCCGCCCGAGAGCAGCATCGCGCGGCGGAAGTTCTCCTCCAGCATCGGCCCGAGC
>JAGWVB010000089.1 GCA_018971105.1 Burkholderiales bacterium
GGAGATCGAGGTCGCGCAGGCGCCCGATCTGCCCGCGCTGCCGCCGCTGGCGGCGCTGCTGCCGCCGCCCGCGGCGGCCTCGGCGCCGGCCTTCGAATGGCCGCCCTCGACGCGCCTGAGCTACCGCGTCGTGGGCGATTACCGCGGCCCGATCGAAGGCCAGGCGGAGGTGCGCTGGCTGCGCGACGGCCGCCGCTACCAGGTCTTCATGGACCTCTCGATCGGCGCCTCCTTCGCGCCGCTGATGCGCCGCGTCGTCGACAGCGAGGGCGTCATCACGCCCCAGGGCCTGAGCCCGAGCCGCTACGACGAGGAGACGCGCTTCGTCCTGCGCGACCCGCGCCGCTATTCGATCCGGCTCGACGACGACCGCATCGTCCTGCCCGACGGCACGAGCGTGCCGCGGCCGGCCGGCGTGCAGGACAGCGCGAGCCAGTTCGTCCAGCTCACCTGGCTCTTCATCACGACACCGACGCTGCTGCAGACCGGGCGCACGATCACGCTGCCGCTGGCGCTCGCGCGCTCGGTCGAACCCTGGGTCTACGACGTGCTCGGCAGCGAGACGCTGTACACGCCGATGGGGCCGATCGACACCGTCCACCTCAAGCCGCGGCGCCGGCCCCAGCCCGGCGTCGTGCTGACGGCCGAGATCTGGGTCGCGCCCAGCCTGCAATACCTGCCGGTGCGCATCCTGATCCACCAGGATGCGCGGACCTGGGTCGATCTGCGCATCTCCAGGCTGCCCGAGCAGGCGGCCCGATGAGCCCGCTTATAGTGGGCGCGAACCCTGAGCGCGAACCCTGAGCGCGAACCGAGGAGCCCCCGTGACCGAACCACTCATCCTGACCGAACTGCGCGGCGGCACCGAGCGCCGCGTCGGCCTCATCACGCTGAACCGCCCGAAGCAGCTCAACGCGCTCAACGATGCGCTGATGGACCAGCTCGGCGCGCAGCTGCTGGCCTGGGATGCCGACCCCGAGGTCGGCTGCATCGTCGTCACCGGCAGCGAGCGCGCCTTCGCCGCCGGTGCCGACATCTCGGCGATGGCCAGGAAGACCTTTCTCGAGGCCGTCGAGGGCGACTTCATCACGCGCAACTGGGAGACGATCCGGCGCGTGCGCAAGCCGGTGATCGCCGCGGTGGCCGGCTTCGCGCTCGGCGGCGGCTGCGAGCTGGCGATGATGTGCGACTTCATCATCGCCGCCGACAGCGCCCGCTTCGGCCAGCCCGAGATCAAGATCGGCATCATCCCCGGTGCCGGCGGCACGCAGCGCCTGCCGCGCGCCATCGGCAAGAGCAAGGCGATGGACCTCGTGCTCACCGGCCGCATGATGGACGCGGCCGAGGCCGAGCGCGCCGGACTCGTCTCGCGCGTCGTGGCGGCCGACAAGCTGATCGACGAGGCGGTGGCCGCGGGCGAGCTGATCTGCGCCGTCGGCACGACCTCGGTGCTGATGGCCAAGGAATGCGTGAACCGCGCCTTCGAGTCGGGGCTGGCCGACGGCGTCGCGTTCGAGCGCCGCATGTTCCACGCGCTGTTCGCGACCGACGATCAGAAGGAGGGCATGGACGCCTTCCTCGCCAAGCGCAAGCCGGTGTTCCGCTAGCGCCGCGCAGCGCGCGCCGCGCGGCCGGCGGCGTCCCTCAGGGCGCGAGCCAGCCGCCGGGCCCGGCGCCGAAACAGGCGCGGCGCTGGCCTTGCGCATGCAGCTCGAGCCAGTCGACGGCCTCGACGCGCGCGATCAGGATCGCGAAATGATCGCGCGTGCCGCGCTCGGGCGGCTGCAGTGCCGAGGGCAGCGCCGTCCCCGGCGGCAGCGGCGAGAGGTAGTCGTGCGCCGCCGGCGTCATCTTCAGCAGCGCCCAGCGCGACGAGACCGTCAGCCCGCAGGTCTCGACGCGCACGCTCAGCTTCAGGCGCAGCTGCCAGCCCAGCGCGGCCGACCACAGCACCAGCGTCGCGCGCGGATCGGCCCCCAGCTGCTGCACCTTGGGGCTGCGCGCGTCGGTGTAGATCGAGAGCTCGCGCGTGGCGGCATCGAACTCGCGCAGCACGACGCTGCGCGCGTCGGCGCCATCGTCGCCGGCGCTGGCCAGCACGCCGATGCGCCAGCCATGCGCCTTGTCGCGCGTGGCGCGGCCCAGCTCCTGCCACAGCGCCGCCTCGATCGCGGCCAGATCCTCGAGTCGCTGCGCCGGCATCGCCGCCCGCCCCGCCCGCTCAGGCCTCGCGCCGCAGCGCCGGGAACAGGATCACGTCGCGGATGCTCGGGCTGTCGGTGAGCAGCATGATGAGGCGGTCGATGCCGATGCCGCAGCCGCCCGCCGGCGGCATGCCGTATTCGAGCGCGCGGATGAAATCGGCGTCGTAGTACATCGCCTCCTCGTCGCCCGCCTCCTTGTTCTTCGCCTGCGCGGCGAAGCGCGCCGCCTGGTCCTCGGCGTCGTTGAGCTCGGAGAAGCCGTTGGCGACCTCGCGCCCGGTGATGAAGAGCTCGAAGCGCTCGGTGACGCCCGGGTTCGCGTCCGAGGCGCGCGCCAGCGGCGAGACCTCGACGGGGTAGTCGATGATGTAGGTCGGCTGCCACAGCTGCGCCTCGACGACGGCCTCGAAGAGCCCGAACTGCAGCTCGGCCAGGCTCCAATGCGCCGGCGCCTCCTCGTCGGCGGCGCGCAGACGCGCGCGCAGCACCGCCGCGTCGCCGGCCTCGGCCTCGCTCAGGCCGGCATGGGCGACGAGCGCGTCGCGCACCGACAGGCGCGCGAAAGGCCGGTCGAGGTCGACCTCGCGCCCGGCGTAGCTCAGCGTCGCGCTGCCGCTGGCGGCGCGCGCGGCGTGGCGCAGCACCTGCTCGGTGAAGTCCATCAGCTCGTGGTGCGTCCAGTAGGCCGCGTAGAACTCCATCATCGTGAACTCGGGGTTGTGGCGGACGCTGATCCCCTCGTTGCGGAAATTGCGGTTGATCTCGAACACGCGCTCGAAGCCGCCGACGAGCAGCCGCTTCAGGTAGAGCTCGGGCGCGATGCGCAGGAACATCTCCTGGTCGAGCGCGTTGTGGTGGGTGACGAAGGGCTTGGCGTTGGCGCCGCCCGGGATCGGATGCAGCATCGGCGTCTCGACCTCGAGGAAGCCATGCTCGACCATGTAGGCGCGGATCGAGGAGACCGCCTTGCTGCGCGCGACGAAGCGGTTGCGCGCCGCCTCGTCGGTGATCAGGTCGACATAGCGCTGGCGGTATTTCTGCTCCTGGTCGGCCATGCCGTGGAACTTGTCGGGCAAGGGGCGCAGGCTCTTCGTCAGCAGGCGCACCGAGGTGGCGCGGATCGAGAGTTCACCGCTCTTGGTGCGGAACAGCGTGCCCTCGCAGCCGAGGATGTCGCCCAGGTCCCAGCGCTTGAACTCGGCCAGCG
The DNA here is from genome assembly GCA_018971105.1 of Burkholderiales bacterium. Taxonomy (GTDB): domain Bacteria; phylum Pseudomonadota; class Gammaproteobacteria; order Burkholderiales; family Burkholderiaceae_C; genus Rubrivivax. The sequence continues at coordinate 3,412 of JAGWVB010000089.1, forward strand.
CCTCGGCGCCCACGGCGTCCTGCGTGACGTAGAGCTGGATGCGGCCGCTGCCGTCCTGCAGCGTCGCGAAGCAGGCCTTGCCCATCACGCGCTTGAGCATCATGCGGCCGGCGACGGCGACGACGATGGCCTGCGGCTCGAGTTCCTCGTTGGCCACCTGGCCATGCCTGTGGTGCAGGTCGGCCGCATGGTGGCGCGGCTTGAAGTCGTTCGGGAACGCGATGCCGGCGGCGCGCAGGGCTTGCAGTTTTTCGCGCCGTTCGGCGATCAGGGAGTTGTCGTCGCTCATAAGGGGCCTGTTGAATTGCTGCAATTTTAGGCGCACCCGTAAAATGCCCGATTCCATGAAATCCAGCCCCCACCGCCTGCCGATCGTCGACCGCCCGATCCGCTTCGCCCTCGTCGGTTGCGGCCGCATCTCGGCCAACCATTTCGAGGCCCTGCGCCAGCATGCGCAGCGCGCCGAGCTCGTCGGCGTCTGCGACAACCGGCCTGCGGCGCTCGCCGCCGCGGTCGAGCGCACCGGCGCGCGCGGCTTCGAATCGCTCGACGCGCTGCTCGAGGGCAGCGATGCCGACATCGTCGTCCTCGCCACGCCCAGCGGCCTGCATCCGCGCCAGGCCATGCGCGTGGCCGCCGCCGGCCGCCATGTGCTGACCGAGAAGCCGATGGCCACCAAATGGGACGAGGGCATGGCGATGGTGCGCGCCTGCCGCGAGGCCGGGGTGACGCTGTTCGTCGTCAAGCAGAACCGGCTCAACCCGACGCTGCAGCGGCTCAAGGCGGCCGTCGAGGGCGGGCGCTTCGGCCGCATCCACCTCGTCACCGTGAACGTGTTCTGGACGCGCCCGCAGAGCTATTACGACGACGCGCCCTGGCGCGGCCGCTGGGACCTCGACGGCGGCGCCTTCCTCAACCAGGCGAGCCACTACGTGGACATGGTGGACTGGCTCGTCGGCCCGGTCGACAACGTGCATGCCTACACGGCGACGCTGGGGCGCGACATCGAGGCCGAGGACACCGGCGTGATGTCGCTGCGCCTGCGCAAGGGCGGGCTGGCTTCGATCAACGTCACGATGCTCACGCAGGGCCGGAATTTCGAGGGCAGCGTGACCCTCCTCGGCGAGCGCGGCACGGTGCGCATCGGCGGCGTCGCCGTGAACGAGGTCCAGCATTGGGAGTTCGACGAGCCGCGCCCCGAGGACGCGGCGGTGAAGGACGCGAGCTACGCCACGCCCTCGGTCTACGGCTTCGGCCACCCGCTCTACTACGACAACGTGATCGGCACGCTGCGCGGCGAGCGCCAGGCCGAGGTCGACGGCTACGCGGGCCTGCGCTCGCTCGAGGTCGTGCTCGCGGCCTACCGCAGCGCGCGCGACGGCCAGCGCGTCGGCCTGCCGCTGGTGTTCTGATCGCCGCCTCCCGCATGTCGGCCATCGTCCACCCCAGCGCCATCGTCGACGCCGGCGCCGAGCTCGGCGAGGGCACGCGGGTCTGGCATTTCGCCCATGTCTCGGCCGGCGCGCGCATCGGCGCGCGCTGCTCGCTCGGGCAGGGCGTGTATGTCGGCAACGACGTGCGCATCGGCGCCAACGTGAAGATCCAGAACAACGTCTCGGTCTACGACGCCGTGACGCTCGAGGACGATGTCTTCTGCGGCCCGAGCATGGTGTTCACGAACGTCCACAACCCGCGCTCGGCCGTGCCGCGCAAGGACGAGTACCGGCGCACGTTGGTGCAGCGCGGCGCGACGCTGGGCGCCAACTGCACCATCGTCTGCGGCACGACGGTGGGCGCGTACGCCTTCGTCGGCGCCGGCGCGGTCGTCGCGCGCGACGTGCCCGCCTACGCGCTCGTCGTCGGCGTGCCGGCGCGGCGCATCGGCTGGATGAGCGCGCATGGCGAGCGCCTCGACCTGCCCCCCACCGGCCGCGGCGAGGCCGCGTGCCCCGCCACCGGCGCACGCTACCGCCTCGAAGGCGACACCCTGAGCCCATGCAGTTCACCGACCTGAAGACGCAATACGGCGCGCTCAAGACGAGCATCGACGCGCGCATCCAGCGCGTGCTCGACCACGGCCAGTACATCATGGGCCCCGAGGTGCGCGAGCTCGAGGAGGCGCTCGAGAACTACACCGGCGCGCGCCACTGCATCACCGTGGCCAGCGGCACCGAGGCGCTGCTGATCGCGCTCATGGCGCTCGAGCTGCAGCCGGGCGACGAGGTCGTGACGACGCCGTTCACCTTCGCCGCCACGGCCGAGACCATCGTGCTCGCCGGCGCGCGGCCGGTGTTCGTCGACGTCGAGCCCGACACCTGCAATATCGACGTGCGCCTGATCGGGGCCGCGATCACGCCGCGCACGCGGGCCATCATGCCGGTCTCGCTCTACGGCCAGGTGGCCGACCTGGACGAGATCAACGCCATCGCGGCGCGCCATGGCCTGGCGGTGATCGAGGACGCGGCGCAGAGCTTCGGCGCGCTCTACAAGGGCCGGCGCTCCTGCGCGCTCTCGACCTTCGGCGCCACCAGCTTCTTCCCGAGCAAGCCGCTGGGCTGCTACGGCGACGGCGGCGCGCTGTTCACCGACGACGAGCGCCTGGCCCGGGCCGCGCGCGAGATCCGCGTCCATGGCCAGAGCGCGCGCTACCAGCACACGCGGCTGGGCGTCGGCGGGCGCATGGACACGCTGCAATGCGCCGTCGTGCTGGCCAAGCTCGAACGCTTCGACTGGGAGCTCGAGCGCCGCGCCGCGATCGGCGCGCGCTACCGCGCGCGGCTCGAGGGCCTCGAGCAGGTGACGGTGCGCCCCGACCGCAACAGCGTCTATGCGCAGTACACGGTGATGGTCGACGACCGCGAGACGGTGCAGGCCGCGCTGAAGGCCGCCGGCGTGCCGACGGCGGTGCATTACCCGAAGCCGCTGCACCTGCAGCCCGCCTATGCTGCCTATGCCGCCGATGCCGCCGGCCGCAGCCCGCCGGGCTGCCCCGTGAGCAGCCGGCTTGCCGCGCGCGTGCTCAGCCTGCCGATGAGCGCCGACCTCGGCGCCGCCGACCAGGATCGGGTCGTCGCGGCGCTGCGCACGGCCGTCGCCGCCGGCGCGAGGTGAGCCACCGCCCCTGCGTCGTCTGCGCGACGCCCGACCCGGCGCCGCAGTTCCGGCGCAACGGATTCGACCTCGTGGCCTGCCGCGCCTGCGCCTGCCTCTACGTCGGCCAGGACCCGGCGGGCATCGATTTCGACGCCCTCTACGGCGCCGACTACTACCGCGGCGGCCACGATCAGGTCTTCAGCGATTACGTCGGCCAGCAGGCCGCGCGCCGCGCCCAGGCGCGGCGCAAGCTCTGGCTGCTGCGCCATCTGCCGCCGCGCATCCCGCGCCGGGGCCGGCTGCTCGACGTCGGCTGCGCCGCCGGCTTCTTCCTCGCCGAGGCGCGCGCGCACTACGAGGTGCAGGGCGTCGAGCTGTCGGCCTGGAGTTCGGCCTGGGCGCGCGAGCAGCTGGGCCTGCCCGTGCACACCGGCACGCTGCAGCAGGCGGCGCTGGAGGCCGGCCGCTACGACGTCGTCACGCTGTGGGACGTGATCGAGCATGTGCCCGATCCGGTGCCGCTGCTGAGCGAGGCCGCCAGGGTGCTCGCGCCCGGCGGCAGCGTGGTGCTGACGACCGGCGACTGGGGCAGCGCCTATGCCCGGCGCCGCGGTGCCGACTGGCATCTGATGACACCGCCCTGGCACCTGACGATGTTCAGCCGCGCCACGCTCGCCGCCGCCGCCGCGCGCGCCGGCTTGAAGCCGGTGCACTGGGCCAGCGAGGGCGTGATGGGCGACGGGCCGCTGTGGCGCAACAAGGCCGCGCTGCTGGCCACGCGCTGGCTCGACCGCGGCGACATCGTGCGCCTGACCTTGACGAAGTGAGATGCCGATGAGCGCGGCCGCGAGCGTCGACGAAGGCGTCAGGAAGGGCACGCTGGTCAACCTCGTCACGCGCGGCGCGCGCGTCGCGGCCGTGCTCGGCATCACGACGCTGGTGGCGCGCGTGTCGCCGCAGGCGCAGGGCACGTTCGCGCTCTTCACCAGCGTCGAGGGGCTGCTGCTGGCGCTGGTGTCGGGCTTCGGCATCGCGCTGGCGCGGCGCGTGTCGCACCATGGCGAGCAACCGCGGGGCTGGGTCGGCGCGATGGTGCTGGCGCTGGCCGGGTTCGGGCTGCTCGCGGGCGCCGTGCTGTGGGCCGTGTCGGCGTTCGGGCCCGCGGCCTACCGGTGGCTCTGGCTGCTGGCCGTGGCGGCGCCGCTGCTGCTGCTCTCGCCCAACCTCGCCGGCTGGTGGCTGGGGCAGGGGCGCATGGTGCCGATGTCGCGCGTCTCGCTGGCGCCGCCCTGCCTCGCGCTGGCGCTGCTGGCGGTGGTCTGGGCGCTGGGGCGGGGCGGCGTGCCGCAGGTGCTGGCGGCCTGGGTCGGTGCGAAGCTGCTCGTCGCCTTGGTCCTGCTCGGGCTGTTCCGGCGCGGCGATCGCCTGGGCCGACCGGATTTCGCCGCCTTGCGCGCCGACACCGCGTTCATCGTCACGATAGGCGTCACCAACCTCATCGGCCTGGCCAACTACCGCGTCGGCCTCTTCGTGGTCGAGCATGTGCGGGGCCTGGCCGACACCGGCGTGTACTCGATCGCCGTCGTCGTCGCCGAGCTGCTGTGGTTCGTCTCGGGTTCGCTCACGCAGGCCGTTTACGCCCGCATCGGCACGCCCGACGCCGACCTGGCCGCCAACACCACCGTGCGCGTCGTGCAGCTGGGCGTGACGGCGCTGCTGCTGGCCGCGCCGCTGCTCTGGCTGCTGGCGGCGCTGCTGCTGCCGCGCGTGCTCGGCCCGGCCTATGCCGGCAGCCTGCTGCCGCTGGCGCTGCTGCTGCCGGGTGCGCTGCTGTTCGGCGGCGCGTCGGCCTTCTCGGCCTATTTCACGAACCACGTCGGCCGGCCGCAGGTGCCGGCCCAGGTGGCGGCGCTGTCGCTGCTCGTCAACGGCCTGCTCGCCTGGACGCTGGTGCCGCGCCTGGGCACGGCGGGCGCGGCGCTGGCCGCGTCGGCGGCCTACACGGTCAGCGTGGTCGTGCTGGCCGGGTGCTTCGCCTCGGCGGTCGGCTGGCCCTTGCGGCGCGTGCTCTGGCCCGGGCCGGCGCTGGCACGGGACCTGCGCCTCGTTTTCGCGCGCCGGCGGCGCTAGCATGGCCGCCATGCGCGAGTGGCTGAACCGGGTCTGGCGGGCGCTGGCGGCGCCGCGCATGCTCTATGGCTGGCGCCGCGCCGACGGCCGCTGGCTGGCGCACACGCGCATCAGCAGCCACACGCATATCGACCACCCGGCCGGGCTCGACATCGCCGACCATGTGTACGTCGGCCATTTCAACGTCCTCGACGCCGCGGCCGGATTGACGCTCGATGAAGGCGTGCAGGTCACCACCCATTGCGCGCTGCTGACCCACAGCAGCCACCAGGCGCTGCGACTGGCCGGCCGGGCCTACTGGGGCGACGAGCATCCGCCCGGTTTCATGCGGGCGCCGACGCGCGTCGGCGCCTACAGCTTCATCGGGCCGCACAGCGTGCTGGCACCGGGTGCGCACCTGGGGCGCGGCGTGCTCGTCAAGGCCTACAGCTACGTCAGCGGTGCGGTGCCCGATTTCGCCGTCGTCGCCGGCCAGCCGGCCCGGGTCGTCGGCGACACGCGCGAACTCGACGCCGCGTGGCTGCAGGCCCATCCCGAGGCGCGCGCGCAATACGACGCCTGGGCGGCGGCGCGCTGACCGTGCAGCCGCTGCGCCTGGTGCTGATCGGCGACGGCGACAGCCCGCATCTGCTGAAATGGGCGCGTGCGCTGGCGGCCCTGCCGGCGCTGGAACTCTGGGCCGCGTCGAGCCGCGGCTTCATGCCGGGGTTCGATGCCGCCGTGCCCGCCGCGCGGCGCCTGGCGCTGGAGCAGCGCAGCGACGCGGCCGGTGGCAATGTCGCGCTGCTCCGGCAGCTGCCGCGGCTGGCGCGCTGGCTGCAGCGGGTCGACGCGCATTGGCTGCACGCGCATTACCTGAGCTCGCATGGCACGCTGGCCTGGCTCGCGCTGCGCCTGTACGGCCTGCGCGGGCGGCTCGTCGCATCGGCCTGGGGCAGCGACATCCTCGTCGCGCCGCAGCGCAGCGCGCCGCTGCGCTGGGTCACGTCGCGCGTGCTGCGCGCCAGCGCGCTGACGACGAGCGACTCGCAGGTGATGGCCGAGCGCATGCGCGCGCTCGGCGCGGCCGAGGTGATGGTGTTTCCCTTCGGCCTCGAAGCGCTGCCGCCGGCGCCGGCGGCCAAGGACGACACGCTGTTCTATGCCAACCGCGGCCTCGAGCCGATCTACCGGCCCGAGCGCGTGCTGCGTCAGTTCGCGGCGTTGGCCGGCGCCACGGGCCGGCTCGTCGTCGCCAACGACGGCAGCCTGCGCCCGGCGGTCGAGCGCCAGGCGCGCGAACTCGGGCTCGCCGATCGCATCGCCTGCGTCGGCCGCCTGGGCGCCGACGAGCAGGCCCGCTGGTACGCCCGGGCGCGCTGGTATCTGAGCCTGCCGGCCAGCGATTCGGTGTCGGTGTCGGTGCTCGAAGCGATGGCCCAGGGCTGCCTGCCCGTCGTATCGGACCTGCCGGCCAACCGCGAGCTGGTGCGCGACGGCGACAATGGCCTCATCGTTCCCGAGGCCGCGCTGCTGCAGCCGGCGGCGCTGCAGCGCCTGCTGCCGCGCGCCGACGACATCGCCCGGGCCAATCGCGCCTGGGTGCGGGACCACGCCCTCTTTCCGCCCTGCGTGCAGGCCTTCGTCGAGCGCCTGCGCGAACTCGCATGAACATCCTCTACCTCAACCACTACGCCGGCAGCCCGGCGCTGGGCATGGAGTACCGGCCCTATTACCTGGCGCGCGAATGGGTGCGCCTGGGCCACCGGGTGCAGATGCTGGCGGCCGACTACTCGCATGTGCGCTCGCGCCAGCCGCAAGCCGGCGACGAGACGACCGACGGCATCGCCTACCGCTGGTACGCGACGCCGCCCTACCAGGGCAACGGCCTGGGCCGGGTGAAGAACATCGTCGCCTTCCTGCGCGCCGTCTGGCGCGACACGCCGCGCCTCGTGCGCGAGTTCAAGCCCGATGTCGTGATCGCGTCCAGCACCTATCCGATGGACATCTGGGTCGCGCGCCGCATCGCGCGCCGCGCCGGCGCCCGCCTCGTCTACGAGGTGCACGATCTCTGGCCGCTGTCGCCGATCGAGCTCTCGGGCATGTCGCGCCGCCACCCCTTCATCCTGCTGTGCCAGGCGGCCGAGGACGCCGCCTACCGCGACGCCGACCGCGTCGTCTCGATGCTGCCCAAGGTGCACGCCTACATGGCCTCGCGCGGGCTCGACCTGGCGCGGCTGGCGATCGTCCCCAACGGCATCACGCCCGACGAATGGGAGGGCGAGCCGGCGCCGCTGCGCGACGATGTCGCCGCCGCGCTGGCCGCGCCCGGCACCGTCGTCGGCTACGCCGGCTCGATGGGCCAGCCCAACGCGCTCGACACCCTGCTCGATGCCGCGGCGCTGCTGCGCGACGCGGGCCTGCGCTTCGTCCTCGTCGGCAGCGGCCACGAGCAGGCGCGGCTCGCGCGCCGCGTCGCCGACGAGGGGCTGGCGCATGTGACGATGCTGGCGCCGATACCCAAGGCCCAGGTGCGCAGCTTCCTGGCCCGCGTAGCCATCGCCTACATCGGCTGGCAGCGGGTGCCGATCTACCGCTTCGGCATCGCCCCGAACAAGCTGATGGACTACATGATGGCGGCGCGGCCGGTGCTGCATGCGGTCGAGGCCGGCAACGACCCGGTGGCCGACGCCGGCTGCGGCCTCACGGTGGCGCCGGGCGATGCGGCCGCCGTCGCTGCCGGCCTGCGCCGCCTGGCGGCGCTGACGCCGGACGAGCGGCGCGTGCTGGGCGAGCGCGGCCGCGCCTATGTGCTCGCCCAACACACCTACCCGGTGCTGGCGCGGCGCTTCATCGAGGCCGTGGCCTGAGGAGCGCCGCATGAGCGACCCGCGAGTGCCCCGTGGGCGACCCAGGCACGGCGCATGATCGAGCCATGAGCGACGAACCCGAAGCCGTGGCCGCGCGCTATGCGCGACGCAGCGACGCCGGCCTCTACGATCCGCTGCGACCCGAGGTCTGGCAGGCGCAGCAGGAGCGCCAGCGCGCCCTCATCGGCCTGCTGCGCCGCCATGCGCCGCGCGCGCTCGCCGAGCTCGACGTGCTCGAAGTCGGCTGCGGCGCCGGCGACAACCTGCTCGAACTGCTGCGCCTGGGTTGCGACCCGGCGCGCCTGGCCGGCAACGAGCTGCTGCCCGCGCGCGCCGCCGTCGCGCGGCGCCGCCTGCCGGCGGCCACCGCCGTCCACGAGGGCGACGCGCTGCAGCTCGAACGGGCGCCGGCGAGCCTGGACCTCGTCGTCCTCTCCACCGTCTTCAGCTCCATCCTCGACGCCGGCTTCCAGCAGCGCCTGGCCGATCGCATCTGGTCCTGGCTCCGGCCTGGCGGCGCCGTGCTCTGGTACGACTTCGTGTACGACAACCCGCGCAACCCCGATGTGCGCGGCGTCAAGCCGGCGCGGCTGCGCGAGCTGTTCCCGCAGGCGGCGATCGACGCGCGCCGCGTGACGCTGGCGCCGCCGCTGGCGCGCCGCGTCGTGCGCCTGCATCCGCAGCTCTGGCGCCTGTGCAACGCGCTGCCGCTGCTGCGCACGCACCGGCTGGCCTGGATCGCCAAAGCGGCGCCGCGATAATCGGCCATGGCGCAAGAATTCCTACCCTACGCATTGCCCGAGATCGGCGAAGCAGAGATCGCCGAGGTCGTCGACACGCTGCGCTCGGGCTGGGTCACGACCGGCCCCAAGGCGCGCCGCTTCGAGCAGGATTTCGCCGCCTTCCTCGGCGACGCCGAAGGCCTGCACGCGATCGCCGTCAATTCGGCCACGGCCGGCCTGCACCTCGCGCTCGAGGCGCTGGGCATCGGTCCCGGCGACGAGGTCATCACGACCACGCATACCTTCACCGCCACGGCCGAGGTCGTGCGCTACCTCGGCGCCGACGTGAGGCTGGTCGACATCGACCCGGCGACGCTGAACATCGATCCCGCGGCGGTCGAGGCCGCGATCACGCCGCGCACGAAGGCGATCCTGCCGGTGCATTACGGTGGCCTGGCGGCCGACATGCCGCGCCTGCTCGGGATCGCGCGCCGCCATGGCCTGAAGGTGGTCGAGGACGCGGCGCATGCGCTGCCGACGCTGTGCGGCGGCCGCCTCGTCGGCACGCTGGCCAGCGACGCGACGGTGTTCAGCTTCTACGCCAACAAGACGATCACGACGGGCGAGGGCGGCATGCTCGTGACGCGCGATGCGCAGCTCGCCCAGCGCGCGCGCACGATGCGGCTGCACGGCATGAACCGCGACGCCTTCGACCGCTTCACCGCGAAGGTGCCGAGCTGGTACTACGAGGTCGTCGCGCCCGGCTTCAAGTACAACCTGACCGACATCGCCGCCGCGCTCGGCATCCACCAGCTGCGGCGCGCGCATGATTTCCAGCGCCGGCGCGAGGCGCTGGCCGCGCATTACGACGCCGCGCTCGCCGGCCTGCCGCTGATCCTGCCGCCGCGCCCGGGCGCGGGCGACAGCCATGCCTGGCACATCTATGCCGTGCGCCTGGCGCCGGGCGCCGGCATCGAGCGCGACCGGCTCATCGAGCGCCTGTTCGAGGCCGGCATCGGCTGCAGCGTGCACTACATCCCGCTGCACCTGCATCCGTATTGGCGCGAGCGCTACGCGCTGGCCGCGGCCGACTTCCCGCACAGCCAGCGCGCCTACGAGACGATGGTCAGCCTGCCGCTGTACACGAGGATGACGCCGGCCGATGTCGAGCGCGTCGCCGCGGCGCTGCGCGCCGCGCTCGCCGCCGCCTGAGCGCCGCAGCGGCGCAGCGCCCGCAAGCCGATGGCCAAGCGCCTGTTCGACCTCGTCGTCTCGGCGCTGGCGCTGGCGCTGCTGGCGCCGCTGCTGGCGCTGCTGGCGCTGTGGATCAAGCTCGACAGCGCGGGGCCGGTGCTGTACCGCCAGCTGCGCGTCGGGCGCCACGGCGTGCCGTTCCGGATCCACAAGTTCCGCACCATGGCCGACGGCGCACCCGGCCTGCCGCTGACGGTCGGCGCCGATGCGCGCATCACGCGCGCCGGCGCCTGGCTGCGGCGCACCCGGCTCGACGAGCTGCCGCAGCTCGTCGACGTGCTGCGCGGGCGCATGAGCCTGGTCGGCCCGCGCCCCGAGGTGCCGCGCTACGTCGCGCATTACCCGGTGGCGCTGCGCGAGCGCGCGCTGGCCGTGCGGCCCGGCATCACCGACCCGTCGTCGCTCGAATTCCTCGACGAGGCGACGCTGCTGGCGCGCGCCGCCGACCCCGAGCGCGAGTACATCGAGCGCATCCTGCCGCTCAAGCTGCAGCGCGCCGCCGACTACGCCGACCACGCGTCGCTGGCGACCGACCTCGGCGTGATCTGGCGCACGCTGCGGCTGCTGTGGGGCCGGTCCCGATAGGCTCCGTACAATATCAATATTCGATTTTGAAACTGTACACATCGTGATCCCGCGCCACGCCACCCGCACGCTGCAGCAGCTCGCGCGCGGATTCCCGGTGCTGGCCGTCACCGGCCCGCGCCAGTCGGGCAAGACGACGCTGGTGCGCGCCGCCTTCCCCGAGCTGCCGCATGTCAACCTCGAGGACCCCGACACGCGCGAGCTGGCGCTCGCCGACCCGCGGCGCTTCCTCGATCGGCATGCCGGCGGTGCCATCCTCGACGAGGCACAGCGCGCGCCGGCGCTGCTGTCGTACCTGCTGGGCATTGCCGACGCCGCGCCGCGCATGGGACGCTGGGTGCTCACCGGCTCGCAGGTGCTGGGGCTGCATGCACAGATCGACCAGTCGCTGGCCGGCCGGGCCGGCATGCTGACGCTGCTGCCGCTGGCGCAGCCCGAGCTCGCCGGCGGCGCGCGCGTCACGCTCGAGCAGCGGCTGTGGCAGGGCGGCTACCCGGCGCTGCACGCGGCGCACCGCGAGGTCGATGCGCCGCACTGGTACGCGGCCTATGTCGCGACCTACCTCGAGCGCGACGTGCGCCAGATCCTGAACATCGGCAACCTGATGACGTTCCAGCGCTTCCTGTCGATGTGCGCGGCGCGCAGCGCGCAGCTGCTCAACCTCAACAGCCTGGCGGCCGACTGCGGCATCAGCCAGCCGACGGCGCGCCAATGGCTGACGGTGCTGCAGGCCAGCCACCTCGTCACGCTGGTGCCGCCGTACCACCGCAACTTCGGCAAGCGCCTCGTCAAGTCGCCCAAGCTCTATTTCCTCGACAGCGGGCTGCTGTGCCACCTGCTGCGCATCGCCACGCCGCAGGACCTGGAGGTGCATGCCGCGCGCGGCGCCGTGTTCGAGACCTGGGCCGTCGCCGAGACGCTCAAGCACCGCTACAACCGCGGCCTGCCGGCCGACCTGCATTTCTGGCGCGACAACCACGGCCTCGAGGTCGACCTCGTGTTCGAACACCGTGGTCGCCTGCACGGCGTCGAATGCAAGTCGGGCACGACCTACGCCGCCGACTGGATCGCGCCGGCGCGCCGCTGGCGCGATGCCGCCGGGGCCGCCGGGGCCGTGGCGGCGCCGCCGCTGCTGCTGTACGGCGGCGAGACCAGCCACGAGCGCGCCGACCACCGCGTGCTGAGCTGGCGCGACCTCGGCATGGAGGGCGCGCGGTGAGCGAGGCGCCGCATGCGCCCTCGGCGCTGTCGTTCTGGCAGCGCGTCGACCTGCTGCTGGCGCGGCTGCGACCGCATCGCCAGCCGGTGTCGATGGCGGTCGATGCCGTCGTCGTCGCCGCCTGCTGGAACATCACCTACCTGTTCCGGCTCGGCTTCGAACGCTGGATCAGCGCGCGCCCGCCTTACGACGGCTGGGTGCTGCTCGGCGTCGTCGCCGTCTACCTGCTGGCCGGCGTCGCCTGCAAGGTGCCGCAGAGCATGTGGCGCTTCTCCGGCTTCGCCGAGATCAAGCGCCTGACGGTGGCCTGCGCCATCGGCGGCGCCTTCAGCGCGGCCTTCGTGATGGGGCTCGGCCTGAGGCAGGTGCCGCGCGCGGTGCTGGCGCTGCACCCGATCGTCACGCTGATGGGGCTGGCGGTGGTGCGCATCGCCTACCGCATGACCTACGAGCACGCGCGCTCGC